>NZ_JBGSXS010000227.1:0-52746 GCF_041751335.1 Aquiflexum sp.
CTTCTCTATTCCAAAATTTTCAAAGAGCTTCGCTTTTCCGTTGTAAAGCTTAACAATTTTTTCCTTTTCAGGGGCAATAGATCTGATGTAAGACCTGATTTGATCATAGATCAATTCATCCTCTACGGTGATTGCATCGAATGATTCGTTGAGCAGGTCTCTAATGATAGAGGAAGCCATGCTCATTTCTCCGATTACCTTGTCGCGGCCTTTGGCTTTGGCCAGTTTTTTCATGCCATCTTCCCAGGTAGTATAAAGGTTTCTCAAGTCTTTGTCAAGTTCTGTGACTGACTGACCTTCTGCTACTGTTCTGATGATTACACCAAAATTGGCTGGCTTGATAGAAGTGATTAAGCGGACCAGTCTTTTTCTCTCGTCCGCACTGCGTATCTTTTTGGATACGTTGACAGTGTCAGAAAAAGGTACTAAGACTATGTATCGACCGGCAATGGAGAGCTCACACGATAATCTTGGGCCCTTGGTAGAGATGGGTTCTTTGACCACCTGCACCAACACCTGATTGTTTTTAGAAAGGACATTGGAAATCTTCCCAAGCTTTTCTATATCAGGCTCTTTCTCAAAACCCTTAAGGTTGAGGTTAGGATAGTTATTGTTGCGTACCAGTTTTGTAAACTTATTGAGGCTGTTGATCTGAGGACCCAAACCCTGATAATGCAGGAATGCATCCTTTTCATAACCTACATCAATGAAAGCTGCATTCAGCCCATTGACAATTTTACGAACAGTACCCAAATAAATATCTCCGACCTTAAACTGGTTTTCTCCACCTTCTGAGTGGATTTCGACCAGGTTTTTATCTTTGAGAAGGGCTATACGACTACCGGTTGGAGCAGAATCAATTAATAATTCTGTGCTCAATCGTGTCTGGTTTTATATGTTAATGAACGTTTACTTTAAAAACTCAAAAAGAAGAAGTGTATTACTTCTTCTTATGTCTGTTTTTTCTAAGTCTCTTCTTACGCTTGTGCGTGGAGATCTTATGTCTTTTTCTTTTCTTACCGCAAGGCATAGTTTTAAAGATTTATAGTGGAACAATTATTTATAGCCTTCCCAGGTAGCTTTCCACACTTGCCAAGACCATTTGGTCTGAGGTCATGTTCTGTACCAGCTGAAACTGCTTTTTGGCTTTATTATTTTGTTTTGTCTCGAAATAACTCACTCCAAGATAAAATTGACCTTGGATATTGTCAGGATGGTAACGTATTAGCTCCTCAAAGCGTTCAGCTGCCCTTTTATATTGACCTGACTGCATGGACAAGACTCCCATATTGTATAGACCATCTTCATTGGTTGGGTCTTCTTCCAACACTTCCCTCAGCATAGTGATACCCTGCATTGGGCTGGAAGAGGAAACATAAGTCATCGCTACTTTAGTTTTCAAGTCTAGCCTTTTTGGATCTTTTTCCAAAACTTTATTGAGATAGGTTCTTGACTTTTCTGCCATCAAAGCTACCTTTTGTTCATCTATGGCAAAGCTGTAAGCTTCGTAGTAAGCAGATCCTGCTTTTTCCCAACTTTCAACTGTTCCGGTTTTGACAGCGGCTTTTTCCAAGAAAAAAGCCGCACTGTCAAATTTTCCCGCTTTGGTATACAAAGATGCTATTTCCTCTGCCAAAGATGCGTATTTTTCCTTATTTTCTGTTTTCTCCAAATCAGAAGACAACATATTTATGCTGTTTCTTTCTTCAAATCCCAAAGGAGCGTCATGGATTTCTTCCACATTATCATTTTGCCTGTTTTCACCTTCGCTGATTACAGCATTTCCTTCATCATTGTCTACAATAAATCTTGGCAGGGAAAATAAAACAATGATACACGCTATCCCAAGGACTGAAACTATGATCTGGGATCTTTTCATAAGGATAAACTGGTCTCAGGATTAATCCTGGGGAGCAAGTTCTTTGATTTTTTTACTGTTCTTGATTTTCTCAACAAACACTTTTGAAGGTTTGAATGCTGGAACAGAATGCTCTTCGATTACACTGGCTGTGTTTTTCGAGATGTTACGGGCGATTTTCGTGGCTCTCTTCTTGTTGATGAAACTTCCGAAACCTCTTACGTAAATGTTATCCCCCTCTGCCATGGAATCTTTTACTACTTTGAAGAATGCCTCAATTGTTTGAGTCACATCGTCTTTCTGAATTCCAGTTTTGTCTGAAATTTTGGTGATTACTTCTGCTTTAGTCACTGTTTGATGAATTTAAATTATTACCTAATAAGCTTAACGACCTATTAACCAACTGTTTTTGGGACTGCAAATTTAAAGGAACCATTTCAATATAAAAACAAAATGTTCAAAATTAGATTGAATTGTTTAACATTGCCTTAATACATTAATAGTTATCAATTTGAATTATAAAGCTTTTGTCCATAGATTATTAGAGTGGTACCCTCATAATAAAAGGGATTTACCTTGGCGAAACACCCAAGACCCATATATCATTTGGTTATCTGAAATTATTTTACAGCAAACAAGAGTCGCCCAAGGGCTCCCCTATTTTGAAAATTTTCTGAAAAATTATCCAAATGTTAATGATTTGGCAAAAGCACCTACTGAAGAGGTCATGCGCCTTTGGCAGGGATTGGGATATTATAGTCGGGCAAGAAACCTTCACCAATGTGCCAAAGATATTATGGAGCGTTATCAAGGTGAATTTCCAAATCATTACGAAGGTTTGTTGGAGTTGAAAGGTGTTGGTAGCTATACCGCTGCGGCAATTGCCTCATTTGCCTATGATGAAAAGGTTGCCGTCGTCGACGGAAATGTTTTCCGGGTTTTAAGCAGGTACTTCGGAATAGCCACAGATATTGCAAGTAGCTCCGGAAAAAAAGAATTTGAAACTCTGGCCAATAAACTCATACCAAAAGAAAACCCGGGGGAATATAATCAAGCCATCATGGAGTTTGGCGCTTTACAATGTGGCCCCAAAAATCCAGATTGTGAAAATTGTCCTTTAAAAACAGGTTGTTTCGCACAAAATAATCAAATGGTCGAAAAATTACCAGTAAAAATCAATAAACTTAAAATCAAAGAAAGGCATTTTAGGTACTCCTATATAATATGTGGCAATGAGTTGATCATTAAAAAAAGAGGAGAAGGTGATATCTGGCAAGATCTATATGATTTTCCCTTAGAAGAATCCGATAAAAAATTCTATTCGGATCCCGAGGATATCCATTTTACCAATGAACTGAAAGATTTTGTGACAAATATTGTCTGTAATTCTGAAAATACATATAAACATATCCTTACCCATCAAAGAATTTTTGCAAACTTTGTAAGGTTCAACATAAATGAAAATTTCCGTCAGGAACTGAAAAATTGGGCTGATAAATATGGCTTTCAATTGATCAGTGAAGAAAATTTTGAAAATCTTGCAAAACCTAAATTGATTTCCAGGTTTTTGAACGATGAAAAATAATCATTAAATTTATAAAGTAACTTTTTGTTAAACCTTTAAACAAACACAATTATGGCCGGAGTAAACAAAGTAATTTTATTGGGCAATTTGGGGGCAGACCCCGAAGTTAAGCATTTGGAAGGGGATAAAGTTGTCGCTAATCTAAGATTGGCAACTACCGAAGCCTACAAAGACAAGACAGGTAACCGTGTCGAAAATACAGAATGGCACGACCTTGAGCTTTGGGATGGTCAGGCAAAGATTGCCGAGCAATATCTTAAGAAGGGAATGCAACTCTATGTCGAAGGCAAAATCAAATCTGATTCTTGGCAGGATGAGCAGGGTAATAATAGGAAGAGAATCAAGATCAGGGTACTCAGCTTTACAATGCTGGGAGGAAAACCTGATGGAAGTTCTCCATCTGGAAATGGTGGTAATTATTCCAATAGCACTTCTTCAAGTTCCGCACCTCAGGAAACAGAAGCATCCGTAGAGGATGATGATTTACCCTTCTGATTCAAATAGTTGAAGATTTGAGCCAGAATTTATTAATTTTGCAATAATCTTGTTAATAAATTAATGGACGACCCATACCCGAGTCTTTTATTGCTGGCTGAAACCATTCCTGTTTCAGCCAGCTATCTCTTGATAAATGCAGTTATTTTTATCCTGTTGTTGATTTCTTCAGGTTTGGTTTCTGGTTCGGAAGTAGCATTTTTTTCATTGAATTCAGATGATATCTCCTCCATGGATGAAAAATCCGATAAAAGAGCAACCAAAGCCATTGAACTGGTAGAGTCACCTAAAAATCTATTAAGTACAGTTCTCATCCTCAACAACATGATCAACATTGGGATTGTAACACTAACCACATTCCTAACATGGAATATATTTGGATCTGGCGCCACAGGTATCGTTATTATTTTGGTTCAAACGATAGGTGTAACTTTTGCCATAGTTTTCTTTGGTGAAATAGTACCAAAGGTTTACGCCACCAAAGCAAAAGTTGAATTTTCATTAATGATGGCTCCTTCTATATATTTCTTTTCTTTCATACTCAAACCCATTACTGTTTTCCTGATGTCTATGAGCAATTTCATAGAAAAAAGAATTGAGAAAAAAGGTTATTCCCTTTCTGTAGATGAACTAAATCAAGCTTTGGAAATCACAGGGGAAGATACTTCGGAAGAAGAGAAAGATATACTTAAAGGAATTGTAAATTTTGGGACCCTATCGGTGAAACAGGTGATGCAATCAAGAATGGATATCACTGCTGTGGAGATTGAAACTGATTTCCATGAACTGATGGATAAAATCAATAAAAGCGGCTATTCAAGGATTCCGGTCTTCAGAGAAACTATTGATAGCATCGAAGGCATACTGTACATCAAAGACCTCTTGCCACATGTAGAAAAAGATGAAGATTTTGAATGGTCAAACCTTATCAGAAAAGGTTTTTTTGTACCCGAAAACAAAAAAGTGGACACATTGCTCAAAGATTTTCAAAAAAAACGCGTCCATATGGCCATTGTGGTGGATGAATATGGTGGCACTTCCGGACTTGTCACTTTGGAGGATCTCATAGAGGAAATCATTGGAGAAATCAATGATGAATTTGACGATGAAGAGGATTTTTACTTTAAAGAACTTGACCCGAACACCTATATATTTGAAGGAAAAATCTCCCTTAATGATTTTAGCAAAAAACTGGATCTTGACCCCCAAATTTTTGATGAGGTCAAAGGGGAAAGTGAATCTCTTGGGGGTCTATTGCTTGAACTTAATTCCAATTTGCCCAAGAATGGTACGAAGATATATTTTGAGTTGTTCGAATTCACGATTTTGGCAGTAGATACCAAAAGAATCAAAAAGATAAAGGTTCATCTAAAATCCGATGACAAAGAGATGGAAGGCCATAACCTAGATTAAATATTTTTAAGTATCCTATAATATTATTCAAATTATACAGAATAATACATGTAAGTACACAATGATGCCAGTAAATGATAATTTAATATACCTCTCGGTAGGAAACTGAAATGTCCAGTACTTCGGACTTCGGACTTCCGACCTGTTTGTTATAGAATATTGGGTTACTCGCAAAGAAGCGGATAACCATAGAATAATATATTTTAGTTAACAAAGACAACATTTCAGGTTGATTTTAATCCTCAAAAGCAATATAATAATTTGAATTTTTTTTAAGTTTTTTGTTCAATACCCTATTTTTTAAAATTAATGTAAAAATTCTGATAAAGGGTTTAATTGAGAACCAGTTTTTTTGCAATCAACATATTTTTATGAGAAATAACTTTAAAAATAAACCAAATTTAATTTTTTGATAAACATAAAATAGTGTTCGATTATATATAAACTATTTATTACAAAGCCACTTTCATTGCATCTATTTTAATAAAAAGAAAATTTTTTGTAATTTTTGCAACTCAAATTAATAAACCTATTAAATCAAATGATGATAAATCAAGGACTTTATCGTGATACTTTCGAACACGATTCCTGTGGGATTGGGGCTGTTGTGAATGTGAAAGGCAATAAAAGTCATGAGACCATCAGCGATGCACTCTTTATGTTGGGCAATATGGAGCATCGAGGAGGCCGTGGCAGCGATCCGAAAACAGGAGATGGGGCAGGAATCCTGATACAGATTCCGCATCCCTTTCTAAAAGAGGTAACCTCAAGAGCTGGATTTCAAATTCCAGAGGAAGGTAGTTATGGCGTTGGAATGACTTTCTTTCCTAAGAACAAACAGCTTTATAAAAAATCAAAAGCGCTTCTTAATAAAATCATAGCTGAATCCGGTTTTAATCTATTGGGGTATAGGGATGTTCCTGTAGACGAAACAGTTCCCGGTTCAGGGGCACTCGATGTCATGCCAAATATTGAAATGGTTTTTGTTAGCCATCAAGATGGATTGAAGGAAATCGAGCTTGAACGAAAACTATATGTACTGAGAAATTATGCTTCCAGGACCCTCAATGGAAATGTGTCTGGTGTAAATTCCTCCTTTTACTTTGCCAGTTTTTCAGCTTTTACCTTAATATATAAGGGACAATTAAGAACTGATCAGGTTTTGCCATTTTATAAAGATTTGCAAAACAATAAAATCACCTCTGGACTCGCCATTGTCCATTCCAGATTTTCTACCAATACCTTTCCCAACTGGAGATTGGCACAGCCATTCAGATACCTTTCACACAACGGTGAAATCAATACTATTAGAGGCAACCTCAATAAAATGAAATCAAAAGAGTCTTTGATGAGGTCAGTTCATTTTTCGGATGAAGAATTGGCGAAATTGATGCCGATTACCAATAAGCATAATTCGGATTCAGCCAATCTCGATGCCATGGTAGAACTGCTGACATTAAGCGGAAGAACTTTACCACATGTAATGATGATGATGGTTCCTGAGGCATGGCAGGACAATCAAATGATGGATAAGGACAGGAAAGCATTCTATAAGTTTCATGCATCATTGATGGAAGCTTGGGATGGGCCTGCCGCTCTATTATTTACAGATGGCAAATCCTTAGGAGCAACTTTGGACAGAAACGGTTTAAGACCGCTTCGCTATTTTATTACAAATGACGACAGATTGATCCTTTCGTCTGAAGCCGGAGCTTTACCTATCCGGGAATCAACTATTACAGAAAAAGGTCGAATAAGTCCTGGTAGGATGTTATTGGCCGATCTAGAAAAGGGAAAAATCTTTTTTGATGATGAAATCAAAGCCTCCATCTGTGACAACAAGCCATATGATAAATGGGTAAGAGAGGAAAGATTAAAACTCCGTCTCATGCCTGATCCAGAAAAGCTGGAAAACCCTTATACAACTGAATCAATAAAGCAGAGACAAACAATATTTGGATACACTTCCGAAGAAATTAAGGTGGTGCTATCTCCAATGGGAGAATCCGGGTATGAAGCAATCGGTTCAATGGGAGCGGATACACCTTTGGCCGTACTGTCCAAGCAAAGCCAGCACATTTCAAATTACTTCAAACAGCTTTTTGCCCAGGTAAGTAATCCACCGATAGATCCTATCAGGGAAAGACTTGTGATGTCTTTATTTACAAGAATTGGGGAAAGTCATAACATTTTGGCGGAAAGTCCCAGACATTCCAGACAGATCCATATTTCCCAACCGGTATTGCTGAACCATGATCTGGAAAAAATAAAAAATCTGGAGGATGAAGGGTATAGGTCTGTGACGCTTTATGCTCATTTCGAAGCAAATCATAAACCCGGAAGTTTGCTTGATTCCCTGAATCTATTATGCAGGGAAGCAGAAGGGGCAATTTATGCCGGGAAAAATGTAATCATTATCTCAGACAGAAAAAGCTCTGAATCAAAAGCCCCGATTCCAACACTCTTGGCAATTGGTGCAGTACATCATCATTTGGTCAATAAAAAATTGAGAACCAGGGCAGGTTTGGTTGTTGAAGCAGGTGATATCCGTGAAACACACCATTTTGCCACAGTTATTGGATATGGTGCATCTGCTATAAATCCTTATTTGGCTTTGGAGTCCCTATTGCACCTCAACGAAAAAGGAGCATTCGGTAAAGAATTGAGTCAAAAACAATTATTCCAAAACTATCAGGCAGCCATAGGTAAAGGCTTGTTGAAGGTATTGTCCAAAATGGGAATCAGTACACTACAGTCTTATCAAGGTGCACAAATTTTCGAAGCCATAGGTTTAGGACCTGAAGTAATTGACAGGTGTTTTAGGGGAACAGTTAGCAGAATCAGCGGAATATCGTTCGATGAACTTGCCGAAGAAGTATTGATCAGGCACCACGCAGCCTACAACACCGAAAGCCCACTTTTGGAGACTGGTGGTGTGTATCAATGGAAAAGAAGAGGGGAGAAACATTTATTCAACCCTGAAACCATCCATTTATTACAAAAATCAACCCGTCTCAATGACTATGGGTTATATAAAAAGTTTGCCCAAAAAATCAATGAGCAGACCAAAGATGCCTTGACATTAAGGGGTTTATTTGAATTCAAAAAAAGAATATCAATTCCATTGGAAGAAGTGGAATCGGTGGAGTCTATTTTGAAAAGATTTGCTACCGGGGCAATGTCCTTTGGATCAATATCTCATGAAGCACATAGTACTTTGGCCATAGCCATGAACCGAATCGGAGCTAAAAGCAATAGTGGTGAAGGTGGTGAAGATGAAATCCGCTTTGAAAGAAAAGAAAATGGTGATTGGGAACGATCCGCCATCAAGCAGGTGGCTTCAGGTAGATTCGGTGTTACAAGTAATTATCTCACCAATGCAGCGGAATTGCAGATCAAAATGGCGCAAGGTGCAAAACCTGGAGAAGGTGGACAGCTTCCGGGGCATAAAGTTGATGATTGGATCGGTAGGGTAAGACATTCTACTCCTGGAGTTGGATTGATTTCTCCGCCTCCACACCATGATATTTATTCCATAGAAGATCTTGCACAGCTTATTTACGATTTAAAAAATGCCAACAGAAAAGCGAGGATCAATGTGAAGTTGGTCTCCCAAGCGGGGGTAGGAACAGTTGCAGCAGGCGTAGCAAAAGCACAATCAGATGTCATTCTTATATCAGGTGCCGATGGAGGTACAGGAGCGTCTCCACTGAGTTCCATTAGGCACGCTGGATTACCCTGGGAACTTGGACTCTCAGAAGCACATCAGACATTGGTCAAAAACAACCTGAGAAGTAGAGTAGTTCTTCAAACAGATGGACAGCTGAGAACGGGTAGGGATATTGCGATCGCAACTTTATTAGGAGCTGAGGAATGGGGCATTTCTACAGGAGCATTGGTAGTGGAAGGCTGTATCATGATGAGAAAATGCCACTTGAACACTTGTCCAGTCGGAATAGCTACCCAAAACCCTGAGCTTAGAAAACTGTTTACCGGAAATCCGGATCATGTAGTCAATTACTTTATGTTCCTCGCCCAAGACCTGAGAGAGATCATGGCTTCACTTGGATTTTACAGCATTGATGAGATGGTGGGACAGAGTGATGTACTTAAGGCAACCGGAAATATGAACCACTGGAAATGGGACAAGGTTGATTTGAGCCCAATATTCCATAAAGTAGAGGTTCCAGACCATGTTGGAATTCATAAACAGATCGATCAGGAATTTGAACTGAAAAAAGTCCTAGACAGGACACTGATTAAAGAAGCAATTCCTGCTTTGGAACAGGCCAATCACGTGAGCGGTAGTTTTAAGATCAAAAATACAGACAGAACAGTTGGTGCAATGCTTTCCAATGAAATCTCAAAAATTTATGGTAGCCCCGGACTTCCTGAGGACACCATTCATTTTAAGTTCAGCGGTTCAGCAGGGCAGACCTTTGGAGGATTTCTCGCCAAAGGTGTCACTTTTGAACTGGAAGGGGAATCAAACGACTATTTCGGGAAGGGTCTTTCAGGTGGAAAATTGATTATTTACCCAAGCAGAAATTCAAATTTTGTTCCACATGACAATATCATCATAGGCAATGTTGCATTTTATGGTGCGACTTCAGGCCAAGCCTTCATTAATGGTAAAGGCGGTGAAAGGTTTTGTGTAAGAAACTCAGGTGTGAAAGCCGTGGTGGAAGGTATTGGAGACCATGGCTGTGAATATATGACAGGAGGACTTGTCATCAACTTGGGTGAAATCGGAAGAAACTTTGCGGCGGGAATGAGCGGGGGAATTGCCTATATCCTGAAAGACTACATCTACTTAATCAATCAAGAAATGGTGGATTTAGATCCTTTGAATGAAGACGATTTTGTCACGATCAAAGACCATTTAAAGGACCACAGAGATTTGACTAATAGCCAATTGGCAGGGGAATATTTGGAAAATTGGGATGAATACCGAGATCGATTTATCAAAGTCATTCCAAGAGATTTCAAAGAAGTATTGAGAAAAAAAGCATTGGAAAATTCAACAACTTTAGTGTAAAATGGGAGCGAAGGAAGGATTTATGTTATTTAAAAGGGAGCTACCTGATACAAGGACTCCGGAAGAAAGAATTGACGACTACAAAGAAATATATAAGCCATTTGAGGGAGAAAAACTCAACCAACAAGCGGCAAGATGTATGGATTGCGGAATACCTTTCTGTCACCAAGGTTGCCCACTTGGTAATATCATCCCGGATTTCAACGATGCAGTCTACAGAAATGAATGGGAAGAGGCTTTCAATATTTTAAGGAGTACCAATAATTTTCCTGAATTTACAGGAAGGATTTGTCCGGCCCCCTGTGAAGCCTCCTGCGTTTTGGGGATCAATAAAGACCCTGTCGCCATTGAACTTATCGAGAAAAATATTGCCGAGAAAGCCTACGAAATGGGCTTTGTTGTACCAAAACCTCCAAAAATAAGAACCGGAAAAACAGTTGCTATTATTGGTTCTGGGCCCGCAGGCTTGGCTGCGGCCGATCAGCTCAATCAGGCCGGTCATGAGGTCACCGTATTTGAGAAAGACCACAAAGTAGGTGGATTGTTACGCTATGGAATCCCGGACTTCAAAATGGAAAAATGGGTGATTGACAGAAGAGTAGCCGTGATGGAAAAAGAGGGGGTCATCTTCAGTACCAATACTGACGTTGGTTTCAATATCAAAGCGGATAATATTCTCAGAAACTTTGATGCAGTGATTTTGGCAACAGGTGCGCAACAACCCCGAGAGCTAAAAATTAAAGGTTCAGATCTTAAAGGAGTCCATTTTGCAATGGATTTTTTGGGGAAACAAAATGAAGTTGTCAGTGGTGATTTAGAAAAAAATCCCATTTCAGCAGAAGGTAAGCATGTAATTGTTATAGGTGGTGGGGATACAGGTTCAGATTGTATTGGAACCTCCAATAGACATGGTGCTTCTTCTATTACCCAATTGGAGTTATTGCCAAAGCCTCCAAAACAAAGAACTATTCTCAACCCTTGGCCAGAATGGCCAATGACATTGAAAACCTCAAGCTCTCATGAAGAAGGAGTGGACAGGGTTTTCTCTATATTGACCAAAGAATTTATAGGCAATGAAAAGGGAGAAGTCACAGGATTGGTTTTAGTTGACCTAGAGTGGAAAGAAGAAAATGGCAGAATGCAGTTTGTCGAAATCCTGGGAACACAAAGAACCTTGGCTTGTGATCTGGCATTTCTGGCGATAGGCTATACCGGTCCCGCTAAAAACGGATTATTGGAAGCTTTTGGGGTTCAGATGTTGGAAAATAGTTTGCCCAAATCCAAAGAATACCAAAGTACCAACAAGAAAGTTTTTCTTGCAGGAGACATGCGCAGGGGCCAATCACTTGTGGTTTGGGCTATTTCCGAAGGCAGAGAAGCCGCTGTACGGGTGGATGAATATCTTCAAGGAACTTCCTTTTTACCAAGAAAAGATGAAGGATATTATGAAGTAGAGGAAGAAATGCTCACTGATTAAAAAAGAAAGCAATAGCCTAAGATAAAGAATAAGCGTGAAAGTAAGTTTAGTTTGTGATTGTTATATTTTTTAGCAATCTAAGTAAAAAAGAGCAAGTCATTGACCTGCTCTTTTTCTTTCACAATTAACCAACCTTTGTCTATGAATTTCTATCTATTTCCTGAAGGACCCTATCCTTTCCCACCGCTGTTAACTCCTTTTCTGTAGTTGGGGGCCCTTCTTTCATTTTGACGGCTACGCATTTGTTCACCTCTTCCTTTATTGGATTCTTTAAGTTCAGACCATTTGACCTTTTGTTCAGGTGTCAGGACTGCTTCGATCGCCTCATTCTGAGCTTTCATGGATTCTTTCATTTCAGATCGTTTGGCCTCCCTTTCCACCTTCATGGCTTCCATTTCTGCGTGCCTTTTTTGGGCATTTTCCAAATTGATCTTGTAAACCTTTTCTTTTTGATTTTCAGTCAGTTCCAATTGTTCAGACATTCGTTCTGTTATTCTTTCAGCCCTTTGTTCTGGGGTAGAATCTTCTCTTTGTTGTCCTCTTTGGGCAAATGCAGAGGCAAATGTCAAAGAGAAAATTGTGGCAATCAATATTATCTTTTTCATGGTATTGTTTTTTTTTGTTTTCAATCATTTTAATCATTCAGCAAATGGATTTGAGCATTTTCCCGGGTATCCTTGTTTTCCTTGCTGTGGTAATGTCGGTTAGACCAAAACTTCAACAGATAGTTTAATGCCTCAATACAATTAAAATGTTAATGAATCTTAAAATAATGATGGCGACTTTAACCAATAATGATTAATTATGGAAATGGAAAAATTTTACTACTTCGGTTATGCCAGTAATATGCATAAAACTACTTTGGATAGTCGCCTTAAATTTAAAGCTGAGAAAATCGCAGTTGGAGTTCTACCACATTTTGGGTTTCGATTCAACTATTTGAATCAAGACGGTTCGGCAAGGGCCAACATTATTGCCAGTCAAAATGAATCAGTATATGGTGTGATTTACGAAATCAGCGGAGAAAACTTTGATCATTTCCTAACTTCAGAACCTGGCTATGATTTTGTCAAAAAAGAAATTTTTATTAAAAACGGCAAAATTGAAGCATACACCTTCCTCTCCACTAAAATAGAAAAAGCAATATTTCCCAAAGAAGATTACTGGAAGACGATTATTCTTGGAGGAAAAGAAAATGGTCTGCCAAATGGCTATTTGGCACAGATCATCAATCGGGTAGGAAAAGTTTAATGGTCAAAATCAATCCTCATAATCTGTTTCTTCAAGCATCCACTGTCTTTTGAATTCTTTGACATATCTAGGTCTGATCAAAAGTCTCAGACTGGGATCAAAAGAGAGATACTTCCAAGACCAGGTAAGTAATACCATAAGTTTGTTTTTGACCCCCAGTATAGCCATCAGGTGTACAAATAACCAGACAAACCAAGCAAAAAATCCATGAAAACTTATAAAAGGTAAATCCACAACCGCCATGGACTTGCCAACAGTTGCCATGGAACCAAGGTCTCTATACCGGAATGGTTTCCACTCCTTATTTTTTAATTCTGCTTTGAAATTTTTTGCAAGATTGGCCGCCTGTTGGATCGCTACTTGAGCAACTTGGGGATGGCCATGAAGGTATTTATCTTCTGTCTGTAAACATTGGTCTCCTAAAACAAAAATCTCCTTTTCAGGTACAAGTCGGTTAAATTCATCTACCAAAAGCCTTCCGTTTGGTGCTCTTTGTTTTTCTTCAACACCCATTAATGAATTGGCTCTTACTCCCGCTGCCCATAATAAGGTTAGGGTGTTAATGGGTTCCCTGTCTTTCAACTTAACCGTAAATCCATCATAATCTTCCACCATGGTATTGAGCATGACTTCTACTCCCAGGTTTTGAAGATATTCAAGAGCTTTATCCCTTGATTTTGGCAGCAATCCACTCAAAAGTGAGCCTCCGGCTTCAATGAGAATTACCCTCATATTCTTAAAACTTAGCTGGGGATAATCTCTTGGAAGGACTTTGTTTCTCAATTCCGCAATCGAGCCTGCAAGTTCTACTCCTGTAGCTCCACCTCCGACAATAACCACATTCATGATGGGTTTTCTCTCCTCTTCATTTTCAAGGTTCACAGCTCTTTCATAATTTGAAATGATTTTATTCCTTATGTAAAGGGCTTCTGAGGTGGATTTCATTGGGGCACAGAATTTTTGAATATTGGTATTGCCAAAGTAATTGGTATTTGCCCCCTGAGATAAAACAAGGTAATCATAAGGAATGGACCCCAAGTTGGTAAACACTTGCTTGTTTTCCTTGTCTACTTCCTTTACAACAGCCATTCTGAACACAATATTGTCAGTCTTGTGAAAAAGTCTTCTCAGAGGGAAAGATACAGCACTTGGAGATAATGCTGCCGTTGCCACTTGGTATAGCAAAGGCTGAAACATGTGGTAGTTATTTTTATCCAAAATAACTATTTGAAAATCAGTATGAGCAAGTTTTTGCGCTAATTTTAACCCAGCAAAGCCTGCTCCCACAATCACAATTCTTTTATAGGCAGGATATGGAATATTGGGTATCACTTGGATTTCAGACGCTACCATTCTAAAAATTGATTTAAAATTAAAACTTCCGTAAATCTATTAATTTTTCAAAGATCTAGGTCTTTTGAGATAGAATTGTTTGCTTTGAAAACAGTTCGTTTTAGGCCATATGAAAAGATTTATTAATTTTACCCACCTTTAATAATGAATAGCAATGGGAAGAGCTTTTGAATTCCGAAAAGAAAGAAAATTTAAGCGGTGGAGCCAAATGTCCAAGGTCTTTACAAGATTGGGCAAAGAAATAGTCATGGCTGTCAAAGCAGGTGGACCTGACCCTTCAAACAACTCCAGACTGAGAACCATTATTCAGAATGCCAAGGGTGCCTCTATGCCAAAAGACAGAATAGAAGCAGCTATAAAAAGAGCCTCCAACAAAGACGAAAAAGACTACGAAGAAATAGTCTATGAAGGATATGGTCCTCATGGCGTACCCATCATTATTGAAACTTCAACAGACAATATCAATAGAACTGTAGCCAATATCAGAAGTTATTTCACCAAATCCGGTGGTTCTTTGGGCACATCCGGTTCTGTAAGCTTTATGTTTGACAAAAAGGCCGTTTTCAGATTTTCTCAAGGAGATTTGGATATGGAAGAACTTGAGCTTGAACTCATAGATAACGGACTGGACGAGATAGCAGAAAATGAAGGTGAAATTTTTGTTTATACCGCCTTTGAAGATTTTGGTAAAATGCAGCATGCTCTTGAAGAAAAACACATTGAAATAATCAATGCTGACTTCCAGTGGTTTCCCGCCACTTCCGTAGAACTTTCCGAAGAGCATGAAGAAGAAATCAATAAATTAATCGAAAAACTTGAGGAGGACGATGATGTCAATCAGGTCTTCACAAACGTAGCATAATTATTTCCAATCAAACCTATTTAAAGATATACATTATCTTTACATGTGTTTATCGTTAACCACATATGATGACTTTTCCCAAGCGAAAGAATATTAAAGACCAAGAGCGTCAGAATTTAGTAATTGTAGGCAGCAGAAATCCCGTAAAAATCAGTTGTACAGAATCAGCATTCCATCAGATGTTTGAAGGTGCTTATTTAGTGGAAGGATTGAATGTTTCGTCGGACATCCAAGCTCAGCCTATTGGAAATGAACAGACATTTAAAGGAGCCATGAACAGGGCCAAAAATTCCAAAGCCATATTTCCGGAAGCAGATTTCTGGGTTGGTATAGAGGGTGGCGTCGAGGATTTCAATGGTGAAATGATGGCATTTGCTTGGGCTGTTGTACTAGACAGAGATGGAAAAATAGGCAAGGCCAAGACTTCTGTTTTTTTTCTGCCTCAGGAAGTGGCAAAATTGGTTCGTAAAGGAATGGAACTTGGGGAAGCCGATGATAAATTTTTTCAAACAGAAAACTCAAAAGAAGGAAATGGGGCAGTTGGGATACTTACCAATGGCATTTTGGATAGAAAAAACTATTATCAGCAAGCTGTTGTTTTAGCTTTGGTTCCATTTGTGAATCCGAATATTTATTAAAAATGTCGGAAGTCCGATGTTGGATGACGACAGACGAGAGATGTGCAACTTTTAACAATTATTTTGGATCTTCAGGTTATTGTGAGGATTCCGAATATAAATATGAATAGTGAAATCACAATGGCAGATAGATTTATTCAATTGGTTACTGTATTAATCTAGCATTACCTTTGTGAAAGATTTAACAAAAATAAGATGTTACAAGAATTAGAGTCAGATACATTACAACAAATAATCATTGATAATGAATTGGTTTTGGTGCAGTATGGTGCCACTTGGTGTGGCAACTGTAGAATCATGAAACCAAAAGTGAAGAGACTTTCGGGAGAATTTGAAAATATAAAATTTTTATATGTTGATGCCGAGAAATTCCCTGAATCAAGAAAATTGGCGCAAGTCACAAACTTACCTACTTTCGCGGCATTCAAAGCGGGAATTTTGGTAAATCAAAATCAAACTAATAAAGAAGAAGTATTAAAATCCTTGATCAATGAGATTGCCGATAATTAAACATGTCCTTGGGTTTATAGAGTCCAAAGATGAAGATTGGGTTCATGAAACTATAGAATTATTGGAAAGTATGACAGAGATACCTACTTTGAAGGATGAAGAACTTGAGGTAATGGGAGAGTTGTTGTCTAATTTATATGGCACTCTTGAAGTCAATCAAATGGTCAAAGGTGGCATGGAGAAAAAAGAAGCAATGAATGCATTCATGAAAAGAGTAACAGGTTCCATTGACAAATCATAAAATAATCGGAGAGTGGTTTATCACCCATCATCCAACCTACCTTTTTTTAAGCCCTTTAATGGGCTTTTTTATTTAAGGTTTTTCAGGAAATTCTCCAATGATATTCTCCAATCCGGATGGGCATCCCAAACAGGCCCGATGTACAATTCATTCCTGACCAAAAATCTAATATAATATTTTACAACAATTCTATTCTGAAGTTCAGGATTTTCAATTGAAAGTCCCATATTTTCAAGCAGATCAGATTCTCTGGCCTCTACCCGCATCAAAACAAACTGTACCCGATCTTTGATCAATTCCGCATCAGTTTTTGGGTCAGTAAGAAATTCTATTTGATGTGGGTACAATTCGGCAAACAACCTTTCCAATCCTTCTTTTTCGGCTTTCTGTTCTGCTAAGATCAATTCCTTGGATTTTCCCAAAAGATCATATCTAAAAGTATTCAAAAATCCAATTTCTCCGGAAGAACCTGAAAGTGGAATCCCTAGCTTAAAGACATCCAAATTTAGTGGATTCCTATTGATAAATCTTGGAGCATTTGAAACGGCGCTCGCAGCTGATGGAAATTCAGGCACCTCTACTACTAGCAGATTTTTTGTTCTTTGTTCTTTTCCCAAATTTGTCAAAGATCCACTTAATTCATCCAACGAATTCCCTGTTAGATTCCAAAGTCCTGAATTGGGAAGAATATTTCTGTTTTTGGTGTAGGGTCCGATATTCAACTCAACACTACCATCAGCTTTTCTGGTAAGGATTACAATATTTGCAATCAACCTTTTGTTGAACATTTCTGCAAATCCAGCTTGTACATCTTCAGAAATAGCAATATCCTCAAGTTCATAATAGGCTACAGGATCGCCTCCCGCCTCTACCAATGCCGGATGGATCTGATCTGCCAAAATAGTCCACGAAATCGCCGGCCTTGCTTGGGGAGCATTGGAAATCAACACCACAGACTTGCCGTCAAGAAATTGATCAGGAAGGGCTGATTGGGCATATAGGATGTTAAAAAAAGCAAAAAGGAACAGCAGCGCAGAAAGATATTTCATGATTGTTACGATACGGGCGATTAATCCTTAGTATTTTTACGAATATACACAACGGCCAATGATTATCCATGAACGGATAAGTAAACAACGGTCAAATTTGAAAACTTATATGAAGAAGAATATCAAATTTCTTGCTACTATATTAATAATGATGCCAATTACCTTATTTGGCCAAAAAATAAATAAAGAGCAATTGTTGAATGATATCCAATACCTTTCTTCTGAAGCGCTTGAAGGAAGAAAGCCACTCTCTGAGGGAAGTTTGAAGGCCCGCTCATTTATTAAAGAAAGATTCGCCTCCCTTAAAATGTCCTCACAATATCCCGATTATACCCAATACTTTGATTTCCAAAATCGCCGGGAAGGAAAAGTGTACGAAAATGCCGCCAATATTGTCGGATTTATTCCAGGATCGGAAACAGACAATTTGATCGTGGTCATGGCACACTACGATCATTTGGGGCGTCAGGGCAATAATATATTTTTTGGTGCTGATGACAATGCATCGGGAACTGCGGCAGTCTTGGCAATTGCTGCTTATTTCTCAGAGAATAGACCATCCCACTCCTTGATGTTTGTGGCCTTGGATGCCGAAGAAATGGGACATCAAGGAGCAAAAGCTTTGGTAGAGGATTTTCCTTTTTCCATAAACCAAGTTGTATTAAATATCAATATGGACATGATCAGCAGAAATGCAGACAATGAAATTTATGCTGTTGGAACTTATCATTCTCCGTCTTTAAAACCATTAATAACAGAAGTATCAACTGGAAGAAACCCCACATTGCTATTTGGTCATGATGAACCATCTACTGGAAGAAATGATTGGACCCGGGCCTCGGACCACGCACAGTTTCATGATAGGGGAATACCTTTCATATATTTTGGAGTAGAAGACCATGATGATTATCATAAACCGTCAGATACTTTTGAAAATATTCAACCTGAATTTTATGCAGATGCTGTCGAATTGATTTTGGACATAATTATTGCGTTGGATAAGGGGTTGATAGAATTGTGAGATAAATATATTCTTTAAGGTACAGCATAATACTGTTCTGCAATTTGAAAGCTATTATCAGAAAATAGATCAAATCTAGTCCTATAATTCAATTCTTTCTTATTTTTTAATTTTTCTTGGTAATATTCAAAAGTTATTTTATTTTCTTGAATTCAATCGATAGAAAAGTAATCAAAGAAGATCACTATCAAAATTTATTCCCCCAACATTATTTTTTTACTTTTCACTAGATTATTGGGAATTTTATTAGACAATTCTAAGATGATAATTTTTGACATATTCTTTTTCTTAAAAAACTTATCCAATTTTATTCTTGATGTAAATAATTGTAAAAAACTCATTTACAGTTAGATATCCACAAAAACACCTATTTTTATAATATTATAACTTGTTGAATATCAATTGTATAAGCCATTTTTTAGAAGGTGTGTGGATAATTGTGGAAATATGTGGATAAATAAGGCTTGTTTTTTACCGCTATTGTTTAAAGCCTGTTTTTCAACATTTTGATAAACGGCATAACAATTTCTACCTTGGATCGTAATTTATTTGACACCTTTTAAGCAGTCAAAAAGTGGCAATATTTTGAAGTAACCTTAGCAAAAATCCAAAATAGATGTAATATCTAACTTAACCTTGTTAAAGAGAAAGGTATTATCTATATGTTAATAAGAAAATTGCAATTTTAACCTAAAAAGTGAAATATTAAATGAAGGTATTGGTTTTCAGTTTGTTGTTGGTTTACTTAAACTCATATTACTACGAAAGGTCTGATCAGGAAAAGAGCGAACCTATTTTTCAAATAATCAGCTATCAGGAGTTTGATGAGATGGTTAAGACGCCCTCAAATAAAATTCGTATTTATAATTTTTGGGCAACTTGGTGTGGCCCATGTGTCAAGGAAATGCCTTATTTTGAAAAAATACAGGCAGATGACTCCTCTATAGAATTGATTTTCATTTCTATGGATGATGGCAGAAAGCCTGAACGGGTTACTTCCTTTATGAAAAAGAAGGGAATCAAAGCACCTGTTTACTTGTTGGATGACGTGGATTACAACAAGTGGATAGATAAAGTTAATTCAACTTGGTCAGGAGCGATACCTGCTACACTTTTCGTAAAATCTGATGGTACAAAATCATTTCATGAAGGAGAGGTGACAGAAAAAGAACTAGAAATAATGATTAATAATTTAAAATAATTTGCCATGAAAAAAATACAAATAGGTGTAATGACCTTTGTTTTGGGTATGAGTCTGATATTTGGAGCTATGGCACAGGATCAAGGGTACAAAATCGGAGATACCGCTTCAGATTTTAAACTGAAAAGTGTGGATGGTTCCTGGGTTTCACTCCCAAATAATACCAAGGGTGCTTTGGTAATTTTCTCTTGTAATACTTGTCCCTATGTAGTAGCCTATGAGGATCGCATGATCGACCTGCATAAGAAATATGCGCCTAAAGGATATCCGGTCATAGCCATCAATGCAAACGACGATAAAGTAAGTCCTGGTGATAGCTTTGATAAAATGAAGGAAAGGTCCAAGTCCAAAAAATTCCCGTTTGCCTATGTGCATGACCAAAGTCAAGAAGTAATAAAAGCCTATGGTGGTTCAAGAACACCACACGTTTACTTGCTTCATAAAGAAGGAAATGATTTTATAGTCAGATATATCGGTGCTATTGACAACAATTACCAAGATCCAACGGGAGTAACTGAAAGATATGTGGAAGAAGCTTTAGATGATGTAATGAATGGAAGAAAAGTGGCTATTGAATTCACTAAGGCAATTGGCTGCACCATTAAGTGGACAAAGAAAGCTGAGTAATTTTTAATTCTGATTTTAAAATAAACAAAGCCTGTTTTTGCTAGAAACAGGCTTTGTTTTTTATTTATGAGGAAACCTTTTTTTTTTAGTTTGAATATTTGACAATAGGACCCTCCCTGTGTACCTTTACCCAGAGTAAACTCTTTTATCATGAAAAAGGTATTTCTATTTACATGCATTGCATTATTGACGTTATCATGTGTAGATGATGCGTTTCTTCCGGATGTTGGGGAAAAATTATTGGCGGTTTACATTGATGATATTAAATACTATGAGTTCGAATACAACACTGATGGGTTATTGCAAGCTGAAAAAAGCAAGTTCCAATATTTTGGATATTCCTATGATAAAAGTAAAGGAGTTATCTCAAAAGAAATTTATTATGATTCAAGAGTTTTTAGTAGTAATAGCCATGTCCTCGAAGAGGCATTCAGCCGTTCAGAATGGGTCAACCCACAGAATACTGATCTGACTGGGATTTTGGTTTTTGAATTTGATGCCAGCAAACGTTTGGTAAAAAGCACGGAATTAAACGGATATTCAGAGTATGAATATGATAATAATGACCGGATCATAATCAGGCGGATTTACCATAACGGCAAACTTGCCGGTACCCGGGAATATGAGTATGACATCCAAGGAAATGTAATCAAAGATAATCATTTCATTCTTTTGGAAAATGGCTCTAAAGTTTTGTCCAGTACTTCTGAATATGAATATGACAACATGAAAAATCCCTACTACAATTTAAAGCCTGATCGATTTCCTGTTGAAAATATCAATCCGAATAACATCACCCGTAAAAAATATACTGTTTCCAGTCACCCTGACGCTGATTCAGACATTCAATATACTTACCAATATAACAGTTTGGGATATCCTACGGAAAAGAATGATGGGGTGACATTTAGCTATTCCAAATAATGAATTCCAAAATCCCAAAAATTAAAATATGAAAAAGGCTGCTTCTTTAAGAAACAGCCTTTTTTATTATACAGCCTTAGCTTTATCCATCTGATTGATGATGTCTTCGTAATCAAGCTTATCCCAATTTTGAGTTATTAAAGGATCAGCCATTACCCTATCCATAATCATTTCTTGTAGTTTACCTTGTGTATAAGCTTCGGAATAGGGAATACTGGAAAAGGTTACCATGGTATACAAGGGAATCCAATCTTTAGGGAATAAGGCATGAAGCTTGGCTTCAATTCTTTTTCGGATCAGAAATTTCGGATCTGCTACTTGATCTCTCATTTCTTCAAAATTCTCCATAGCCAATCTGCAAATGGCATCAGTATCCGGCTTCCTGGCTTTTTGGAATTTTGCAAAAACCAGTTCCCAAGCATTGGTACCAAATTTTCCAATCAGTTCATCTAAGATAAAAACATCTTCAAAACCCGAATTCATACCCTGACCATAAAACGGCACCATGGCATGAGACGCATCCCCAATCAATAGTGCTTTTTTCAGCATCCAAGGATAACACTCAAGATTGATTAATGAGGCTGTTGGGTTACTAAAAAATTGCTCCGTAAGATGGGGCATGATGTCAAAGGCATCATCAAAGTATGTTTTAAATATCCCTTCAACATCATTTTTATCATTGATTTTTTCAAAGCATACTCGTTCCCCGTCAAAAGGAAGAAATAAAGTACAAGTGAATGATTTGTCAGGATTGGGTAAGGCAATCAACATAAAACTACCCCTTGGCCAAATATGAAGTGCATTGGGATCCATCGCAAACTCTCCTTCAGCTGTAGCGGGTATTGTCAGTTCCTTATACCCATGAGAAATATATTCCTGCCTGTAATTGAACCTAACCTGCTTCAGCATGGCATTCCTCAGTGAAGAATACGCTCCATCTGAACCAAGAATGACATTTGATTCCAGTTTTTCGATTTTACCATCAGGTGTTGAAAAAGTAAGGTGATTGTGCCGGAGGTCGACCTCTTCACATTTGTGTTCAAAATTCAGTTTGACTCCCAATGACTCTGCCTCATCTACCAATAGCTGATTAAATCTCCCACGGGAAATTGAATAAATGGCCTGCTCTTCATTTCCGTAAGGGATAAATGTTGTTTTGCCATGTTCATCATGGATTTTCCTCCCGTACATCGGTATTGCTAAGGGAAGGACTTTTTCTCTTAGACCTGCTTTTTCCAAAGCCCTCCAACCTCGGTCACTAAGGGCCATATTAATGGAACGCCCCTCTTCCGAATATTCTCCTTTCCTATTGTCAGTTCTTTTTTCATAAAGGTTAACATCAAGGCCTCTTTTTTTCAAATATATGCTCAACAAGGATCCGATAAGACCGGCGCCAAGTATACTGATTTCATTTTTTTTCATGGTTTGAGAGAAAGTACTCCTTACACTTAAGCGAATTTCTGCAAGGATTGTTCCAGAATTCGGGCAAATTGATAAACATCCAAGTAGCTGTTGTACAAGGGTGTTGGAGCTACTCTGATTACGTTTGGATGGCGCCAATCACCTACAATGCTTTCTTCATAAAGGGCGTCGAATACTCTTTTCCCTCCTTTGTGGACCAACAAAGATAACTGACAACCGCGTTCGTGGGCATTTTTGGGTGTAATTATTTCCAAAACACCGCTATGCCCGCTTATTTGTTCGATCAAAAACTCAAGGTATCCGGTTAAAAGTTTACTCTTTGCTCGGAGGTTTTGGATTCCTGCTTCCTCAAAAATATCCAATGAGGCTTGATGAGCTGCCAAGGCCAACACATTGGAGTTTGCCAATTGCCATCCATCTGCCCCAAACATGGGCTTAAAGCCTTTTTCCATTTTGAATCTCTCACCTTCATCATGTCCCCACCACCCAGCAAACCTCGGCAAGTCCGGACTTTCGGCATGCCTTTCATGAACAAAAACCCCAGATATGTTTCCTGGTCCTGAGTTCATATATTTATAACTGCACCAAGTTGCAAAATCCACTCCCCAATCATGAAGCTTCAAGGGAACATTTCCTGCAGCATGCGCCAAATCGAATCCGACATTAGCACCAGCTTCATGTCCTGCTTTCGTAATCGACTCCATATCAAACACTTGCCCTGTATAATATTGAAGACCTGCCATCATCACCAAAGCCAAGTGATCTTTGTTTTCCTGAATGGTTTTTACGATATCTTCTGTCCTGAGAATATGTTCACCCGCTCTTGGATGAATTTCAATAATTGCTTCTTCCGGGTCCAAGTCGTGAAACTTAATTTGGGTTTCCAGCATGTACATGTCAGAAGGAAAAGCGCCCCCCTCTGTGATTATTTTGAACCTTTCCTTGGAAGGTTGGTAAAATGAAACCATTAAAAAATGGAGATTGGAACTTAGGTTATTCATCGCTACCACTTCGTGTTCATGGGCTCCAACAATAGCTGCCAATGCCGGCTTGGATTTTTTACGGATATGGTACCAGGCATCTTCACCAAAAAAATGGCCATCCACAGCTAGATTCGCCCAATTGTCCAGTTCTTTTTGAATATAAGTTTGGACAGACTTAGGCTGGAGACCCAGAGAATTACCACAGAAATAGATGGCCTGCTTTCCATTGACTTGTGGGAATAAAAACTTATCTGGGAAAGATTTCAAGGGATCTTTTCGATCCATTTCTTTGGCAAATTCTTCTGAATATTTATAAACTGGTTTCTCCATTTTTGAATTGTCAATTGTTCATTTCTTCACCTTATCAAACCAACAAATGGTTGGGATGTTCATTATAGTCAAAACAGTAGATCAAACATAATATCTTTACTAGTGTAAAAAAATTCTTTAGATCTGTGTCTTTGCAGCTCAAATAATTAATTTGCATGAAAATCAATATTTATGTCCAAAGAAATCATCTTTTCTAAAGAAGCACCTGCACCCATTGGTCCATATTCTCAAGCCGTAAAAGCAGGCAATACGCTATATGTTTCAGGTCAAATTCCTTTAGATGCAGAAACAGGAGAGTTGATCAATGAAAATATCACAGAAGAAACTCATGCAGTTATGAAAAACCTGGAGGCTATATTACGGGCAGCAGGTTTTGAATTTGCAGATGTGGTGAAGTGCACCATTTTCATCAGGGACATGGGACAGTTTGGGACCATCAATGAGGCCTATGGTCAATATTTCAAAACAAATCCTCCTGCAAGAGAGACTGTCGAAGTAAGCAGACTTCCCAAAGATGTCAATGTGGAGATATCATGTATTGCAGTGAAGTAGGTTGAATATCTACATATTTTATCGATAAAACTCGAACCTATTCTCAAAACGGCTAAAATTTCAATTTGTCCTCACTTCGGACTTCGGACTTCCATGCAGCACCTAATTGGGTAATTTAAATCTTCATAGATGATTATTTCAACTATTTGACCAACCTTCTGCCCATGTTGTAAAAAATCCAGTAATGAAAAGGCCTGACTAAAATCCAATAGGCTTTTCCTTTCCACCCATTTGGGATAAATTCAACGGTTTGGATCAATTCATCCTGATTAATTTTCCAATGTAGAAAAACAATCCCCGGTAAGCTCATTTCTGCTTTTAGCTTGAGATATTTATTTTTCTTATCCGCTGTTTCTACCCTCCAAAAATCAATCTGATCACCTTTGATAAGCTCAGTCGCATTTCTTCTGCCTTTTCTAAATCCGATTCCACCAGTCAGTCTTTCGAGCCATCCCCTAATCTTCCAAAGATTGGTGGCATAATACCAACCGGAATCACCGCCAATACTCCATAACCTTTCCAACACATTTTCAGGATCACCACCGATCTTAAACCTCATCCTTTCGCTAATTATCTTGGAAGTCATTTTTGTTAATTTAATATTTATGTCACTGAAATAACAATAACAAATCAATTGGGTTAGCCAAATATGCCATTTTTCCCGAATCATAGCGAGGTGCTGGTTTCAACACTCAATAAAAAAGAGATTTTGAAACGGTTGGATTTGGTAACTCAAAACGCAAATTTCTTGGATTACATATCAAAACATGAACACCTATTTAATGGAAATCTAGAAAAAGACGGATTCAGAATTTCATTGGAAATCGAGAGGGCTGATAGCTTCATACCATTGATCAAAGGTGAAATTGAAAGCACTCCATCAGGAAGCATTCTTTTTCTTACTTACAGCCTCTTTCCTGGATCAATATTTTTCTTGGGATTTTGGACTTTGCTGTCGGTCATTTTAGCCTTGATTTTCGCCTTATTAGTTGGAAATCTTTATCTGGCTATGATCACATTAACCTTAGGAATCGGAAATTACTGGTTTGCATGGTCACATTTCAAGCGGAAAATAAAAATTTCACAGGGGATTTTTTTAGATCTCCTTAATAATTAATCCTTTGCTTATGTATTATCCACCATAGGTACTAATTTAGCATACCAAACAAAATAATCAACAAATTAAGCCTATGAACTTTAGAATAGAAAAAGATACTATGGGGCCCGTGGAGGTTCCTGCAAATAAATACTGGGGTGCACAGACACAGAGGTCTATCAATAACTTTAAAATCGGTGGCGAGCGTAACGGCATGCCCATAGAAATCATCAGGGCATTCGCTATTCTGAAAAAATCAGCAGCAATTGCAAATGCCGAGTTGGGTGTATTAACACAGGACAAAGCAGACATTATTGCCAAAGTCTGTGATGAAATCCTTACCGGACAACTTGATGACCAATTCCCTTTGGTGATCTGGCAGACCGGTTCGGGAACCCAATCCAATATGAACTCCAATGAGGTAATTGCCTACAGGGCGCATGTATTATTGGGAGGTTTCTTAGAGGATAAAACGAAAAAGATCCACCCAAATGATGACGTCAACAAAAGCCAATCTTCAAATGATACCTTTCCTACTGCAATGCATATTGCAGCCTACAAAATGGTGATGGAAACCACTATTCCTGGAGTGGAGAAATTAAGGGATACTTTGAAAGCAAAATCCAAAACTTTTATGGAGGTAGTCAAAATAGGTAGAACTCACTTTATGGATGCTACACCATTGACTTTGGGACAAGAATTTTCCGGATACGTCGCGCAGCTTGACCATGGATTAAAAGCCTTGAAAAATACTTTACCTCATCTTTCAGAATTGGCTTTGGGAGGTACTGCGGTAGGGACCGGTCTGAATACACCCAAGGGATATTCAGAATTAGTGGCAAAAAAAATAGCCGAATTCTCGGGTCAACCAATGGTAACAGCACCCAATAAATTTGAGGCTCTGGCGGCACATGATGCAATAGTTGAAACCCATGGTGCCTTAAAACAATTAGCCGTAAGCTTGATGAAAATTGCAAACGACATTCGCATGCTGTCATCAGGTCCCAGGTCAGGTATTGGAGAAATCTTGATCCCTGAAAATGAACCCGGTTCCTCTATCATGCCGGGAAAAGTTAACCCCACCCAAGTAGAAGCCATCACCATGGTAGCTGCGCAAGTAATGGGCAACGATGTGGCGATTTCTATTGGTGGATCAAACGGCCATTTCGAGCTGAATGTCTTTAAACCGATGATGGTGGCCAATTTCCTGCAATCAGCAAGGTTAATCGGAGATGCTTGTGTTTCTTTCAATGACAATTGTGCCGTGGGAATCGAACCTAACAGGCCGTTTATCAAGAGACATCTAGAAAACTCGCTTATGCTTGTTACAGCCTTGAATCCTCATATCGGATATGAAAATGCCGCTGCAATAGCCAAAAAAGCACATAAAGAAGGTACAAGCCTGAGGGAAGCTGCATTGGCATTACAATTATTGACAAACGAACAATTTGACACTTGGGTTAAACCAGAGGATATGACAGGTAGTTTAAAATAAAATCAAATTTTACATCCATGAAAAAGCCCCTTTTAACACTTGCTGCAGCAGCGGCCTTATTTGCTTTTACCGGAAGTCCCAGTGAGGCAATACCTTTTAAATCAAAAGAACCGAAAGTTTTGACGGTGGAAGAAAAAGAAAGACTCTTGGAAATAGAATCCAAAGTTCTTGAAATCAAAGAAATGGATTTTTCAACCCTTTCAAAGGAAGAAAGAAAAGAGTTGAAAGATGAACTCAGAACTCTGGAAAAAGAAGCAAAATCCAGAGGAGAAAGTGGGCTTTATATTTCCACAGGTGCATTGATTGTCATCCTTATTTTGTTGATCATTCTCTTGTAGCTTTTCGCTAAAATCTCAGACCTGAGAGGAAATCAAAACTTCCTTTCAAAGCAAATTCAGGAGTTAAGTCTTTTTTTAAAGTAAAAAGGACTTAACTCTTTTTTTTGACTAGAGCAAAGAAATGGAAATTGCCAATTATCAAGTATCCCTTCTCTTTTCAATAGACAATTTCCATCTTTAAATACAAATTACATTTCCCAAAAAACGATCCATGATTGCCTTCCCAAAAAAACTGGCTTTCCCCCTGTTTTCCCCGATAAAATTTTCATTGTTGGTCCTTCTATTTTTAGGATTGGGAATAGGCTGTAAAGAAACTTCAACAAACGAGGATTCAATCCAGCCTGATGACAGTAGGTTTACACAAAAAGTTGTTGTTGAAGGTTTGGAAGAACCCCTCCAAATTGAATTTGATCGGAGTGGATATGTGTATTGGATTGAGCGTATCGGGAACGTCAAACGGTTCAATGAAAAAACCAATGAGGTCGAAATACTGGGTACATTGGACCTGACTAAAGAAACTGCCCCGGGATTGATAGGGATTGTATTGGACAAGGATTTTGAGAGTAGCCGCCAAATATTCCTCTTTTATTCGGCAGCAGCTGACAAAGGTGATGCCTTGCGTCTTTCCAGATTTGAACTGGGAAAAGATGGTCTTCTAGACATCGCCAATGAAAAAATCATTTTATCATTTCCATGGGAGCAGCCCGACGGACAACACTTTGGTGGAGGAATGACCTGGGATAATGAAGGAAACTTATACCTCAGTATTGGAGCGGATTCACATCCCACCCAATATTCTCCACTCCCATTTAAAAACGAAGGAGGAAGAGGAGAAGATGAAGCAAGAACTGCCGGAAATACCAATGATTTAAGGGGCACAATTATTAAAATAAGGCCTCAGGCTGACGGCACATACAGCATCCCTGAAGGAAATTTATTTGAACAGGGTACACCAAACACTTTACCCGAAATCTATATAATGGGCAATAGGAACCCTTGGCGATTGTCCATTGATTCCAAAACTCAATACTTACATTGGGGAGAAGTGGGACCGGACGCAGGAGTGGACTCAGAAGAATTTGGTCCAATGGGTTATGATGAGTTTAACGTCGCCAAAGGTCCTGGAAATTATGGATGGCCGTATTTTATTGGCTATAACTGGGCATACAACAGCTATGACTACAATACAGGAGTTTTTGGAGCACCCTATAAGCCCGATTCCAGCTACAATGATTCCCCCAACAATACAGGGCTCAAAATGCTTCCACCTGCACAAGAAGCGCTCATCGCTTATCCCTATCAAGTTTCGGAAGAGTGGCCTATATTGGGAAGTGCAGCAAGGTCTGCAGTAGGTGGCCCGATTTTTAGAAAGAATGACTATTCAGAAAATGCTGCACGGGTTTTCCCGGATTATTTTGAAGGCAAGTGGTTTATCACTGATTATGTACGCAACTGGATCATGGTCGTGGAAATGGATCAGGAGCGCTCCAAAGTTATCTCTCTGGAAAGATTTCTTCCAGCAGGACAGTTGACCCACAGCCAGCCTTTGGATATGGATTTCAGTCCCAATGGAGATTTGTATTTGGTTGAATACGGGATAGGTGGACAGGGAAAAATCTCTAGAATCGAATACAATGCTGGAAATAGGGCGCCTATTGCAAAAGCAAGTTCTTCTGCATTGGATGGAAAGGTGCCTCTGGAGTTAAAGCTATCTTCTGAAGGGAGTTTGGATAAGGACGGCGATCCTTTGACATATAATTGGACGATCAAAGGTATTGATGGAAAAATCGTCCGAAACAGCACTGACCAAAATCCAACACTGATTCTTGAAGAACCAGGAAATTATATTGTAAATCTCGAAGTAAAAGATCTCGATGGACTTGCTTCTGAAGATTCATTCCAAATCATAGCTGGGAATAGTCGTCCTGAGGTTAAATTCAAAATTTTAGAAGGGAACCAAAGTTTTTACTTTCCTGACGGGATGATTAAATATGTAGTTTCTGTTGAAGATAAGGAAGATGGAAGTTTGATGGATGGAATGATCAGAAAGGAAGAAGTTTTGGTCACAGCACAATATATTCCTTCAGGAATGGCCTATCCTCAATTGGAGTTGTTGGACCGACAAGATAAACTGAATCCTGACACCAGGCTAAAACACCTCAATGCAAAAGCTTTAGTACAAAAAAGCAATTGTCTTTCCTGCCACCTAGAGGACAGAAAATTAGTTGGCCCTTCTTTTCAGGATATCGCAAAGAGGTACAAGGAAGATTCTAAAGCTTTTGAGATACTGTCTAAAAGTATTGCTGAGGGTGGCTCGGGTAAATGGGGTGATTCACCTATGCCTCCCCAATCCATGCTAAATCCTGCTGAAATTTCTCAGATCATTGATTTTATCCTAGAGATAAATTCTGAAAACAGGGAAAACATCAATCTCGGAACATCAGGCCAATACCAGACTAAAGCCTTTAACAAAAGGGGTAGAGGTAAAAGGTTGGATTCGTATTTCCGAACTACTCTGGAAATGGGCTCTTATGTTTTCTTGGCAAGTTATACCGACAAAGGCTTAAAGGAAAAAGATGGTCTAAACCTAGTTGGCAAGGATTATATCCTACTTAGATATCCGGTTTTGGCTCCAGAGGATGCTGATTTCTTTTCAGAAGAGGGCATTTCGTATACGCCCTCCACCAATGATCCGGGTTTTATATTTACAGGAAAAGGTGGACATATAGGATTTAGAGGGATAGACCTAACAGGAATCACTCAGGTCAAAATCGGTGCCCCAAATCGTTTTTGGCATTGGTCCCATTTTGTAGGAGCAACTATCGAGATCAGATCGGGCAGTCCGGATGGGCAGGTAATTGGGGAGCCCTTTACAATACCTTCTGCGCCCAAAGGAGATAAGGGACCTTTCTTCGGAGAAGCTATGGGACCTCCGGCAATCTTTGATGTTTCAAAATCAGTTGGAGTAAATAATTTATATATCGTGGTAAAGAATTTACAGGCAAAAGAAAGTGACGCCTTGATCATGATGACGGGAATCGAATTTATAAGATAAATATAATGATGACGAGTCTACTTCAATCTTATATTAGAAAAGACCTTTCCCCTTTGTCATTCTTCGAATTTTTTGGGAGAAAATTGATAGGGGTATTTCTTATAATGATTTGTCATATAAATTGCGCACAAAAGAATTATATACAAAAAGAATACGTCTCAATTTTTAACGGGAAAGATTTGGAAGGCTGGCACATCAGCAAAACCAACCATCATGGAACCACGGGAAATTTCTTTGTGGAAGACGGGGCCATTGTTATGAAGCAATTTCCATATGGACAGGGTGGTATTATTCTCACGGATCAAAAATATCAAGATTTTGAGCTATACCTTGAATTCAAGGGACATCCTGGTACCAATGGGGGTGTTTTCCTCCGATCAAGTGAAAGTGGTTCTGCCTATCAATTGGAATTGGCAGGAGATGGGGAGATGGGAACAGGTAATCTTTTTGGTGAAATGTTGAAAACCACTATCAATGCCAACATTCAGAATTTAGAGGAGGTTTGGAAAAAGGGGGATTGGAACAGCTTCCGAATACGCATAACCGGAGAGATACCAAAAGTTTCTTTGTGGATAAATGGAACACATATGTGGGATGCTGATGGGAAAAGAAACGATTTGATTGCGGATGCAAGCGATGGAATGATTGCCCTTCAGCTGCATTGGAGTTCCACATTGCAATCAGTACCGGGAGGGCGTTGTTGTGATTTCTCTTGGAGACCCGATACCTCCCATTCCTATAAAAACATTATGATCAAGGAACTTAAATCAGAATTTTAAAATGAAGGACTTAATTCTATTATTAATAATGGTATTGATGGCTTCTTGTTCTTCTTTTGCCCAACAGATTCCGCCTCCATTACCTAACAGCTTTGATATGGAATTTGTAAGGATTAAACCGGGTAAAATGCTTGTTGGGAAAATTGAAATTGAATGCCCAAGTTTTCCGGATACCAGAGATGTTCCGGATGAAATCAAATGGACGGAAAAGGATTTCAAACTTTGTCAAGAAATGGCAGAAAAGGATTCAAGACCAGGTTTTTGGGTTTATATTTCCCAACCATATTACATTGGAAAATATGAAGTAACGCAAGGGCAATGGCAAGCGATCATGGGTACCAATCCATCAATTTTTAATGAAGACAAAGTAGGTGTTAACACAGATTTACACCCAGTTGACAATGTCACTTGGGAAATGGTGCAGGAGTTATTGGTGAAATTGAATAACCTTGATAACAAATATCAATATCGGTTACCTACCGAATTTGAGTGGGAATATGCTGCAAGAGCGGGAAATGACTCCTTACTTTCTTGGTCCGAAACACGAGAACTAGCCTGGATTCAACAGAATGATAAGGGTACGACTAAGCAAGTAGGCACAAAAAAGCCTAATGAGTGGGGATTATATGACATGCTGGGCAATGTCTGGGAATGGGTTGAAGACTATTACAATAATGATGTTTTTGCTGACCCAACACCGCCAGAAGAGGGTGAAATACATGTATTGAAAGGCGGTAGTTTTACTTCCGATGTCACCAATGCAACCTATCTATTCCATGGTGCTGGTCCGGGAAATGGTTATGATGTGGGATTTAGATTGGTGAGGGTAAACAGATAAATCTTTAAACCTCTTCCGGCAAATCCTTCAAATATTTTTTCACTTTGATCGCCCTTATCAGGATGATTGATATTGGTACCAACCAAATTAATTCATTGAACAGTAAATGAAAAATGGAACGCTTGTTCCAACCCAACTCCGGGATAAATAGGAGTACAAACCATGCTGCCAACACTACTTTTCCGGCAATTCCTACCATGATGAGATAATGCCAACTGATGGGATAAAAGGCACTCAGAAAAATCAAAAAACCAAATACCATACCAACCGTGCCGAAAACCCTTCCACTGATTTCGGGGATTTCTGTAGGATTCATGGTAAGCCACCTCAGAAGATCCCCACCGAAATACCTAAAAAAAGCAGACCACGCAAAAGTGTACATTCCTGTAAGCAAAAGAAGACCACGCATTAGCATGGGGAAGCTTGGCATAATGCTGTTTTTGTCCATGATGTTATTTCTTTATATTCAGGAAATTTAACTTAAACCTTTCAGATAGGTCTTCAACCCAAACACAAAACTACATGATGTCAACTAAAAACAAGTCAAAGCTTGGATTATTTGTCTTAGGCTGCGGTCTCCTAGGTATAGGTTTTATAGCAGGGAAAAAAGCCGGCGAAATAAGTCCTGTTATGATCTCGGGAGCAGAAACATTGATCGGCTTGCAATTCAGTCCAGCTGAAAAAGACAGCATGATCCAAAACCTGACCAACCATCGAAACAGTTTTGAGCGGATGAGGGAGCAAAAACTGGAAAATGCTACTGCACCTGCACTCTATTTCAATCCGCTTCCCAATGGTTTTGTACCGGATCAAAATCAGAAACCCTATGTTTGGGGCTTGCCTAAAGATGTGAAATTACCAACCAAAGACGCTGACATTGCCTTTCTTCCCGTTTCTGACCTTTCGGTATTGATCAAAAATAAAAAAATCAGTTCTGAAAGATTGACGAGGATCTATTTGGATAGGATAAAAAATTATTCCGATACTTTGCAGTGCTTGATCACGCTACTGGAAGTTGAAGCAATAGCTTCCGCAAAAGCCATGGATGCAGAGATTGCTAAAGGGAAATATAGGGGTCTTTTGCATGGAATACCCTATGGCGTCAAAGACTTGTTGGCTGTAAAAGGTACCAAGACCACTTGGGGTGCCATGCCTTACAAAGACCAGGAAATTAATGAAACAGCAACAATAGTAGAAAAACTGCAAGGTGCCGGAGCCGTTTTGGTGGGGAAATTTACGCTTGGGGCCTTGGCCATGGGGGATGTTTGGTACGGTGGAGTAACCAAAAATCCTTGGAACTTGAAACAGGGAGCCAGTGGCTCTTCGGCTGGTTCCGCTTCTGCCGTAAGTGCAGGATTGGTCCCGTTTGCTATTGGAACAGAGACTCTCGGAAGTATCGTCTCCCCATCCACCAGAAATGGGGTGACCGGATTGAGACCTACTTTTGGAAGGGTAAGCCGTCATGGGGCCATGGCTTTGAGTTGGAGTATGGACAAAATCGGACCCATATCCAGATCGGCCTTGGACAATGGAATTGTGCTTTCGGTGATCAATGGCTTGGATGTGAAGGACAAAAGTACCATCGCCGCCGCATTTAATTATGATGCATCCGTAAAGGTACAAGACCTGAAAATAGGATACTTCCCCGAATTGTTTGATGGAGATGGTTTGGAAAATGACCGAAAGGTCTTGGATGACTTGAAAAATTTAGGATTTACTATGAATCCATTGGAATTGAAAACCTCAATTTCTCCTGCCAGCATACGGTTCATTTTGATCGCTGAGGCTGCTGCGGCTTTTGATGACCTCACCCGATCAAGCAGAGATGATCTTTTGGTAGCACAGCATAAGAACGCATGGCCCAATATGTTAAGAGCTGCCAGGTTTATTCCGGCGGTGGAATATATTCAGGCAAACAGACATAGGTCAATTCTCATAGAAGAAATCCATTCACTATTTCAGGAATATGACGTAATCATAAGTCCCTCTTTCGGAGGAAATCAATTGCTCATCACCAACCTAACCGGACATCCAGCATTATGTCTTCCTAATGGATTTACAGAGAATGGAAGCCCAACTTCCATCACCTTCTTGGCAAATCTATTTGATGAGGAAAAACTCATCATGTTGGGAAGGGCATACCAAGAACATACAGATTGGCAGAAAAAGAGACCTCCTATGTTTGATAAATAGAGACAAGATGCGAGAACCGAGAGATGAGAAATTAGAGGTTGACCGATGTTGGATGACCGACGACCGATGTGAAGTAAATTGTAAAAATCAAGGAAAATTTCAATAATATACCAAACACCCCATGAACAAAAATTCTTTCGATGTTGCGGTTATCGGACTAGGTGCTTTGGGATCTTCCACACTTTGGCAGCTAAGCAAATCCGGAAAGCGGATCTTGGGAATTGACCAATTTTCACCACCACACACCATGGGGTCTTCACATGGTGAGACACGGATTACAAGGCTTGCAGTGGGTGAAGGAATGGATTTTGTCCCCATTGTAAAGCGCTCCCATGAGATATGGAAAGACATTGAAGCTATTACCGGTGAAAAAATCATGACAACTACCGGAGGCCTACTTTTTGATTCTGGTGAAAAAAGCTGGTCAAAGCACGGTTCTGAAGGTTTTTTCAAAAGAACAGTTCAGTTTGCAAAAGAAGGAGACATTCCATTTGAGGTTTTTGACAGTCATGAATTAAAAAAACGTTTCTCTGAATTTAATTTGGAAGAATCTGGAATGGCTTATTATGAACCAAGTGCGGGATTCCTAAAACCGGAATTGGCCATTACAACACAAATCAAGTTGGCTGAAGAAAACCAAGCAATAATCAAGACCCACACCAAGGTTCATGGAATCAGACCATTGGAAGGTGGTGGGGTCAAAATCATCACCAATCAGGGACAATTTGAAGCAGTAAGGGCCGTGATAAGTGCAGGAGCTTGGGTCAAGGACTTTTTATTTGAAAGTGAAAAACCACATTTTAAGATTTGTAGACAGATCTTGCATTGGCTCCCTAAAAAGGGAAGTGGTTTTGAATTGGGAAAAACACCGGTGTATATGTGGGGATTTGGAGAAGGGCCGGAAGATTTTGTTTATGGTTTTCCTTCATTGGATGGAAAATCTGTAAAAATGGCATCAGAATCATTTTTGGAGAAAAACCATCCTGATACTCTTTCCCGGGAAGTAAGTCCTGAAGAAGAAGCTCTTTTTATCCAAGAGAAAATTGCAAACCGATTTAACCATTTGGAAAAGAAAGTGCTCCGATCAAAAGTATGTATTTATACAGTTACCCAAGATTCCTATTTTTTGGTGGATGAATTACCCGATTTTCCAGAAGTTTTAGTTGTATCTGCTTGCAGTGGTCATGGGTTCAAACATTCTGCAGCATTGGGAGAAGCTATATCAGCAAAAATTCTGGAAAAAACCCTTTTGTTTTCACTGGATAAATTTAGATGGAGACATTTAAAGAAAATATCAACTAAAAACAATTTAAGATAGTATTTATAATCAATTCAATGATTTTTATCATTGAATATTAAAACTATTATCACTTGAATTAACCCTGAATTACGGTTTTAATTCTGTAATTTCAGGATACCAAAAAAAAAATTCAAATCAGAAAAATTCAATTTTTAACAAAATCAATATATTATGATCTTCAATATCAAAACAGAATTAAAGACTTGGGTAGAAAGTATGGCAAGTCATTTCAATCCTGAAAAAACGCATTGGTGTGATGGGTCTCAGGAAGAATATGATACCCTTTGCCAGCTAATGGTGGAAAAGGGAACATTTATCAAGCTAGACCCTGAAAAACGGCCAAACAGTTTTGCCTGTTTTTCTGATCCAAGTGATGTCGCTAGAGTAGAAGATAAAACTTTTATCTGTAGCAGAAGAAAAGAAGATGCCGGACCGACAAACAATTGGATGAGTCCTTCGGACATGAAAACCATACTTGATGACCTTACTAAGGGAAGTATGAAAGGAAGAACCATGTATGTCATTCCTTTCTGTATGGGTCCACTTGGATCTCCCCTATCCCGATATGGTGTACAGATTACAGACAGTGAGTATGTAGTAGTGAATATGAGGATCATGACCAGAATGGGAAATCAGGCAATACCCTATATTGATGAAAACTTCGTGAAATGTATCCACACATTGGGCGCTCCACTCGAAAAAGGTCAGGAAGATGTCAAATGGCCCTGCAATCCAAATGTAAAGTACATATCCCATTTTCCTGAAGAAAAATTGATCATTTCCTATGGAAGTGGCTATGGTGGAAACGCCCTGTTGGGCAAAAAGTGTTTTGCGCTCCGTATTGCCAGCACGATGGGAAGAGAGGAAGGCTGGTTGGCAGAACACATGCTTATCATGGGCGTGGAGAGCCCGCAAAATGAAAAAAGCTATGTAGCTGCTGCTTTTCCAAGTGCCTGTGGAAAAACCAATTTTGCGATGATGCTTCCACCCGAAGAATTGGAAGGTTGGAAAATAACCACAGTAGGTGATGATATCGCCTGGATTCACAAAGGTAATGATGGTAAATTACACGCGATTAATCCCGAGGCCGGATATTTTGGTGTAGCACCTGGCACCAACTACAATACCAATCCAAGTGCTATGGAAAGTATCAAAGAGAATACCATCTTTACCAATGTAGCCATTACCAAAGACGGTGATGTTTGGTGGGAAGGTATGACCAAAGAAGTTCCCGAAGGCCTTACAGATTGGCATGGTAAGCCTTATGATAAAAACAGCGGAAAACCAGCTGCGCATGCCAATTCCAGATTCACTGCCCCGGCATACCAAAACCCGGTTATAGATCCAGAATGGGACAATCCTGAAGGTGTTCCGATTACAGCCTTTATATTTGGGGGGCGCAGAAGTACAGCGGTACCTTTGGTATATCAAGCTTTCAATTGGAATTTTGGGGTCTATATGGCTGCAACTATGGGATCTGAAATGACGGCAGCTGCTTTTGGGGAAATAGGAAAAGTTCGTAGAGATCCATTTGCAATGCTTCCATTTATGGGTTACCATATGGGAGATTACTTCAATCACTGGCTACAGTTTGGCCGGGATTTGGAAAATGCACCAAGAATATTCGGTGTCAATTGGTTTAGAAAAGACCAAGATGGAAACTTCGTATGGCCGGGATTTGGTGACAATATGCGGGTTTTGAAATGGATCATAGGTCGTTGCAAAGGGAAGATTTCCGCCGTCGAATGCCCAATTGGATGGAGACCAAGATACAAGGATATGGACTGGACTGGACTTGAAAATTTTACCCGAGAAGACTTCAATAATATCATGATCATTGAGACAGAACCATGGAAAGCTGAACTGCTTGGTCATTCGGAACTCTTTGAAAAAGCCTATGATAAAATCCCAAAAGAATTTCTCTTTATGAGGGAGTTATTGCTTTCAGCTCTTTGGAGGTCCCCTGAAAAAGTCGGATTGGCTCCTGAAAGGCACTGAAGTAAAGGATGAGGGAGGAAGGATAAAGGATGAGGGTACTGGGGTAGATTTTAGATCTTAGATCTTAGATTTGGGGCATAGGGAGATGAAGGAGGAGGGATAAGAGAGGAAGGATGGAGATGAGGTGGCGCGTCATTGCGAGGAGCACTTGGGAAACTTTGATATTTTGAATAATCCTTCGTGCGACGTGGCAATCTCTTTAGATGAAGGATGGGGGATGAAGTATGAGGGTGTTTAAGGGTCTTTTTTTTAAAGTTGTGGGTTGAAATTCCAAAAATCAATCCTTTCATAAATTATCTATGGTTCAATTGGGTACGAATACTTACCTTTTGGACAATGCCATGAATAAAACCCATAAAAATGATTAATCCTGTTATGATCACCTCAAGATTCTTTTTATTCGTCCTTTTTGCTTTACTGACCTCCTGTTTTTCAAATTCAAAAGAAAAACAGGAGCAATCAACATCTTCCACTGAAAATTCCACTAAAAAAATATCAATCCAAGAAATCGAACAGGGTATCAAAGCTTATATAGATCGGGAAACAACTCAGAATGATGGTTACTTTTTGATTAATGATTCGGAGCGAAATCTAAAATTAAAGTTGGTAAGGGTTCATACAGAATACCTGTCCAATCTTGGTCCAAACAGACATTTTGCCTGTGTAGATCTCGCAGATGAGAAAGGCGATGTCTATGATGTTGATTTTTTTCTTGAAGGGGAACCGGGAAATATGCTCGTCACAGAAACTTCCCTCCACAAATTAAATGGCAAACCCTTCTATACCTGGAAACAAGTGGTCGACAAAACATGGCGAAGAGTCCCCGTAGAAACTGCCTCAAACGACCTCTTAGGAGTAATTGAAGGAAGGGATGAATTTGAGTTTTCTTATCAGGCAAAAATTCCTGTGATCAAAGACAGCGCTAGAGTTTGGATACCAATTGCCCAATCTGATGATTATCAAGATATAGAAGTAATTTCTATGCAAATCCCTGGAAAACATAAATTCTTGGAAGAGAAAGTTTTCAATAATAAAATCCTATTCATAGAACTAGCTCCAGAACAAAGCAACGAGAAATTAGAAATAAAGTATAGAGTTCAAAGGAAAGAAAAAGGTCCCTATGACGCTGTTCAGCCGATTAATCAAATCTATCTAGAACCAAATTTATTAATGCCTATTGGCGGGCAATTCTCCGAAATAGCCAACGAAGTAATAAAAGGAAAAGAAGATGACAGCAAATTATTACAAGCCAGAGCGCTTTATGATTATATCATTGACAACATGCGCTATATGAAATTTGGAGACTATGGAAGAGGAGATGCTGTGTATGCCTGTGATTCCAAAACCGGAAACTGTACTGAATTTCATTCATTTTTTATCTCCTTGGCAAGATCGATAGGTATTCCTGCAAGGTTTTCCATTGGAGCGTCTATCCCTTCTGACAGAGATGAGGGCGGTATCGATGGCTATCATTGTTGGGCGGAATTCTATGCAGAAGGAAAGTGGTGGCCAATCGACATCAGTGAGGGGAATAAATACACTGCATTGGCAACTTATTATTTTGGCCGTCACCCAGCCAATCGCATAGAATTAAGCCAAGGAAGAGATCTCGAAGTGTCTCCAAGTCCTGCATCTGGTCCTATAAATTTCATTGCTTATCCTCTCATGGAAGTGGGAAAAGAAATTGCCTATCCTTTGACCACATTTTCATTTACCAGAAAAAATTAAGGCTGTGTTACCACAGCCTTTTGATTTCAAGATTAAAGTAAGCAGGATTTAATTCTTCGGATGCTCACTTCCTGTGCTATCAGCTTTCGGGTGCTCATCACCATCAGAAGGATGTTCATCTCCATCATGCGAGTGTTCAACTTGCTCTGTATCCTCTGCTGTTTTTTTGTTACCACAAGATGTCGTTGCAGTTGCAAACAAGAATCCCAATGCGAGAACAAGGATTAGAAATGATTTTAATTTTTTGAATAAGTCCATGATTTTAAAGTTAGATGTAAATAATAAAGGTTGTGGAGACCACAAGGTAATCAATATTATTTTAATTTATACTTATACCATGATTCAACGACCTTACGTTTTGCCAGATTTAAACATCATCTTCATCAAAATCACCCTCTTCAGGAGCCCCCATATCAAACATGGAGCTAAAAAGATCCTTGAATTGTAATCCCGTATCCAATAGTTTTTTGCTAAGTTGACTATATTCTGCAAGCCCATGAAGGGCAAACTCCATGAAGAACTCTTTTTCTTTTTCGGGAAGGTTTTTCAGGGTTCCTGTGACAATATCCTCCAATCCTGGTACCTGATGTAGACTGGATTTATATTCTTTGTCACTTTGGGAGGCCAAAATGTCCAGAGAATTCCCATCACCAAACCATGATAGCGGTAGTACATAAGTATTTGGCTCCTTTTCTTTTTTCTTTTGCTCCGGGGATGGAAAATAGTCAGTAAATAAGGTCCTCACTGCTTTCCCAATTAAAGTATAAGCAACAAGTCCTGCACCTTCCTGTTCTCCTTCATAGACCAATTCTACTTTTCCGGTGATAGCAGGGATAATACCAATCAGGTCTGCAACTCGCACTACGGTATTTTCCTCATTGTTCATATAAATTCTTCTCTCTGCTGCAGAAATCAAATTTTCGTATGCTGAAATCGTCAATCTTGCAGAAATACCACTTTTTTCATCCACATATTCACTCTTCCTTGCTTCCACCGCTATCTGCTCAATCAAATCCTTCATCAATTCCGGTACATGGATTTTTGAAATTGGCTTGCCTTCCAGCCTTGCTTCTTGTTTGGTAATGCGTTTTCCAATTTCAATGTTTTTGGGATAGTGCGTGATGATCTGACTTTCGATTCTGTCTTTGAGGGGAGTTACAATACTACCTCGATTGGTATAATCCTCAGGGTTGGCTGTAAATACAAACTGAATATCCAAAGGCAACCGGAGCTTAAAGCCCCTGATCTGAATATCTCCTTCCTGGAGTATATTGAATAATGCTACCTGAATCCTAGCCTGCAAATCCGGCAATTCATTGATCACAAAAATGGATCTGTGAGACCTTGGAACCAACCCATAATGAATCACGCGCTCGTCATTATAAGAAAGTTTCATTGTGGCAGCCTTGATAGGGTCAACATCGCCGATCAGATCAGCAACAGATACATCAGGTGTAGCCAGTTTTTCGGTATACCTATCATTTCTATGCCACCACGAAATAGGTGTATGGTCTCCTTTAGTCGCAATCATTTCTCTTGAAAATGTAGAAATAGGATTCAAAGGATCGTCATTCAATTCTGACCCTGATACCACAGGAATATACTCATCCAAAAGATGTGTCATCAATCGGGCTATTCTTGTTTTGGCCTGACCTCTTAATCCCAAAAGATTGATATTATGCCTCGAAAGAATGGCCCTTTCGATATCGGGGATGACGGTATCTTCATATCCCCAAATCCCCTCAAATACATTTTCCTTATTCTTGATTTTTTGGATCAGATTTAGTCTCAATTCTTCTTTGATGGGTTTTGACTGATATCCTGATGCTTTTAGTTCTCCAAGGGTAACTATTTTCAATAAGTCTTTTCCTGCTAATTTTTGGTAATCCATGTTTAAAATTTTTTGGTTCTGTTTCGTCTATAATCTTCAAAAATCAAATCCCCCAAACCTTTGAGGCTACTGTAGTATGCGTTTCCGTTATTCACTTTTGTGAATTCCTTTACAAATTCTTTAAGATAAGGGTCGGAAGCAATCATGAATGTGGTGACAGGTATTTTCAGTTTGCGGCATTGGGCCGCTAGTTTGAGGGTCTCGCTAAGAATTTTACTGTCAATGCCAAAAGCGTTTTTATAATACTTGATTCCAACCTTCAGACAAGTAGGTTTTCCATCAGTAATCATAAAAATCTGCTTGTTTTGGTTTTTTCTCCTTCTGAGCAAATCCATGGCAAGTTCCAATCCGGCCACGGTATTGGTGTGATAAGGCCCTACCTGTAAATAAGGCAAATCCTTGATTTCAATCTGCCAGGCATCATTTCCAAACACTATGATATCCAAAGTGTCTTTGGGATACCTGGTTTTGATCAATTCTGCCAAAGCCATCGCAACCTTTTTGGCCGGTGTAATCCTGTCCTCTCCATACAAAATCATGGAATGGGAAATATCAATCATCAAAACTGTGGAAGTCTGTGTCCTGAATTCATTTTCAACTACTTCCAGATCATCTTCGGTCAAAAGATAATCCCCTCCAAATCCGTGATTGACCTGAGCATTTCTGATAGAGTCCGTGAGCGCAATTTGATCCAGATTGTCACCAAAATTATAGGGCCTCCTGTCAGTCCCCTTTTCTTCTCCCTGACCAGAATGTGTTGTCTTATGAAGTCCGCCTTTTCCTTTTTTCAGTTTACCAAATATCTCCTCCAATGCATTTTTCCGGATTGATTGTTCTGCTTTACCTGTGATTTTAAATTCACCTTTTTGGTTTTCTTCCGTAAGATATCCTTTGGTTTTGAGGTCTTCTATGAAATCACCAATTCCATAATTGGGATTGGTCATATTGTATCTCTTGTCTAGGTTGGTCAACCAAGCCAAAGCTTCTGCAACATCTCCTCCGGTCATTGTAACCAATTGCAGGAAAATATTGAGTAAATTATCAAACGCATTTTTCTCCGGATCTTGTGGAGGAACATACTGTGTAAAACGAAAACCTTTCATATCTGCATCATAACAATAAGAGTCCCATTCAGGTTTAATAATTGAAAACAAAATAACAACCAACATGAAAAATTACCTATTTCCCGTCTATTTGGTGACAACTTTTCTGATCATTTATATCACTGCTATTCAAGCAAATTTAAATACCGGATTAATCTTGTTTATGTTTTCAATCTCGCCCATTCCGATTATTTGGATGGTTTATAAGGTACTCACAGCTGACGTAGAGGTAACCAGTACCTTTGATGAAAAATGGTATGAAGATCAATAAACAGGTCCGCGTATTTGGAAGAGTTCAGGGCGTGTTTTTTCGAAAAAGCACCCAACAAAAAGCAGTTACCTTGGGAATTAAGGGTTGGGTTAAAAACGATACCGACGGAACTGTTGTATTAGAAATGGAAGGAGACATCAGGGCAATTCAGGAAATGGAAAATTGGTTAAGAGAAGGACCTCCCATGGCAAAAGTTGAATTCTTGGAAATAACTCAAATGGAAAAAAAAGATTATCAGCAATTTTTGATCTTACATTAATTATTAAAATGCCTCCTAATGGAAATATAGTTTGTTTTTTTGTGGAAAAGGAAAATATCAATCACACTTGCCCTTGACAAAAGTCAACACTCCGCTATTCATCGCAATGCAATCATTGGAATAGGTTTTTCCATCACAGCCACAGACCGGGTCATAAATCATATAACAGGCCGCATCTGTTTTGATTTTTGATGTATCAATACATGCATCTGAGGCTAACTCTTTATTTTCAAGATCATCACATTGGAATGAGAGCATGATCACTGCGAAAATAGTTAATGCGAAAGGAAGTATTTTTTTCATAAGATGTTTTAGCTTTTCCTTAAGACGCAATTTTATGTATCAATGCTACAAAATTTAATATGTTTTTTTTGAAATAATTAAAACATTAAAATTCTTTGTATAAAATTGCATTAATCTGATTTAAATTTTTAATTTTCACATCCTATTTGTTTAAATTTCCCAGATTTCACCCTCTGGCAAAAAAAATTAATTATGGTTATTTTAGGACTAAATTACTATTTCCATGACTCAACAGCATGTATTGTCGTGGACGGACAACTTGTCGCCGCTATTGAAGAAGAGCGTTTGAATAGAGACAAGCACACCAAAAAATTCCCGGAAAAAGCAATCGACCGATGTCTGAAAATGGCCAACTTAACAATTAAAGATATTGACCATATTGCCGTTTCAATTAAACCCACTCATAACTTAGGGAAAAAACTAAGATACGCCATCAGTAACCCAAAAAGCTTAAGACACTTTATCAGTCATGAATTTGTCCATGCTTACAGAAAACAAAAATCCTTTTGGAGATGGTTCAATGATGCATACACATCAAAAAAAGATGGTCCACAAGTCCATTTTATTCCCCATCATTTTGCCCATGCACCGGGATCGTTTTTTGTATCTCCATACAAGGAAGCTGCACTTTTAGGGATAGATGGATCAGGGGAATGGGCCACAGCGATGTTGGGTTTTGGGAAAGACAATGAAATACAAACATTCGGAGAAAGCTTTTTCCCCAATTCTTTAGGGTCTTTCTATGAAGCTGTCACCTCTTTCTGTGGATTTATAACAAACTATGATGAGGGAAAGACGATGGGTTTAGCTCCTATGGGTGATCCAAATGTCTTTAAGAAAGAAGTTGAGAAGATAGTAAGGATTGATAAAAATGGGGGAATCCATATTGACCTGAGTTATTTCAGGTATCAAAACCTAAACTATGGGAAGCATTCCCATCTATCACCAAAATTTATCCAAATTTTCGGAGAACCACGGTCACCGGGAGAACCAATCAAAAAACACCACATGGATGTGGCAGCTGCCTTCCAGAGCGTATTAGAGGACCGGGTACTCGAAATTTGTGAAATTCTTTATCAAAAAACCAAAACCGATTATTTGGTGATTTCCGGTGGAGTTTCACTCAATAGTGTTATGAACGGAAGGATTGTCAGGGAGAGTAAATTTAAAGATATATATGTAATGCCTGCAGCAGGGGATAATGGAACCGCTATTGGGGCGGCTTATTATCTCTACAACGGCATGTCCAAAAAACCGAGAAATTTTGTCCACCTCAATCCGTATGTCGGAACCAGTTATACCAATGAGGAAATAGAAAAAACCTTAAAAGCCTGTAAGCTACATTACCTGTACCACGAAGATATCTGTGAAGAAGCGGCCTCTCTCCTAGAAAATGGAAAAATAATAGGTTGGTTTCAAGGAATAATGGAAATTGGCCCAAGGGCCTTGGGTAGCAGGAGTATCCTTGCCAACCCAGCTTTCCCGGATATGAAGGACAAAATAAATTCCGAAGTCAAGTTTAGAGAGGCATACCGTCCTTTTGCCCCATCGGCTATTGTGGAAGCCAAAGATCAGTTTTTTGACCTAGACGTTGAAGCCCCATTTATGTTAAAAGTCTGTAACGTACTCAAAGATCAGCAACGAATCATTCCTGCTGTAACCCATGTAGATGGAAGTGCAAGATTACAGACAGTTAGAAAAGAACTACATCCGAGATATTATGATGTTATCAAAAAACTTGGAGATAAAACAGGCGTTCCTGTAGTTCTTAATACCAGTTTCAATATTCAGGGCGAACCTGTGGTGGAATCACCGAAAGATGCCATCCGTTGTTTTTTTTCAACAGGTCTTGATGCCCTTGTCATTGGAAATTTTATTATAAAAAAGAAAACTGCGATCAATAACAGTGAAGATTTACAAGAAGAACCCTCAGTCGAATTCAGTCAACACTGAATGATATAAGGAAGTTTTAAATAGATTAAACCCCTCTTTAGGTTTTGTTCCCTATTTTTGTACTATGGGAGAGAAAAAATGTCCACATTGTGGAAATTGGTCCAAGTGGACCACCGACATCAAAGACATCTGCGAGCATTGCGGAAAATCCTTGGGTGGCCGTGATTTGGAATACCATGAAAGCCGTCAAAAAGATATTCAGGCCAACAAAGAACAATGGATTTTTCATATAAAAGATACAGATAATGATCTCATGAAAGGTCTCAAAAAGGCCGGAAACTTCTTTTACACCATTTACATGGCCATTATTACATTTCTTGCTGCGCTTATCGCTGCATTGCCTGGATGATGTCAGTTTTAAAAAATCCCTTTTTTCTGATCCCCTGCCTGATTTTTTGGCTCAATCAATTTTTGGAAAAAGTGATGAAGATTTTTATCAATTATGTCCATGCCTATCTCGATGATTTATTGGCAATGCCTGTAATCTTGGGTATTACTTTGCAGGTATATAGGTGGATACATCCTCTCAAAGAAAAGTTTGTTTTTAGTAAAATACAGGTATTAGTCGGTTGGGCCTATTTTTCCTTTTTGTTTGAATTCTTCTTACCCCGGTGGTCCTCTACCTACACTGCAGATATAATAGATGTTTTGTGTTATGGTTTAGGAGCAATAGCATTTTACAAACTGATTAATATAAACAGGTAACAGAAAATGGAAGTTTTGATTTATCTAGGGCATAATTTTTAACTTTGAATTTATTTATTTCAACATGACCCTTTCCGAACTATTCCAATCTTATTCTTCACAACTTCAGGGATTGTATTCCAGACAGGAATCCGAATCTCTGATTACTTGGCTTTTTGAATCGTATTTGGGGAAAAGTAGAAAAGATATTACAAGTAATTTTGTTTTGGATGCTTTTCCACTTGAACTTGAAAATGCATTCAGTGAACTGCTTGAAGGAAAGCCGATTCAATATGTCACAGGAAAAGCACCATTCTATGGAAGAGAATTATCGGTCAATTCCAATGTATTGATTCCGAGAAATGAAACAGAGGAGCTTGTACATTTGATCATTAAGGAAAACAAAAAATCCGGAATGCGGATTCTGGATATCGGGACAGGTTCGGGATGTATTCCCATTACTTTAGCTTTAGAGATAAAGTACGCCGAAGTTTTTGGTTTGGATATCAGTGATTCAGCCCTTTCAATGGCTTCACAGAATGCATCTTCTCTTGGAGCAAAAGTTATTTTTCAAAAGTGTGATATATTAAATGAGGAAATACCTTTTAATAACTTGGACATCATTGTCAGCAATCCCCCTTATGTGAGAATATCCGAAAAAGAAATGATGCATGACAATGTGTTGAAATATGAACCTCACTTGGCCCTGTTTGTCCAAGATGATGATCCGTTATTATTTTACAGGGTAATTGTCCAAAAGGCAAAAAATGCGCTAAATGCCAATGGAAAACTATATTTTGAAATCAATGAAGCTTTGGGATCTATTACATTGGAACTTTTGACTGATAATGGTTTTAAAAATATCAGGATCCACAAAGACCTGAACAACAGAGATAGAATAGTAAGTGCAGTTTTATAATAGTTTTTTCATTGGGCAAATTCACCAATCCAAAAAACGCTGTTTGATTTAAAAATGGTGAAACCCTCCTCTACCTCTACCATAGTTGCATATTTTATTTCAACTATTTCTGAGGAATCACTTGTTTTCATTTCTATCAAAGTCCCATCAGGGGCATGTAATTGAACAGCACATGCCGGGAACCACTTTTTGAACGCTCCATTTTTCACAGGGAAATACCGGGTAGACCCATCCCAAACCACAATATCCAAAAATTCAAGTTTGGCCTCCAATTCAGTTACTTTTTGATGATCAAAACCAATAATGTTTACTGCGGAATGCTTGGAAGCAACGAGGTATTGCAAGCCCTCACCTAAGAAATCCCCCTCCTTAACTCCCAGAAATTTGACCGGATACTGCTCTTCAAGTAAATGAAAATGCTGCTGCTGAAAATCCATTTCGGCTATAATCAAGTCGATTTTAATTCCCCAAGAAATCACGGTGAATACTTCTTTTTGCGCTACCAAAATCGTCGGTATCCATTCCAATAAAGGCGCAATCACATCAAAGCCTATAACTTCAGTATTTAAAATAATTAAAGCAGGTTCTTGCTGTTCTTTGACAAAATGGTGGGAGGACATGGGGATTGAAGATTGGTGGATTTTAGATTTTAGATTTTTAAATTGAAAAATTTTAAGATTTTAAGATTGGAAAATTACAAAATTTCTGTGATGAAATGGATTTACAAAAATATCCAACTAGTTGTATCTCCCTTAAAGTCTATAATTTAATCTGCCAAGGGTTTAGGCTCCAACTTAAATATCAACCTTAAATGTCAAACCTTTCTTGATTCTTGGTTCTTGACTCTTGGATCTTATTTCTCACTCGCCTTCTCTTAACTTCGGACTTCCAAATTCCAACTTCTTCACTTAAACCTCACTACTTTCCCATGCGATTTGGAAGTCATAGCCTGTGGGATAGCAGCACAGATTTCATTGTAGAGTAGTTCCACCAATCTCTTTTTCAAAAAACTTCTGGTCAACACAATACTTACTTCTCTTATAGGTTCCTCATCACTGAATTTCCTCAGACGTTGCTTTTCTTCCTCATTCAATGAGAACGTAGCCAATTCAGGAAGAAGCGTGATACCGGTATATTGATTGACCATGTTTTTCAGACCTTCCAAAGAACCGCTTTCATAGTGGAAATTATTCCTTTCAAACTTGTTCTGATTGCATAAATTCAATACCTGATCGCGGAAGCAATGGCCCTGTTGAAGCATCCACATGTCATCAGATTCCAGATCCTTAACCGTTAGCTTTTCTTTTTTGAGAAGTTGATGCCCTTTGGATAAGTAAGCAAAGAATTTTTCGTAAAACATAGGTTTTTCTACAATCCCGGGTTCATCCAATGGTGTCACTACCAACCCAAGATCCAGCTCATCATTTTTAAGCTTTCTGAGAATTTCCTCCGTGACAGTTTCCTCCACTTGAAGCTTTACATTTGGATATTTTTCCAAAAACCCTTTGATAAAGCGATGTAAAATATAAGGTGCAAGTGTGGGAATAATACCCAATTTGATCACCCCACTGACATCCCCTTTCAACTGCGACAACAATTCATATATCCCTTTACTTTCGGAAACCACCCTTTTGGCTTGTCCAATTACCTGAACACCGATTTCAGTTGGGATGACAGGCATTTTGGAACGGTCAAAAAGGATGATGTCTAGCTCTTTTTCCAATTTACTGATCTGTGCACTCAGGGTTGGCTGGGTGACAAAACAAGATTCAGCTGCATGGCCAAAATGCCTGTGTTTGTCCACTGCAATAATATATTCGAGCTGTTGAATCGTCATATTTTAAATTTAAAATGACACCTATAATTTCCAAAAATCACTTGATCTCCCAAGGCCCACAAATATAAAAATCTTTTTCTTTTTATTTAGATTTGATTTAAATAATGATTAATTTCGCCCCATTATCAAACCAATATATGTTGAAAAATATCATCAAATCGACTCTAATCGCCTCTTTTGGGGCAATTTTGTTTTCATGCGGTACAGGAAATGAAAAGCAGGAAGAGGTCAATGTCTATACCCATAGACATTATGAAGCAGACCAAAAATTGTTTGATCTGTTCAGTGAAAAAACAGGAATCAAAGTGAATGTAGTGTCAGCTTCTGCGGATGAACTGATACAAAAATTGGAGTTGGAAGGAGCCAATTCACCAGCCGATGTGCTCATCACTGTAGATGCAGGTAGACTCCACAGGGCAGAAGAAAAAGACCTCTTACAATCCGTCAGTTCTGAAACCCTGAGTTTAAATATTCCTCCCAAATTCAGAGACCCCGAAGGATTTTGGTTTGGCTTGACCTACCGTGCTAGGATCATCGCTTACAGCAAAGAAAGGGTAAATCCAGAAGAATTGAGTAGCTATGAGGCGCTGACTGAACCACAATGGAAGGGAAGGGTACTTACCCGGAGTTCAGAAAACATCTATAACCAATCTCTTTTAGCATCAATGATCGCTCATCATGGGAAAGAAGGTGCCGAAAAATGGGCTACAGGATTATTGGAAAATATGGCGAGATCCCCCAAAGGAAGTGACAGAGATCAGGTGAAAGCAGTAGCTTCAGGCGAAGGTGATGTTGCAATCGTCAATACCTATTATATCGGTATCATGCTCAATGATGCCAATGAGGAGGAGAGAAAAGCAGCTGATAAAATTTCCATATTCTTCCCTAATCAATCTGATAGAGGTACACATATCAATATATCGGGTGCTGCAGTGACAAAATACGCCCCGAACAAAGCAAATGCTGTCAAACTGATCGAATTCCTTTCCAACGTGGAAGCACAAGGAGTTTTGGCAAATATTAACTTTGAATATCCCGTTAACCCTAAAGTTGAATTTTCAGACTTATTAAAAAACTGGGGTTCCTTTAAAGCAGATGATCTTAACCTGTCAGTCTTAGGGGACAACAACAATGATGCTGTCATCATATTTGACAAAGTGGGTTGGAAATAAATAACCGTTTTGGATATTTTAAAAAGAAATTACTTTTGGTGGAATAAATGGACTGGCTACTCGCTGCTGATACTGCTGCTGGTAGCCACTCCATTATTTACAATTTTTATAAAACTTTTTGATAGGCCTGGTGGAAGTTGGTACCATATTGTCAATAACTTGCTTTTAGGATATTTCCAAAATACCTTCCTTTTGCTTTTGGGAGTCGCAGTAATGACTTTCCTCCTTGGCGTGAGTACTGCTTGGCTGGTATCCAATTATGAATTCCCTGGAAGACGATATTTTGAATGGCTGTTGATTTTGCCTTTGGGGTTTCCCGGTTATATCATGGCATATACATATGTAGGCTTATTAGGATATACAGGACCCATACAGGTTTTTTTCAGAAATTCTTTTGATATACAGGTCAAAGGCAGCTTGATTGATATCATGAACCTTCCCGGTGCGATTTTTATTTTATCAATTACGCTTTTTCCTTATGTATTTTTAATCACAAGGTCATCTTTTTTACAGCAATCCAAAACTTTGCAGGAAGCTTCATTTCTGTTGGGGGCAAATCGTTTCAAAACTTTCTTTAAAGTCGCCTTACCTATGGCCCGACCAGCTATAGTTGCCGGCATAGCATTAGCTTCTATGGAAGTATTGAACGACTATGGTACTGTCAAATACTTTGGCGTAAATACATTCACTACCGGAATCTTCCGAGCATGGTTTTCCATGGGAGATTCATCGACAGCTATTTATTTAGCAGCAATCTTGATGGTGTTTGTTTTTGTGATTCTATACCTAGAATCCCTACAGCGGGGAAATCGTCAATATTCCTCTGTCAATGGCTTACAAAAACCTACTGCCCGTGTTCACCCAACCTTGGGCAAAAAAGTATTATACTCAGGAATATGTGCCTCTATATTCTCATTAAGTTTTTTGTTTCCATTTCTCCAGCTATTGCAATGGGTCAGCATGACTTATTCAAAGGTGATGAATCAGGACTTCTTTTTATTAATCTATAGAAGTTTTGGGTTGGCGGCAATGAGTGGAATTTTTATTGTTATTCTTTCCATTGTGTTATTGTATGCATTGAGATTGAGTCCATTTAAATGGGTTAAAAATATTTCCAAAATTGCCACCTTGGGTTATGCTATTCCCGGTGCAGTCATTGCTGTGGGTGTGATGATCCCATTTATAGCTTTGGATAAATGGGTTTACGGGACCTTGTTCACCACCCAAGTTGCTGGGCTGTTGTTTTCGGGGACTTTGTTTGCCTTGGTATTTGCCTATATCGTAAGATTTATGGCGGTAGGCTACAATCCTGTAGAAGCAGGTTTTCAAAAAATAGGTATCCATGTCAATGAAGCAAGCCGGCTTCTTGGTGTAAGAAGTACAAGGACATTGTGGAAAATTGACCTTCCATTGATCAAAACAAGTTTGGTGTCAGGCATATTGCTGGTATTTGTAGATGTATTAAAAGAATTACCCTTAACTTTGATTCTTCGTCCGTTTAATTTCCAAACTTTGGCCACCAAGGCCTTTGACATGGCGACAAACGAGATGATTGCTGAATCAGCCAATGCCGCACTGATTATCATTCTTACAGGAATCATTCCTATCATTTTCCTGAACAGATTGATCAAAAAAAGAGAACTTTAGAGAAAGCTTTTATAAACCCGGATGAGGATTTTATCACTCCAACACATCAATAAAAAATATAATCAGGCAGATGAGTTTGCTGTCAATGACGTTTCCTTTGATGTAGAGGAGGGGGAGATTCTTGCCTTGGTCGGAGAAAGTGGGTCCGGGAAGACTACCTTGCTAAGATTGATAGCCGGATTGGAACATCCCGATTCAGGATCTATTTCACTTTTGGGACAGACCATCGTAGAAGGTGTAAAATCTGTCCCTGCACACGAAAGACAGGTTGGGATGGTGTTTCAGGATTATGCGCTTTTCCCCCACCTTACTATCCTTGGAAATGTAAAATTTGGTCTCCAAAAAGCAAAAGGAAATCCAGAACAGATCGCCTTAGAAACACTTAAATTAGTTGGATTAAAAGAAGATTTTTCAAGATATCCACACCAACTATCCGGTGGTCAACAGCAGCGTGTCGCTTTGGCAAGAGCAATTGCTCCAAATCCCAAAATCCTTTTAATGGATGAACCTTTCAGTAATTTGGACGCCATGCTCAAAGATCAGGTAAGGGAAGAAATCCGTCAGATTATCAAAAAAACAGGTATCACGGCAATTTTTGTCACTCATGACACCAAAGATGCCTTATCTACAGCTGACCGTATCGCAATCCTGCACAAAGGATATTTACAGCAGATTGATCTTCCAAAAAATCTCTATGAAAATCCTGTCAACCCATATGTGGCAAATTTTTTTGGTAAACAAAATGAAATCTTGGCAACGCCTACGGAGGAAGGATACTACACATCTTTTGGCTTTATTGCTGATCCTGAAGCAAAAAAATTTACCGGCAAAGTTCTCTTACAATTCCGTCCCGAACATGGTGAGGTAGTACAAAGAGATGGTCAGCAACTGACCGGCAAAATTGTCAAGATTTCCTATTTCGGAAGCCATCAAATGGTAAAGTTGGCTGATGATGAAGGCAAGCGTGTAATCATTCGAACCAATCCCGGCAGGTCTTTTGAAGGATTGGAAAGGGCAAACTTTTACCTGTGGAAATATGAGGTGGAGGAGGCTTTTT
>NZ_JBGSXS010000228.1:0-18453 GCF_041751335.1 Aquiflexum sp.
CAATTCTGTCTTTTTATACGAGCTCATTCTCACTTTTGACACGAACCTTGCCTTGGTGGCCAATTGCGGGGAAGGTAATCAGGAATTCATGTATATCAATAATTCTAAAAAACTCACTAATTTCACATGGGCTGCCTGTGATGGACCGGGTTTTATTTATTCCAAAAAATAATCAATTGTTTTTTAGGCATTGAATATCAATTTGAAGGTTGTTCCTTCCCCCAATTTAGATCTAACCTGAATATTTCCTTTGTGCCTGCGCATGATCTGCTTGGATAAACTCAAGCCTATTCCTGAACCTTTCTTTTTCGTAGTAAAGAATGGGATAAATATTTTTGGCAAAGCATCCTCTTCTATACCCCTTCCGCTGTCGGTCACTTCCAGGATTATTTTCCCGGATTCATCTATAAAAGCATCAAGTGAAATAATTCTGCTTATTGTGTCCTCTACAGCATGGATAGCATTTTGTATCAGGTTGATTAAAACCTGTTCAATTAAAGTCTGATCTCCAAAGAGAATCAAATCATCTGGTTCAATATGTTTTTTGAGCTGAATCTGATTGGTGTCAAACTGATGCTGCATCAAGGTTTCCAATTGGTCAAAAAGCCCCTTAAGCCTTATTGTTTGGAATTTTGGTGTTGGGATATGGGCGAGACTTCTGAAATCACTCACAAAATTGATCATGCCTTCGCTTCTTTTTTCAATGGTACTGATGGCCATCAAATAATCTTCCAGGTCACTTGGGTTGACAGGTTCATTGATGTCGATCTTGGATTCTATATCTCCTTTGACTGTAGATGCCAAAGAGGAAATAGGAGCGATGCTGTTCATGATTTCGTGGGTCAACACCCGGACCAGGTTCTGCCATGCCTCCATTTCTTTTTCCTCCAACTCACTTTGAATATTCTGAAGTGATACCAATTTGAATTTGGTATCTCTCAGCACCAGTTCAATCACATAGACTGAAAGCTGCATGATACCGTCGGGATGCGCAATTTTGATCAGTTCACTTCCCCCGGTCCGGAGAGAATGAATGGCATGATGAAGTTCTTTATTGATTTTTTCAACCTCTTTTATATTGGTCAGTTGATGAATATTGATCATTCTTTTGGCAGCTGTATTTACAATCTGGACTTTGCCATCTTCATCAAATGTGATCAAACCAATACTCAGATGTTGAAAGACCGATCGGAAATATTGATAATTGGCTTCTTTTTCTGCCTGATCTTCCAGAAGTTTTGCCAATATGGCGTTGAATTCAATATGGAGATCATCTGTTTCAGTACCATCAAATTTGACGGGATAGACATTTGTGTAATTATCCTGCTTGATGTTATCTAGAAATTGCCTTACCTTCTTGAAAGAGCTTTCTGCATAACTAAGGAAAAAAACTATCTGAGCTAAAATCAAAATGATGAACAGGGATATGGCGAATACCCCTGTTCCATTAAGAATAAAATAGGCAAGCAAAAAAAGTGAAATTGCCAGGAGAATGATTCTACCTAATAAGCCAACCTTATAATCCATATTTTTCTAATCTTCGATAAAGCGAGGCTCTTGTCAATCCCAATTCTTTGGCCGCTTTGGAGATATTCCCTCCATTCTTATCAATTGCTTTTTGAATATAGTTTTTTTCAACCTCATCCAGGTTGAATGTATTCGGGACTGCGGCCTTTTCATTGGAGGGCTTGGCTGAAAGAAAAAAGAAATCTCTGCTATCCAACATATCACCTTCGGCCATGATTATTGTTCTTTCAATGGCATGTTGCAATTCTCTGATATTCCCTGGCCAATTATACTTTTGAAGCAATTGCATGGCATTAGGTGTAAATCCTTTGAAATCCTTCCTGTATTTCTGTGAATAGCTTTTTAGAAAATGATTGGCCAATAAGGGTATGTCATCCTGTCTTTCTCTCAATGGCGGAAGGAAGATTTCCACTGTATTGATCCTGTATAGTAAATCCTGACGGAAGGTATTGTCCATGACCATGTCGTGGATATGCATATTGGTGGCACAGATCAATCTGATATCCACGGGTATGGATTTGTTTGTACCGATTCTGGTTACTTCTCTTTTTTGTAATACGGTCAATAGTTTTGATTGTAATGGCATGCTAAGATTTCCTATTTCATCCAAAAATAAGGTCCCTTTATCCGCAATTTCAAATCTTCCTGCACGGTCTTCTTTGGCATCGGTAAACGAGCCCCTTTTGTGTCCAAACAACTCGCTTTCAAATAAAGACTCTGTGATAGCGCCCATATCCACTCCCACAAATATCTCATCCCTTCTATGTGACCTATCATGGATAGCCCTTGCAATTAGCTCTTTTCCTGTGCCATTTTCACCTAGAATCAAAATATTAGCATCGGTCGTGGCGACTTTGTCGATGATGGAAAAAATATTTTTCATCGAAGCACTCTGTCCAATAATATCCGCATAGGGCTTTTTAAGGTCGGATTGTAATTGTTTCTGTTTGGTTGAAAGCTTTTCCACCTGATTGTAACTTTCTTTCAGACGTGAAGCAGAGGTAAGCGTTGCCAACAGTTTTTCGTTTTGCCATGGTTTTAGGATAAAATCAGTAGCTCCTTCTTTAAGTGCCTGAACTGCCATTTCAACATCGCCAAAAGCTGTTATAAGAATAACCACTGCCTTAGGATCAATTTCCTTTATTTGTTTAAGCCAATGAAATCCTTCTTTCCCTGATGTGGTATCATCAGTGAAATTCATATCAAGCAAAATGACATCATAGCTGTTGTTATTGATCAGGAAAGGGATTCTTCGAGGGTCTTTTTCAATACTAACTTCTTTCGCATGTTTTTTTAACAACATTTTGGCAGCGAAGAGCAAGTCTTCATTGTCATCAATAATCAATATTTTTCCTAGTTGTTGGTTTTCCATTGGTTTTGGATTTTTTGATATGATCTTCAATGACAAAATGGTGCCATAAATCAAAAGCCACTCTGAGGGAAGATTCTGCTATAAATCTAACAAAAATATGTTCATAAATGAACAGGTTGTTTTTAAAAACGGACATGAAGTGACTCAATTACGGACAAGTTTTCAATCCAAAATGAAATGTATTACCTTTGACGCTTTAACAAAAAATAATTTGATATGTCAGTAGCAAGTAAAGGGAATGCCGTTAAAGTACATTACACCGGAAGGTTAACAGACGGAACCGTATTTGATTCATCCGAAAATAGAGATCCTCTTGGGTTTACTTTAGGTGATGGAAATATGATCAAAGGATTTGATGCCGCAGTATTTGGTATGGGAGTAGGTGAAGAGAAAAGCATAACAATTCCATGTGTCGAGGCATATGGAGAAAAGAGAGAAGACATGATGTTGGAAATTCCAAGAGAGCAAGTCCCTCCTCATATCAATCCTGAAATAGGAATGGAATTGTCACTTCAAAATCAGGCAGGACAGCCCGTACCTGTGAAAGTTGCCCTAGTAGATGAAGAAAAAGTAACCTTGGATGCCAATCATCCTTTGGCAGGTCAGGATTTGATTTTTGATATCAAATTGGTTGAAATCGGTTAATAGCAATAGAAATTTGAGTTTTAAAAGGTCATTGGGATTTTTTCCAATGGCCTTTTTTTGATCAGAATATTCCTTCAATTGGGGTTTTTGATTTGTCAAATATCCAAACTTGATTACCATCATAGAAATAAACCTGATTTTGATTTACTAAAATTCCTTTTGCTTTGATGCCTGATGGGACATTTATTGATTCAACTTTCTCAGATTGGAAATTTAAAAACACTATTTTATCGTCCTCCAAATAAATCAGATACCCTTTCCAAAATCCTAGTTTTTGAATAGGCTTAGCATTCAGTTTTTTAATGAAATTGCCTTGATTATCAAGGATAAAGACACCTTCATCCTTAATATTTAAAAACAATAGGTTTTGATATTCTTTGATATCCACTATATCCAACGACGAACGATCAATGATCAGATTTAAAGGCTGATTTTGGATAATCCTGTTTCGCCGATAATCGAATTGCTTGAGAGATAAATCAGTCTCATCAAATACCCAAATGATATTGTTGTTACCCAATGTGGCAGCCTTGGCGAGGTTAATCAGATTCATGGGAATCCTGTTTTCTGAAACAGGATTTATAAATCTGTCCAAAATCCTGTATTCCTGTAAATCAGCAGAAAATGTAAAAATATTAACAGTCCAAAAAGCTTCTAATTGACTTAAGCTTCCCTGTCTTGGTGGGGAGAAATTATTCAGGAATTTTCCCTCTTTGCTGTATTGATAGAGGTTTCCTTCTAAGTCGGCAAGGAAAATAAACCCTTGATTATCCAGCGAAATTTTATCCAATCTGGGAAAGTCAATGATTTTGGGTATTCCCCAATCATCTACCTGACCAAATAACTGAAGGCTTTGGCAGAGGAACATCAATATGAGAAGTATGGATTTCAATTTTCAAATTTTTTGATTTCAAATGATTTGCCGTCAAAGACGCCATAGGTGTATTGGTGAACCCATTCACCCAGGTTGTAATACCTAGATGAATTGCCTACTGGAAGATCAAGAGGAAGGTGTCTATGTCCAAATATATAAAAATCAAAGTGCTGATTTTTATCAATTTTTTTACAATAGGCCCAAATCCACTCGTTTTCTCCTTTAAACTCATTGTCATGGTTTTGTAAATTAGTTATCCGGCTGCTTTTGGACCATTTCTGTGCCAAGCGAATCCCGAGGTCAGGATGGAGCCACTTGAACAGCCATTGACAGACAGGATTTGTAAAAATCTTCTTAAGAATTTTATATTGTCTATCACCGGGCCCCAGTCCATCACCATGTCCAATTAAAAATTTTTTATTTTCAATATTGACTTCAATGGGATGGTCAAAGACTGGAATACCAAGTTCTTGTGTGAAATAGTCATCCATCCACAGGTCATGATTTCCATTGAAAAAGAAAATAGGAATACCTCTTTCCCGTAATTGCGAAATTTTGCCTAGGAAACGGATAAATCCTTTGGGAATTACTTTATCATATTCAAACCAAAAGTCAAATATATCTCCAACAAGAAAAATTGCAGCTGATTCATTTTGGATTGAATCCAGCCATTTGATGATTCGATTCTCTCTAGCCTTACTGCTAGTATCATCTGGGGCACCTAAATGGAAATCGGAAGCAAAAAAGATCTTCTTTTGATGAAGTTTGATATTCATAATTTTTTTGGATTGAGCAAAGATAGTATGAAAATGAAAAAGCCTCCGTTTGGGAGGCTTTTCATTTTTTTACATTTTATTTTATTCTTTGGTATCCTCTACTTTTTGGGGCTCTTTTTCAATAATATCACCATTTCCATTTTCAGAAGTTACCTCAACTGTCGGAGTTTCATCCTCTTTTTCTACTACTTTTTTGGTAAAAGCCTCATAAGTAGTTTCCTTGGCAAAAGGTCTTTTTCCTATCAATTTTTCTAAATCAGATTGGAATAAAATCTCCTTTTCCAGCAATTCTTTCGCCAATATTTCTACTTCAGGTTTCTTGTTCCGTAATAGGGTTTTGGTTCTTTCATAAGCAGACGCCACCAGTTTTCTTACTTCTTCATCGATAGTTTCAGCCGTGGTTTCAGAATATGGTTTTGTCATTCTATAGTCTTGGGACTTACTGTCGTAGAATGATACGTTTCCAATTTTGTCATTCATACCATAGACAGATACCATTGAATAAGCCATTTTGGTTACCCTTTCTAAATCACTTAATGCTCCTGTGGATATTTTTCCAAATATGATTTCCTCAGCAGCTCTTCCGCCCAAAGTCATACACATCTCATCCATGAGTTGTTCGGTTTGGTAAAGAAACTGTTCTTTTGGAAGGTATTGTGCGTAACCTAACGCCGCTATTCCTCTAGGTACAATACTTACCTTGACTAAAGGATCCGCATGTTCCAAGAACCAACCTGCTACTGCGTGACCAGCTTCATGAAATGCTACGATTTTCTTTTCTTCAGGAGAAATGATTTTTGTTTTCTTTTCTAGACCACCAATAACCCTGTCAATTGCATCCTGAAAATCCTCCATGTCTACAGCAGTTTTATTCCTCCGGGCGGCAATTAATGCTGCTTCATTACAAACGTTGGCAATTTCAGCACCCGCAAATCCAGGCGTTTGTGCAGCTATCTTTTTAGGATCAATATCATCTGCTGTCTTTATGGGCTGCAAGTGAACTTTAAAAATAGCTTCTCTACCTACTATATCAGGCTTATCAATACTGATTTGTCTGTCAAATCTTCCAGGTCTTAATAAGGCGCTGTCCAAAACATCGGGTCTATTGGTAGCAGCTAGTACAATTACTCCAGAATCGGTTCCGAAACCATCCATTTCAACCAACAAGGAGTTCAGTGTGTTTTCCCTTTCGTCATTGGACCCGGGCATTTGACCTTTTCCTCTTGATCGACCAATGGCATCAATCTCATCTATGAAAATGATACAGGGCGCTTTTTCTTTGGCTTGCTTAAATAAATCCCTAACTCTCGCGGCACCTACCCCGACAAACATTTCAACAAAATCAGAACCTGAAAGCGTAAAGAATGGAACTCCTGCTTCTCCTGCCACAGCTTTGGCCAAAAGAGTTTTGCCTGTTCCAGGAGGTCCTACCAACAATGCGCCTTTGGGTATTTTTCCTCCCAATTTGGTAAATTTTGAAGGGTTTTTAAGGAATTCAACAATTTCTTGAATTTCTTCTTTTGCTTCATCCAAACCAGCCACATTGTCAAAGGTTATTTTGACTTTATTTTCTGCATCAAATAATTGCGCTTTTGATTTGCCGACATTAAATATCTGTCCACCTGGTCCACTGGGACCGGCCATTCTTCGCATCATGATCCAGAAGAAGACGAATAAAATGATCAAAAATCCGAAACTTGAAAACCAATTAGTCCAAGATTCCTCATTTTTTACAGAATAGGCAATTCGTTGATTTTCTGGGACACTGCTCTCAAGATCTTCAAAATCTTTTTCAAATTTCTCGGCACTTGCCACTTCTATAGAATAGTGGGGACCCAAAGGATTAAAAAATGGACCATTGGAATCAAGTTCGTTTTTATATTTTTGATTTTCCAATGCTGACTCTTTCAGCGTAACATCAATTCGATTTTGATTTCTGATGATGGTTACTTTGGCCACATCATTGGCCAAATACATATCCTCAAACTTGCTTTTGGTAATATTGATTACATTGGTTCTTTGATTAAACCAAGTGATTCCTACCAAAACAATCACGGCCGTAATGATCAACCATAGTTGAAAATTTGGTTTCTGCGGAGTTTTAGGAAGGAAGTTTTTACTTTTACTTTTATTCGTATCGCTCATTATATATTTTCGTCAAGCTTTTTTTTAAAACGATTTAAGGTCTTTAAAGTTCAAAAACAAAATTATGATCCGATCCTTGTAACTTTCGCATCACCCCATAGATCTTCAAGTCCATAAAATTCTCTTTTTTCTTTAAGAAAAACATGGGCCACTACATTGATATAATCAATCAAAATCCATTGTTTATTGTTTTTCCCTTCACTTCTAAAAGGTTTTTCTTTTAACCTTTCAGTAACTTCTTCAATTGAATCAGAAATTGCTTCAATTTGTGTATCGGAATTACCGGAACAGATAACAAAAAAGTCAGTAAATGAATTTTTTACCTTTCTCAAGTCCATTACCACGATATCGGAAGCCTTTTTTTCTTCCATTCCCTTTACGATTAATTTGCTCAGCTCTTCTGCTGTCATATATTTTTTAGTGTATTTTTACAATTTAAACCTTTATGTACTAAGAATCAAAATCTAATTCCTGATTGGATTGCAAATAAAGTAATTTGAAATGTATAAAATCCTTGCCAATACGCTTTTTCTGGGTAAAGATATCATTTACCTGACAGACTGTCACTCTACCAATGATGAAGCCCAGGATAGGTTAAGAAAAGGGGAAGTTTTCGAAGGTAGTATAGTTATAACCGATAATCAAAGTAAAGGGAAAGGTCAAAGAGGAAATCAATGGATTTCTGAGAAAGGCAAAAACCTGACTTTCTCCCTTGTACTTCAACCAAAATTTCTCATTCCTTCAGAACAGTTTTTTTTAAATATTGTCATTTCACTTTCCATTTTGGATTTATTGTCCGAATACATTGAGGGTTTTCAAATCAAATGGCCTAATGATATCGTGCATATCACTGATGGGAAATTGGGAGGGATTTTAATAGAAAATTCACTTAGTCAGTCTACCTTAGAATCATCAATAGTTGGTATTGGACTTAATGTCAATCAACGCAACTTTGCAATGCCCAATGTTTGTTCATTGACACAACTAGCAGGACAGGATTTCGATATTTGGGAATTATTTAGAGGTTTAATAAAGCATATTGAAAATAGGTATATCCAATTAAAAAAAGCAAAAAGATTGCAATTGAAAGAAGAGTATCTTTCGAAGCTGTTCAGGTTTGATGAATGGAGTAATTTTGAAGATAAAGAAATTTTCAAGGGGATAATCAAAGGTATCACTGAGGAAGGGAAACTGATCATTCTAAAAGAAAATGGTCATTTTCAACATTATGCATTTAAAGAGGTTAAGTTCTTATTCGGGAATTAATTTCCTTATATCTCTAATTAGATTAATTTTGCATCTCTGAAATAAAATTATAAATCATACGAATACATATTATGTCTGAAATCAAATCAAAATTATACACACCTTTTAAAGTGAAGGATATTTCCTTAGCAGAGTGGGGGAGGAAAGAAATCAAATTGGCGGAAGCAGAAATGCCTGGTCTTATGGCGATAAGAGAAGAATATGGACCTTCCCAACCTTTAAAGGGTGCAAGAATTGCTGGTTGCCTTCACATGACCATTCAGACAGCTGTCCTTATCGAAACTTTAACAGCATTAGGTGCTGAGGTAACTTGGTCTTCCTGTAATATTTTTTCAACCCAAGATCACGCTGCTGCGGCAATTGCTGCTTCAGGTGTTGCGGTTTATGCTTGGAAAGGGATGACTGCTGAGGAGTTTGATTGGTGTATCGAGCAGACTATTTTCTTTGGAGAAGAAAAAAATCCTTTGAATATGATTCTTGACGATGGAGGAGACCTTACCAATATGGTGTTGGACAACTATCCCGAGCTTGTGGCAGGTATCAAAGGCCTATCTGAGGAAACTACCACAGGTGTACACAGGCTTTATGAAAGGATGAAAAAAGGTACGCTTCCTATGCCTGCCATCAATGTGAATGATTCTGTAACCAAGTCGAAATTTGACAACAAATACGGATGTAAAGAATCACTGGTGGATGCTATCCGAAGAGCTACTGACATCATGATGGCCGGGAAAGTTGCCGTTGTGGCAGGTTATGGTGATGTTGGAAAAGGTTCAGCTGCTTCATTGAGAGGTGCAGGTGCTAGGGTGATTGTTACTGAAATCGATCCAATCTGTGCATTACAGGCAGCAATGGATGGATTCGCAGTGAAGAAAATGGTTGATGCTGTAAAAGAAGCAGACATTGTGGTCACCGCTACCGGAAATAAAGATATTATTACCAAGGAGCATTTTTTGGCGATGAAGGATAAAGCCATTGTTTGTAACATCGGGCATTTTGACAATGAAATCGATATGGCCTGGCTAAACAAAACATATGGTCAGACCAAAGATGTGATCAAACCACAGGTGGATCTTTACAGTCTGGATGGAAAAGAAATCATAGTGCTGGCTGAGGGAAGACTTGTCAACTTGGGCTGTGCCACAGGACACCCTTCATTTGTCATGTCCAATTCTTTTTCGAATCAGACATTGGCGCAATTGGAGCTTTGGTTGAATACTGACCAATATGAGCCGGGTGTTTATGTATTGCCAAAACATTTGGACGAAAAAGTAGCGGCTTTGCATTTGGCCAAATTGGGAGTAGAGCTCGATACACTTTCGACTGATCAGGCGGAATATATAGGGGTAACTCCGGAAGGACCATACAAGCCGGAATATTACAGGTATTAAGCTTGATTGATCATTTAGATTAGATTTGTCTAACCTTTTGTGATTACCAAAGGGATTTGTAAAATGTATGTAGGACAGTTGTTGGTTCATTTCCAAAGCATTTATTTCTAAATCAAAAAACTCCATTCAGTACGAAATGGAGTTTTTTTGTTTAACCGCTATTATAGTTTTAATTTCAATTAATAATTGTAATTTCAATTAATAGAATGAGAGCTATGAAAGGATTTATTTATTTTCTTTTTGTCCTGGTATGCAGCTTCGGCTGCATGAATAAGGAAGATTTGAATTCGAATGTTCTAAATATAGAAATGGCAGTTCAGCGTGCCCAAAAGGCTTGTGGACAGTCTTCAGCAGCTTGGCTTAGTGAAATGCTTCAAAAAGTAGAAGAAGATAGGCTAACCAAGGCACATAACGGAAGTTTTATAGGATTTGTCTCTATGGTCAAACATCAAAACCACACTGTGTTTTACACAAATTTCATGAATAAAGTTGGTGGAGGAATGATGTTTTACTTGATGGATTGCAATGGAGATCCATTTGATGGATCTGCTGCTGTTACTACGGATCCGGGTTTTTTCCAACTTGAAGCCCATAAAAAGGAAAACATCATATATTCCAATATACCTTTGGAACTTTTTGACTAATCTAAAAACAGCTTTTTTTCCCCCCGAAGAAAATGCCTTTCAACAATCTCATGTAGTTGTCATTGCCTAAATACCATCACCCTACCATCCTGAAGCGTAATTGTTGCCTTGTTAATACAATCAGTTTCCTGTTCATAGATTACATTGTGTGATACTGATTGGGTTTCATTTCTAAAAATCTGCCAATTTTCTACTCCTTGGCTAGGCATAACAAAACCAGAATCCAAACATGAAGCATTATACCGTTTTGGGCTTGTTTGGATCATCTTAATTGGCCTTCCTGTAATATTTCTTCCTTCCAAACTACCTGATGATGTGAATTCTTTCAGAATTTGATTTTCGAATACCAGGTTGTGAACAGCCTCTCCTTTCAGCCTTGTCGAAGACCCGGTTTCATTGATGATCAGGATATCTTCGAAAGATTCTGTTCTTCGATTGGGATTTAAAAGACTCCTGATTTGTTTGAAATCTCTAGTGCCTTCAATAGCATAACCTTTTACCTTATAATCTTCATATTCCAACCTTGTGACGGTTTCCAATACATTGGTGGTGATATATTTAATATTGATTTTACCGGATCTCGAAAGATTATGGTTGGTGGTGCATTGGCTTTGAGCACTGAATTGAAGTGTGACCTTTTTTTCAACTTCATTCACCATAATTTCCGGACATCCGGGTAATGGGATTGTATCTGTTTTTTTGAAATCTTCAAATGTTCGAAATGCAAAAAATAGTGATTCTTCCAAAGCCAATGAAACCCGGAAGATTTCATTGCCCTCAGCTTGTAGGTCCGTTGTGATTACCTTGTCTACATCACCTGCACAAGATGAGATAAATACTAAAATATATAGGGAATACCAATGTTTGCTCTTCATGATCAATTGTTGCTGTAAATCTAATACCCTTTGGCAGATAATTAAAATGATGCCAAAATGATTTCACAGGTACTTTTTTTTACTTGGTGTATTACCTATCTTCAACGGTAATTAAACCCCAAATAATATGTTATACAATGAAGGAATGCTCAGGGAAGGAGCATTGAAAGGAAAAACCATAGTTGTAACAGGTGGAGGTACCGGTCTTGGAAAGTCCATGGGCCAGTATTTTTTGAAATTAGGTGCAAATCTCATCATTACCAGCAGAAAGTTGGATGTTTTGGAAGGTACTGCCAAAGAAATGGAATCAGAGACAGGAGGAAAAGTGCTTCCATTGGCCTGCGATGTTAGGGAAATAGATCAGGTTGAAAAAATGTTTGCCGATGCCGTAGCCCATTTTGGAAAAGTGGATGTAGTACTTAACAATGCAGCAGGCAATTTTATCAGTCCAACAGAAAGACTATCAACCAATGCATTCAATACTGTTTTGGATATTGTTTTGAAGGGAACTGCCAATGTGACCATGACCGCAGGGAAACATTGGATCAAGGAAAAGCAACCCGGGACATTTTTGAATATCGTGACGACTTATGCTTGGACAGGTTCGGGCTATGTAGTGCCGAGTGCTGCTGCCAAAGCAGGTGTTTTGGCCATGACCAGGTCATTGGCAGTAGAGTGGGCCAAATATAAAATCAGGTCAAATGCCATTGCCCCTGGACCTTTTCCTACTGAGGGTGCCTGGAGTAGATTACTGCCCGGAGACCTTGTCAAAAAGTTTGATCCCGCTAAAAAAGTGCCTGTTGGAAGAGTAGGTGACCATCAGGAGTTGGCCAACATAGCGGCTTACTTGGTATCTGATTACTCAGCGTATGTAAATGGAGAAGTGATAACCATTGATGGTGGAGAGTGGCTCAAAGGAGCGGGTGAGTTCAATAATCTGGACCTGATACCTCAGGAGATGTGGGATATGATGGAGGCTTCCAGAGGAAAAAAGGAATGAGCCCCAAAGTGATTTGGGGCTATTTAAAAGCAAAATGGAAAATTAGGAATTTATAATGAGGCTGTCATAATGAGTTGAACGCTGATGACGCTGATAGAGCAGATTTTCACGGATTTTTTACCTGTGGGCATCTGCAAAATCAGCCTGATCAGCGTTCTATTAAACAATCCTACTAAGGTTTGCTCAATACTTCATTTGATTTTAGAAAGAGTATATAAACATTTGTGACAGCTTCATATTCAAAATCATCGATCTTCCTTGAATATTGGCGCTTTTTTGTAAGGAAGCATCATAGTATTGTCCCAACTGGCCAGAACTTTTGACACGTTGCTATCATCAAGGGAAGTAGTTTCAATAATGTACCATCTGTTATTATTTTCAGTTCCAACGGCTATGATATGAACATCAGTGGTCACTTTTCCTCCCGGAACTTTTGAAATAGTGGTGACAGGGACTATGGCATGGGTTTCTTCGCCAGTTTTTGTCAGTTGTAAGGGTGGTTTGATTTTGTACTGCTGTAGGAGCATTCCTTTTTTATTTTGGGTATCATGGATCAGGACCAATGCACTTTTTACATTTTCCGGACCTCCTGCTTTTTCAACTACATCAGGATAGGTAAATCCTACCAATGTTTCATAATCCTCACATAACTTGGCATTGAAATAAGCTTGGGCAGCTGCTTGTATGTCAATTTCGACTGGGGTTTGTGCTGAAATTCCAAAACTGATGGACAACAATATGACCAACAATAGAAGGTTGTTTTTGTACTTTAACATGAGATAGATAATGTTTGGGTGATGGGCGAAGATATCGAAAACTAAGAATTGTGCAAATAATTGATGAAAATATTTTCTGTTCCAGGGAGATTTATTTTGGTAAGTCCTTCGTTTTTAGTTTTCTTTACTTCATGAAAAAATCTTTTGGGACATTGAGCATGGTTATGATGGTAAGCAATATTTTTTATGCTTTCCAATGTATAGATATATATGAGGACAATGCTTTTATCACATTACATGGAAAAATAACCGATAAGAACAATCAGGAGATTCCAGGTTTTGATCTGATACTTGGACAGGAGCCCAAGGACAATTTATTTTCTGAGTCACAGCAGGACAGATTTCAATATGATAGCCTTGAGAATGCGGTATCGAGAAGGATAAGGTTGGGAAAAACTGATAGTTCCGGAAATTTTAAATTCGTCCACCCTGATAAAAAATATACCAGATTTCTTGTTTACACAGACAACAATACCCTGTTTAGGTATATGGAAAAAGGGACTTTAGTGGAAAGAAATTATATATTGTTTGAAAGGGATCAAGATACCGGGCAATTTGCTAAGACTGTCAAAAACATTCAGATTGTAAATCCATGAAAAACTCAATAATTACTTTTCTTTTATTGGGTTGTTTTGTTACCCAGTTTATCCATGCCCAAGGTATGCGTTATGAATATTCTGATAGAGATGAGATTTCAATTTTTTCATTAGGGGTACAAACCCAATACGCTCCATTTTTAGGAAATAATTTTCTGTCAGAACATTATGACCACAGACCGGGATATATCTTGGAAACGAGATTTGGGTTAAAGGATTTTGTAGGATTTGGAGCCTATTTGGGAAAAAGCAGTGCTAAAATTAAAGAAACAGAAATTCTTGGTAGTGACTTCTTGTATAGCAAATTCAGGGATTCAGGCTTTTTTCTTTACTATCAATACTTTTTCAGTGAAAGGTTTGGGATTGAGCCTCAATTGGGATATGGTTTTTTATCTATCAAGCATGATGGACAGGGGGATAGTTTTAAATTAAACTATCAAAATGCCTTTGTGGGTCTAAACGGTAACTTTAATGTCAGCAAAAAGAGAGACCTCATTCTTTTTGGAGGGCTAAGGTATATGAGATATTTCACCAATAATATTAGTATCGACAACGACTATCTGGATTTTACCAGAAAATCCCAAAGACTTGCGGTCCAACTAGGGATAAGGTGTGAGTTTTTTAGGTGAAATCTTTCAAAACATTTTTATAGAAATTCAGGCATCTGGGAACCAATTTGTTCCAAATACCTGAATCAATACATAAATCCAAACAACCACAGCGGAATCTTCTTGGGATTGCCGTATTCGATGTCATCCGCAGCAATAAAGCTGTTTTTGATTCCTTGAATCTGCTCGGCGGTTTTGTTTTTGCCACCTACTTCAAAGATGTACTTTCCATCAATCCTGAAATCACCGTCCTTCACATACTCCACTATATGGGAATTGGAAAGCTGATTGATAAAGAATGTCTCTCTCAAGTTACCCAAGTCTGCATTTTTCGGTGTGAAAGCAAACTGAAAGTTGGTGTTTTCCAGGTAGATTTTTTCAGGCTTTTGCATTTGGGTAATTCCCTTGATGTCTTTGTAGAGGTTTTTGGTCAAATGTGCCTCTTGCAGGAAAAAAAGGTAGCTCACCAAAGTGTTCCGGTTGATTCCTATGCGCTCGCTAAGCTTGGTTACATTTGGAATAAATGGCACCGACTCCGAAATGATATGCAGCAAATGCTTCAACTTGGGGATATAGGAAATGTCCACACTCCGCAGCAGCGGCAACTCGATCTCCAAGGTCATATTCACCACTTCCTCCAAACGCTGGTGGTAAAGATCCGGCACCTCCTGAAAGAAGGGGAAGTATCCATGGTTCAGGTATGCACTAAAATGCTCCAAAGGTTTTACCTTTTGCAAGACTTCCCTTGCAATGGATACATGGTTTTCAATCAGCTCTTCCAAGCTGTGTATAGGAAATTCATTTCCCGTCCTGATGGCCAGAAACTCCCTGAAAGACAATCCCTGCATGTGGTAAATCACAGCCCTTCGGCTGAGGTCTGCGCGGGCATTCAGGATTTCCAGCATGGAGGAACCGGTAAACACAACCTTCAACTCAGGAAAATCATCGTAGATGTTTTTGATTTCGATGGACCAATTGGGGTATTTGTGTACTTCGTCCAGGAATAAGTATTTTCCTCCTCTTTTGACAAAATGATCCACCATGTCCACCAAACTGTTCTGTGCAAACCAGATATTGTCCAAACTCACGTATAAAGTGTTATGGTCAATGGGCAGGTTTTTCTTGATGTATTGAAGCAGCAGGGTGGTTTTCCCAACTCCCCTTGGCCCTTTGATACCGATCAACCTTGCCTCCCAGCGGATCTTATCGATCATGCTGCGGACAAAGTCCAGTGATTTAGCATCAACCTTCTTTAAAAATTTTTCATCTATGGATTCCATGATATCGCTTATTATGATAAGCAAAAATATGTAAATATGCTTAATATAAAAATCTTTAATCAAAATAATTGCTTAATAAGATAAGCAAAAAATAATAATAGTTTCTTTATAAATTAAGCTGTTTTTATGGAAATAGTTTTCATGCAGGGAGGTTATCCCAGCAAAGTGGAAATTTTTAAACCGGAGTTTAATTAATGCTAATCATTTTTTACAAGAGTATAAAGAAATAAAAATTGTACTCAGATTTTTATTTAAAAACTAGAAAAAAAGTTTATTCTTTGGATTTTCTATATTTCACCTAAAAAATAGTTTGATTCGGGGAGGGGTAAAATTAATTTTAGAATATGATTTTAAAAATAGCTATTGGAATAGTACAATATAAATAAGCTTCTGTTAACCACCGTGAAGTTAATTTGGATCATTATTTTTTTTCTTTTAATTTCATTTATCATTTAACCTCTAAATTTTATAATTATGGAAATATTTTATACTTATTTTAGCAGATTAACAGGCTTTCGAAATAAAGTTTTATTCCTCATGAAATTTTTGAAAAATTGTAGAATTGTCTACTTATCTTTAATTATGATTATTTCTTGTTCGATAAATGAAGAAATATATTTAGATAATGAACAACTGAATACAGATTTTTTGCCTGAAATTTTTGATGGTTCATTAAAATTTTCTGATAGTGACCAATTTGAAAACTTTATGCAAAATAATCTTGAGAAGAGTGTTGAGGATTTCCAAGAACAAATATTTGCATTAAAGGGATTCAATTCTTTACTGAATAGAGATAAGTCTGATAATTCTTTTTTTAGGCAATCTGGAAGTGATGACGGGGATGAAGAAGATGAAGATGAACTAGTTTATGATCCATATTTTGCTTCAATTTTAAATGAAAAAAGAGAATTGATGATTGAAGATATGGTTTTTAGAATCACTGATCATGGAGTTTTTAGTTATAAGCCTGAATATAGAAATAAAGCAGAAGATTTTTTTGGTAATCTCTTAAATCTAATGATTGAATTACCTTGTGGAGGTGATGAACCCATTATGTTAGTTGCAGAAGATGTTTATTATTTACAGCCAACAAATTGCGATGGTGGGGGTGGTTATAGTCCTCCCTCTTCTCCTCCGGTTTATAATGATGGTTGCTTTACTACAATTTACCTAGATCCTACAATTTGTGTTGGAAACTCTTCAAATATTTTTGGTACAACTGAGACATGTAGTAAGAATACAGACACTCATAGAAGGTTGAAGGTTAAATTTTGGAACCAAGATTTTCAAATTTATGCGTCGTTTGGCGTAAGTACTAGGTATCAAGGAAGAGCTCTTGGTATTTGGTTTGCCAGAAATGCAGATTTTTTGACTTTGCGATATAAAATAGAGCTTAAACTCAAAGATTTTTTGGACAATTATCATGAAGGTATAATAGAAACTGAAAATCCAATAGAAAGAAATAATACCAATAAGATAAAAAGAGTTCTAGATTGGCAAGCTGGAACTGTAAAAGTCAAATGCTATTATGGTGGTGGATTCGGGGGTTGCAATCCCGGGGATTTAAAATGGACAAAAGGCTATACGGTTCCATCTTTTGAAATATGCTCATATGTGAAAGATGGTAACAGGCAGGCAAGCGTTAGATTGGTAGGATTATAGCCCTTATTAATTAAAACAAGATTATAGAATTTTGGTATATGAAGTTGTCTGAGAAATATCTGAAATATGGAAAGGTTTAAAATATCAATATTTCTAGTTTTGTTTCTTGTTTCAGGAAAATCCATAGCCCAATTGTCATTAGGGCTTGATATGATTTCCAGAAAGGAGTTTTTTAAATACAATGATCCCGGCAATTTGATCTTGCCGGATGGATTTAGCCACCTGTCTTATGGAGTATTTGGGAAGTATTTATTTGAGAATAGCTTATTTATAGAGTCGGGGTTTTATATGTTTTCATACGGTGAAAGTTTGAATTTTAAGCCGGAACCCGGTCAGAACTTTTTTTTTGAAACTTTGAGTAATCCTCAAAGATTTTTAACCATTCCTATTCGGTTAGGCTATAAATTTGATCCATTAAGTCCATATTCTGAATTTATCAACAGGCTTAATATTCAACCTTTTGTAGGTTTTGCAACCTCTTTCAACAGGCATATCGGCCTAAAGGGTACTGAAACGAACCAAAGCATAAATAATGAAAGAAGGACAAATACTTATTTTGAAGGGGGACTGGGTATTGGATACAGGGTTTTTAGGAAAATAGAAGTAATGTTCCAATATAGCTTTCTGAAGGGGAACCATGATTTTGTAAGAAGGGAAGTACATTATATAGGGACTTCTGGAGATATGGAGCATTCCACTATCATTTCTGACGGTTCGGCAAGACATTGGCTTTTGAGGTTTCAGTATAATTTTTGAAACTCCCACAAAAATTCTATACATTTAATCCAATGAACTTCATTACCTTTGATCCGTAAATACCAATTGTGAAGTCTTTTGTCAAAATAGCGCACCTAGTTTTCTATGTGTTTTTCAACGCAGGGTTGAGCTATTCCATGCATTTTTGTGGTGATGACTTCCAAAGGTTCAATGTTTTTTCTGAATACAAAACCTGCTGTGAATCCAATACCCCCATGCCGGGATGTTGTGATGATGTTTCCAATTTGGAGCTTCCCAAT
>NZ_JBGSXS010000229.1:0-4161 GCF_041751335.1 Aquiflexum sp.
TTGGATCTTACTTCCTTGGTTCCCCAATACTAGGGAAAAGCTATGTTTCTCATATCTTGCTTCTTGTATCTTGATTCTTCTGTCTTGCATCTTCTGTCTAAAATTTCACTAAATTAGAACTATGAAATCCGAGGAGACTGAAAATATAGTCAACGAACCTTTTACTGAATACCTGCCTACCGGACAGGCAGGCGGAAAGTATTCCTATGCAGATTACCTGACCTGGCAAATGGATGAAATGGTCGAAATCATCAAAGGAAAAGTTTTTAGGTCCGCTGCTGCTGCTCCAAGAAGAATTCATCAAGAGATTGCATTGAAAATTGCGAGGAAACTAGGAGATTATTTGGATAAGAAACCCTGTAAAATATTCCATGCCCCCTTTGATGTCAGGCTTCCTGTTAAATCTAAGAGAAACGAAGATATTTTCACCGTGGTACAGCCTGATATCTGTGTGGTCTGTGACAAGAGCAAACTAGACGATTTGGGTTGCATTGGCGCACCTGACCTGATAATAGAAATACTCTCCCCCGGCAACAACCGCAAAGAACTCAAACATAAATACGAAGTGTATGAAGAAAGCGGAGTACAGGAATATTGGGTAATCCATCCCAATGAACAGACTTTATTGGTCTACACCTTAATCAACGGATCATACATTGCCTCCAAACTTTTTTCACCGGGGGATATTGTAAATTCGGAATGCATTGAAGGGTTTAGCCTGGATTTGGAGTATGTCTTCAGTGATTTGGATTGATATTAAGGTTTCTGAAACTGCCTTCATTCTTTTCCGTAACTATTCAAAAATCGACCAAATGAAACAGATACTTTTTATAGCCATTTTCTTTCTTTCCACATTTATATCAAATGCCCAATATTTTTCCTCAGGGATCCAAGCCAATGTTGGCGTGCCCTTAGGAGATTTGAAGGAAGTTATGAACGGATCGGTTTTTCCGGAATACAACCTTTCTCTATATTACCGATTTCCTAATAAACCTATTGATGTAGGCTTTGGGGTCGGTTATGGAAAATACGGTACAGAAGTGGAAAAACGAACTGACTTATACCCTGGATTTACTGACGAATTGAGGCTAAGGAGAAACAATAACTTACTGACTTTGATGGGGATATTTCGATATAATTTTGAAAGTGAAAAACAGATTGTCCCTTTTTTTGAAGCGCAGATAGGTGCCAATTATTTCTATACCCGATATAAAATCAGGGAATCCCGATTTGAGGAACCTATTGAAGATGGGATGGATTTTGATGATTGGGTATTGGCTTATAGATTTGGTGGAGGCTTGAAAATCCCTTTTAAAGATCGGGAATTGGGACATTTTGAATTTAAGGTATTGTACCATGATAGTAGTCCTGTCGAATTTTTGAGAAAGCAGGATACGGAGTATAGACCCGACCAGGGAACGGGTGAATTTGTCTATTCCCCTCAAAGATCCACAATCAACATGATTCAACCCGGCATCGGCTTGGTTTTTTTCTTGGATTAAATGGAGCTCATTTAAAAACTATAACCCGAATAATTTGGAAAAAGTGAATTTCATAAAAACTCGCATTGGCATAATAATTGTTTTATGTGATTTGAAACTAAACCAACTATCAATAAAAAAACCGGCAATTATTGCCGGTTTTTTTTATTTGAGGTCTTTAAAAATAGTTTATCTCGCAAAAAGACCTAATACCAGATAAGTAGTTAAATCTGTAGTGCTAAGGTTCTGTGTAGGATCGTGCACTACGAAAAACCCTTCATAATTTTTGGTCAATTCATTGAATGAAATATCCAGATCATTGGAAGCCATGGCTGTACCACCATTACCGGAAATCATTCCGGCAAATATTGCTCCGTTTGGAGTCTCATTATAGGGAGTTCCATTTGGAGTGGTAGCCGGATCGGCAGCATCATGGGCATGCACCGGGTACATTCTTCCATTAAGTGTATTCATCAAAGAAACAGTAACCTTAGAAGTTCCGTCAATATTTTCCTCTACTCTAATTTTTGCCATTAAATTTCTTGGATGTTCTCCGTCGTAAGCAATAGCAGGATTATCCAACACTTGTCCTTCGTTGAAGCTGTAATCAAATTCGGAAGTTCTTAAGTTAGCTTCTCCTTCAGCCAAACTTTGAGCAAAAACACCTAATACCAAATAAGTGGAAAGGTTTGTAGTGCTAATCGCTTGGGTTGGATCATGAATGACTAAAAATCCTTCATAATCATTGACAAGCATGCTGTAAGGCATCTCGGTTTCAACGCTTCTTGTTCCTGTACCGCCCGCTATGGTTATCATACCGGCAAAAACACCCCCATTAGGCGATTCCGAGTAAGGTGTTCCATTTGGAGTGGTAGAAGGGTCAGCAGCATTATGTGCATGCACTGCATATTGCATACCATTTATACCATTTTCAATAGTAACGGTGACCTTGGCCATACCACTTGGCATTTCCTCTATGTCAAGTTTTGCTGATAGGTTTCTTGGATGATCGCCCTCTCCATCGCCATTGTAGGCTGTTGCCGGACTATTCAATAATTGGCCCTCATTGAAAGCATAGGTAAAGCTTTCCATTTCAAGCATTGGCATTGGTTCCTGATCATTGTTATCATTACATGCTGAGAATGCTCCTGCAAATAATAGCATTGCAAACAGATACAAACTTTGATTTAATCTTAACTTTTTCATTGTGTGATTTATTTTAGTCGGTTTTAAATAATTTTTGCCAACAGTTACGATACCCATCCTGCAATTGGATTGAGCATATCTAAAAAAACTTGGTTAAAACATACACTTTTGATTTACAGCCTCGAGGAAGGTAAGTATAAACCTTCCCGGCTTTTCACCCATGGAGATGTGGTCCATAGCAAATGCATCCACGGATTCGAACTGGATTTGGAGGAGGTTTTTGGGAATTTGGATTGAGGGGAGGTGGGGTTTTATCGGAAAGATGATGAAACTGATCTGGCTGATTCTCGCAGGTTAATAAATCAGTGAGAAAGCTACATCAGCTTTCCATCAAATTCTCTAATCTTTGTGCCTCTGCGCCCCTGCCCGCCGGCAAAGGCAGGTTTGCGGGAAACCCCAATCACTCTTTGTGGGAAACCCTTTACCCCCTATTCTTCCTCCACAAAAATACCGGCAACCCCAAAAACACCCCCACAATACTGAATATCAATCCCCCGATGGTTCCGATCGCCAAGCTGAACCAGAAGATCTCGTTCTGCCCTTCCATGATAAATGGTATCAATCCGAAGCATGTGGACAAAATGGTCAACATGATAGGAACTGCCTTTCCGGCCACGGCTTTTAGGACATTCCGGTTGTAAAGGCCGATTTTTCGGTTGTTCAGGTCATTGACGATAAAAATGGCCGCATTGACCGCCAAGCCTCCCAACATGACAAATGCCGCATATCCCCCCTGATCGAAATAAAAATCAAACAGGGAGAAAACCAGAAATAATCCGATAAAGGATATCGGAATGATGACAATGATGTAGAAAGGCTGTTTGAGGTTTTCGAACAAAACGGACGTGATAAAAAATATCCCTACTATCAGCACCAAAATTAAACTATACTGACGCTTGGCTTTTTCCCAGTCCCATGACCAGGTCTGTTTGGAAGCCGTATAGCCTATGGGCATATTGGCTTTCATTTCTTCCAGAACCTCATCCAGGTATTCATTTCCGAATTTGGCTGAACCCATATATTCAAATGCCACCAACCGGATATATTGCCTATCTTCTTTGTGAAGGGAATTGGTAGTGGTTTCCTTGTTCAAAGTACCGAAATTACTGACCTTGAAAATCTTGTCATCACCACTGATCAGACTGTTTTCCTCTAAGTCAAACTTAGAGTATTTGTCTGATTCAAGTTCCCTGACCACAACACCATAGTTTTTTTCATCCAAGGTCAGATAAGTACTTGGACGGGAAGGCTTGGACACATCATTCAGGGCATTGATTACCTGGTATTGATTGGATCTTGCCAGGGCCATTTTTCCCTGATCCAAACGCAGCACATATTCCTCAGTCTTTTGCTCGTTCCAGCCCAACCTTTCATTGGTATTGACCTCCTGAATCCGCTTGTGCCGCAAAAGTTTTTCCGCCAAAACCTCTGACTGTCTCTCCAATTCATCAAAATTATACCCTTTCATGGTCAC
>NZ_JBGSXS010000230.1:0-4773 GCF_041751335.1 Aquiflexum sp.
TCATTTGGATGGTGTCAGACTTGATGATATCAGTCCTTTTTATTTCATTCCTCATGAACTTGTCCTTCCCTATAGGTTCAACCGCGTGACTTTTGAATATGGGACAAACGAACTGGCTCACCCCAATTTAATCGAATACCAGTATTTTCTGGAAGGATATGACCGGGACTGGAGTCCTGTGAACAATGAACCTAAGGTCACGTTTGGGAATATCCGGGAAGGAAATTATACTTTCCAGATTAGGGCGAGATATACAGGTGTAGGTGAGGAGGATGCTAATAATTGGACAGCACCTTTAACCTACAGCTTTAGCGTATTGCCTCCTTGGTACCGTACTTGGTGGGCTTATTTGATTTATGCCTTGGGATTTATTGGAAGCTTGAGATTTTATGTCAAACGGAGGGAATGGGCCCTGAAAAAACGACAGGAAGAACTGGAGCATACAGTGGATATCAGGACAGCCGAACTACGTGCAGAAAAGAAAAAATCCGATGACCTGCTTTTGAATATCCTCCCGGAAGAAGTGGCGGAAGAACTCAAGGCCAAGGGGAGTGCCGATGCCCAGTTGATCGATGAGGTTACGGTGCTTTTTACAGATTTCAAGGGTTTCACCCAATTGTCCGAAAAACTCAGCCCAAGGGAATTGGTAGCAGAAATCAATGAGTGTTTTTCTGCCTTTGACTATATCATGCAAAAACACAAAATTGAAAAGATCAAAACGATCGGAGATGCCTATATGGCAGCGGGAGGATTACCTACGCCTAATCAGACTCATGCTACAGATGTGGTCAATGCCGCTTTGGACATTCAGGAGTATATGAAAAATCACAGGTTGACCAAAGAAGCCAAAGGATATCTGTTTTTTGAAATCAGGATTGGCATCCATACCGGTCCTGTAGTGGCGGGAATTGTCGGGGTAAAAAAATTTCAATATGATATCTGGGGTGATACTGTAAATACAGCCAGTCGGATGGAAAGTAGTGGTGAAACCGGAAAGGTTAACATCAGCGGAACTACCTATGAAGAGGTTAAGGCGTTTTTTAAATGTAGTCACCGTGGTAAAATTGCCGCCAAAGGAAAAGGAGAAATAGACATGTACTTTGTAGAAAGAAATGACCAAAACCTTAATAAATAGGGCAAAAAAAGAAAAACTCACTCCAAGTGAAACAGTTTTTTCCATTATTTTACCTTTTTAGAAAAAATCCACATAAATTAAAAGAAATAATGTCCAAGGAAATGAAAAATAAATTTGATGATCATTACCGAGAGCTCCTAAGCAATCTTTTTGGGGAGATGGAAGAAAGTAGCCTTAAGCAGATTTTTGAAGCCGGAAAAAAAATAGAGCTTGACGCGGGGGAATATTTATTCAAACAAGGAGACAGCGAAAATGAACTGTATGTAGTGTTGTCGGGAAGGCTCCGTGCCATAAATGAATCCAAAAGTGGTACGGTAATTTTGGGAGATATTGCAGAAGGTGAGCCCGTTGGTGAAATCGCCCTTTTCACCAATGAACCCAGAATGGCCGCAGTACTGGCCATCAGAAAATCCGTAGTACTTGAGATCAGTAAAGCCGAATACCATTCGGCAGTAGCAAAAAATCCTGAATTTGCATCGGCACTGACAAGGTTTGTGATCAACAGGATGAGGAGAAATGTACTGGAGCAAAAAGTAGAGGCCATCCCAAAAAACATCGTCATCATCCAGCTTCAACAGGATCTGAATATAGATTATTGGGTATCAGAAATCAAAAGAACTCTGGAGACCATGCACATTCCAACCCAAATCTTGGGAAGGGAATCAAAAGGAGAAAAAAATTATAAAGAGCTTTCGGAGCTTTTGGAACAACATAAAGGGGTCAATCTGATTGTCTGTAGTGGGCAAGATGCTGATTGGACCAGGCAATGTCTCCTTTATGCGGATTTGGTGATATTGGCTACTTACTTTTATGCCGAATCGGATCTTTATGATATTGAGAAAGAGCAAAAACTTTATGAAAACAATATTCTAAATAGGAAAAAATACCTACTGCTTTTACATCCTGAAAATGTAGACGTGTCAGAAAATACCGCTAAGTGGTTTAAAAACAGAAATATACATCTGCATATCCATGCGCGAAAAAACAATAGCAAGGACATGAGCAGGCTGTGCAGGATCATTACCAATCAGGCAGTAGGCCTAGTCCTTGGCGGAAGTGGTGCCAAAGGTTATGCCCATGTCGGAGCTGTTCAGGCTCTTTTGGAAGCCGGGGTTGAGATAGATTTTGTAGGAGGAAGCAGTGCAGGAGCCCTTTATGGTATCATCATGGCCTTTGCTGATTTTCAAAATAAAAGGATTGAAGCTATTTGCCAACAATCCGCTGAAAGTGATCTGGGAATCAATGACTTTTTCCTGACCTTTTTTGCAAAAAACAGTAGCAAAAAAATCGAGGAATTTTCCAAAAATATTTTCGGCAACACCGCTTTGGAAGATCTTTGGGTCACTTCCTATTGTGTGTCCACCGATATGACCAACAACGAGGTTAAAATCCATAGTATCGGAAAAGTATGGCAGCAAGTTCAGGAAAGTTTTCTGTCTCCCGGGATTTTTCCCCCGGTAGTCGTGGATGATCAAGTGTATATGGATGGCACCATGGCTGATAATATCCCGATAGATCCCATGTATAGATATCCTGTCAAAAACATCATAGCTGTTTCCCTGTCTGGATCAGAACCGGAAAAGGTGGATTTTAAAAATGTACCTTCAGTATGGGAACAGGTCAAAGGGAAATTTGCCAAGAAGAAAAGATACGACAATCCCGTCATTACCACGGTAATGGTCAACTCCATGACTTTCAATTCCAGACAAAGAGAAGAAATCAATAAATCCAAAGTATCCCTCTTTTTTGAAATCAACCTGAGGGCAGTTAGTCTTTTGGATGACAGCAAATGGAAGAAAGTTGTCAAAAAAGGCCATGATCAGACCAAATCCTACCTCGAAGAATTGCCCCAAGAGGAGAAATTCTGGATAAAGAATTCTTAATGGTCACTTTGAAGTACAAACAATAAACTATGGGTTTCGAAAATGTAATTGCATTTATCTTCTTGTATTATCTCCGTCGACAGTTAAAAACAAGAGAGATTCCAGAGAAATGGAAAAAACCCATTAATTACGGGCTGATCATCGTTGTCATTTTGGCCATTACAGCAGGATCAGGTCTTGTTAATGATCTGCTCGTCAAGTTTTTCAGCATCTTGCTGATATCATATATTGTTTATAATATTTTCACTCATCCCGAATTTTCGGGAACAAAGTCCTTGGTATATGCAGCACTGCCTCTGATCGCGGTATCTATCATCAGTGATGTATTCGAACTGGCCTTTCCTTCCTTATTCAAAACATGGGAAAAAGTATTTGATGTAGCCTCATTTTTTGCTTTTATCTGGTTGGTAGCCATGTATATCACCTATAGAAAACAGAAAAAAGCACTCTTGGCAGAGAAAATCAAAGCTTTGGAAAGGGAAAAAGAATATCAGATCACCCAGACCCTCAAAGCTAAATTGGAGGTGGATGTTGCCGAAAGAACTGCAGAACTGGTCAAACAGAAAGAAGAACTTGAAAAAGCTTTGGAAGAACTCAAATCAGCACAGGCCCAATTGATCCAATCTGAAAAGATGGCCTCGCTGGGGGAACTGACGGCAGGAATCGCTCATGAAATACAAAACCCCTTGAATTTTGTCAACAATTTTTCGGAGGTAAGCCAGGAGTTGATTGATGAAATGTATCAGGAGTTAGACAATGGAGATCTTGAGGAAGTGAAAGCAATTGCCAAGGACATTAAACAGAATCTTGAAAAAATACACCATCACGGAAGCCGTGCTGACAATATTGTCAAGGGAATGTTACAACATAGCCGTACAAGTATGGGAGAAAAATCCCCAACTGACATCAATGAATTGGCAGATGAGTACCTTAGACTTTCCTATCATGGTCTAAGGGCAAAAGACAAATCTTTTAACGCTGATTTTAAAGCCGATCTTGATACCAATCTACCAAAAATCAACATCGTGCCTCAGGATGTTGGAAGGGTTTTGCTCAATTTGATCAACAACGCCTTTTATGCAGTCAATGACCAACGAAAACAGTCAGACAATTCTGGCTATAAACCTTCTGTAACTGTCAGCACCTCAATCAATGAAAAAGGTAATAAAATCATTATAAAAGTTGCAGATAATGGTCCCGGAATTCCAAAACAAATGAAAGACAAAATATTCCAGCCTTTCTTTACTACCAAACCAACAGGGCAAGGAACTGGCTTAGGACTGTCACTAAGCTATGATATTGTAAAAGCCCATGGCGGTGAACTGAAAGTAGAATCACCAGCTTTAGGAAAAAATGGCCTGCCTACCGGTCAGGCAGTCGGTCAGTTAGGCGGTGAGGCAGGGACGGTATTTACGGTTACTCTTCCTGTTTAAATCATGCTCAACTAATTTTGGTAATTTCGGATCGCCATACTTCTATAATCAAGTCCATATTTAAAAGAATTGCCCATAATCAGCTGATAGAAACCGATAAGTAATTGAATTTCCCTGCAAATGTGTATTTTACATAAAAATTAAACTTTGGTTTAATGATAACAAAAACCACCACACCCAAGATAGTTTTGATACATAGATTTTACTTTTTTATAATTGCTTTACTCACACCATTCTTGGTGCCAATGGATGCGTTTGCCCAAACCAATCCTGAACTTGGTTTACCGCTGATTTCAAATTACACCTCTAAAATTTATAAAGG
>NZ_JBGSXS010000231.1:0-79384 GCF_041751335.1 Aquiflexum sp.
AAAGCGGCGGTGCCGCTTTTCCCAACCCCCACCTCCCCACACGACAGGCCCGGTGGCCGAGCTTGCCGAGGCCGGATTGGTTTAACCTGATGTCATTACCAATTTTGAACATTTTCAAAATGTTGAGGACTCAGGATGACGGCTGCCTAGCGGGTAACTTGCTGTCATTGCTTTTCTGTACATTTTAAAAATGTTGGAGACTCAGGATGACGGCTGCCTATCGGGTAACCTGATGTCATAGCCAATTCTGAACATTTTCAAAATGCTGAAAACTCAGAATGACAGTCCTTCAGGTTTTTGGGAAAACTAACATCCGTCATCGGTCATCGGTCAACGGACTACCACACTGCCACTACCTACTGTAAACTGCGACTGCTAACTGCTCAAACTGCGACTTTCAAATCTTAGCCCTACTCAACGGCATCGTCATACACCTTGGGCCACCCAAACCCCTTGACAATTCTGATGAGGGTATCTCCAAAACTTCCACTCCCATATTTCTTAAAGCCCGATTGGTATGGATATTTCTATTGTAAGAGATAACTCTTCTTGGTCCTATGGCAAAAACATTGGCCCCGTCAAACCACTGTTCACGCATAGAATAATCAGGTTTTCCATCTGCGGTAGAAAGTATTTCTAGATGTAAGATTTCTTTTTCCAGCACAGTGAGTAAAGACTCATTAAGCACTTGTCTTTTGATATGTACTTTATCGTCTTTGATTTCTTTTAAGGTATAAAGTGAAGTCTGCAAGACGGAATTGAGGGCATCAGGGTAGGTGAGAACCAAGTTTTCATCCAATATGGTAAATACGGTATCCAAATGCATGTACTGCCTTTTTTTGGGAAGATGAACTTCATAAACCCGCTCTACTGTCCCTTCGGCAAGTAGGGACTTTGCAATATGGTAAATGGCTTTTTCGTCAGTACGTTCCGAATTTCCGATAGCAACTGCTTTTTTTGAAAGTACTATCACGTCTCCACCTTCAATGCTTGGAGGTGATTCATGTCCGTTAACAGGATATATCTGATGAACGTGATCTTTAAAATCCGGATGGTTTTCGAATACAGATCTTAATAAATTTGCTTCTCGTTGTCTGCCTTCCATTTTCATACTTGAAAAAATTATTCCTCCAGGAGTGATGGCCATGGGGTCTCTTTGAAAGTATAGATTAGGACTCGGTGGAATCACAAAGGCATAATCCATCAATTCTCCTGAGGGTAAGTTTGGGATTTTCCTTTTGAGTTCATGGACTTTGACACCTGCAGTAAGGGCGGTGGCACACTCTGCTGTTGACAATCTGTCAAATATATACTCTTTGAAGTGAGTCAATCCAGATTTGGAAAGTGCGTCATGCATCAATTTCTCCAGAATCTCCCGATTGGACAAAACCTGAATCAGTAATTCATGCAATCTATAAACCTGTGCACCTGTAGTCTGTTTGATCAAATCAGTAAATACATCATGTTCCTTTTGCATGGCCTCCAAGTAGGGGACATCCTCGAAAAGCAACAATTCCTTATTATAAGGAGTCAATCTATCAATCTCTTTTCCTGGTCTATGCATCAGCACAGCCTTCAATGTCCCAAATTCAGAGTTGAGTCTTAGGTTCATGGTTTGATTTTTTACTGATATTATCGAAATATATTAATTTAATTAAAAATATGGATGAAAAAATAACTTAAAAATGGAGTATTGTAAAAAAGGTAAAATGGCAATTCTTATAAAAGCCTGTTTTTCTATTCCTTTAGAAGGAAGTAGGTAAGTTGGATTTATCTAACCGGAGCGGTACGTCACCCTGTAGGAAAGCCTACCCCGTCCCGATAATTATCGGGATTCGGGGGGTCTCATGAGGATCCGCAAATGATAGAAATAAACATAAATAGGACCTTTAGAGATACCTCGTGCCTCGGCATGACGCATAACCTTACGTCATTACCTATTTTGAACATTTTGAAAATATTGGGGACTCGGAATGACGCCTGACTTATGGAGATAGGGGTAACCTAATGTCATTCCTTTTCTGAACATTTTCGAAATGTTGGGGACTCGAAGTGAAAAGGAGAAACTTATCGTTCAATCTAAAATCTTAAATCTAAAATCTACCATCTACTTTCATCCTTTAACCTTCATCCTTCAAGAAACCCACCCCTCAACATCCTCCTTACTCGGGTTTGCAGCATCTAGCTTCAATTTTTTCCTCCTACCACAGACATCATTGAAGAGTTTGTTGGAATCTTGTTCCTTCAACTGCTCAATGGTATGGATATTCAGGTCACGGATGGCAGGGATTAATCCGGCAGGTATGCCTAAGGCCATAAAATCCTCATCAGAAGCGATCTTCACTTTTTTCTCTGGTCTCATCTGTGGGAAAAACAGGACTTCCTGTATGGTGGTCTTGTTAGTCAACAACATGGTCAATCGATCAATTCCAATACCTAAGCCTGACGTAGGTGGCATGCCGTATTCTAATGACCTTAGGAAATCTTCATCCATGGCCATGGCTTCATCATCACCTCTTGCTGCCAGTTTCACTTGCTCTTCAAACCTTTCTCTTTGGACGATGGGGTCGTTTAGTTCTGAATAGGCATTGGCTATTTCTTTACCATTGACAAAAAGCTCAAAACGCTCAACCAATCCTTCTTTACTTCTATGTTTCTTAGCCAGAGGAGTCATTTCAACTGGGTAGTCGGTGATATAAGTCGGTTGAATCAGGTTTGCTTCTACTTTCTCTCCGAATATTTCATCGATAAGTTTTCCTTTGCCCATGGTATTGTCAACTGCAATACCAAATTCGGCACACACTTTTTTCAGCCCATCTTCATTCATTTCGCTGACATCCACACCTGCAAATTCTTTGATAGAATCAAGCATGGTTAGTCTTCGATATGGCCCGGCAAAGTCAACCTGCTTGTCCCCAACTGTTAAAATTGTGGTGCCATGGATGGATTCCGTAACTTTCTCAATCAGTTCTTCCACCATTTCCATCATCCAGATATAGTCTTTATAGGCCACATAAATTTCCATTGAGGTAAATTCCGGATTATGGGTCCGGTCCATCCCTTCATTCCGGAACATTTTCCCAAACTCATAAACCCCTTCAAAACCACCTACAATCAACCTTTTGAGGTAAAGTTCATTCGCTATTCGTAAAAACAAACCCATATCCAGGGTATTGTGATGCGTGGTGAATGGACGTGCAGCTGCACCCCCATGAACTTGTTGCAGTATAGGTGTCTCCACTTCCAGCCATCCGTGGTCATCAAAATACCGGCGCATATTGCTGATGATTTTGGACCGGGTAACAAATACATTTTTCACTTCAGGATTCACCGTTAAGTCAACATATCGTTGTCTATATCTTAATTCAGGATCGGTAAAACCATCATAGACATTGCCTTCTTCATCCCTTTTGACCACAGGAAGTGGTTTGATGGATTTGGAAAGGATCTTCAAGTCGGTGACATGAAGTGAAATCTCTCCTGTTTGGGTAGTGAAAATATATCCTTTCAATCCGATAAAGTCACCGATTCCCAAAAGCTTCTTAAATATGATATTGTAAAAAGTCTTGTCTTCGCCTGGACAAAGGTCATCTCGTCTCAGGTAAATCTGAAGTCTTCCTGTAGAATCCTGTATTTCTGCGAAAGAGGCAGAACCCATGATTCTTTTGGTCATCAGCCTGCCCGCTATGGAGATGTCCTTATAATCGGTTTTCCTGTTTTCGTAATTTTTATGGATGTCCGCTGCGGTGACATTGATCGGAAATGATTCGGCAGGATAGGGGTCAATTCCCAATTTCATCAACTCTTCCCTATCTTTTCTTCTTTCTATTTCCTGTTCGCTAAGTAACTGCATTTCTTGTTTAGATTTTAGATATGAGACTCAAGACATGAGATGATTGAAGAACAAATATTTCTTAATACATCAAATGGCCTTGATTCTTTTATTTTTCTATTGAACACTCTTTTCTTTCCGGTAAATGAAAGTCACCAATTAAGAGAGAAAGTAAATGGAGTAACCCTCGCTAGCTTCGGACATCGGACATCGGACATCGGTCATCGGTCATCGGACTTAAGTTCCAGAAAGCAATGAGAAATAGGTGTTTGTCAACATTACTTTTTCCTCCTCCTAGCTATTTCCCGCTTCACCAAATCAAACTCCCTGCTGCTTTGACCTGCAACGGATGTGTTTTCTTCCGCTCTTCTCGAAAGGTAGGGCATTACTTTTTCAACAGGGCCATAGGGAACATATTTCACTACATTATAACCTGCATTGGCAAGATTATAGGAAATATTATCGCTCATTCCATATAATTGAGCAAAATAGACCCTGTCATCTTTGGGATTGATGCCATATTTTGTTATTAATTCAGTTAGAAGAATATTGCTTTCTTCATTGTGAGTACCGGATACCAATCCCATACCCTCAATATTTTCCACACAATACCTCAAGGCATCGTTGTAATCTCTGTCAGAAGCTTCCTTGGTTGGCTGGATAGGGCTTCTGTAATTTTTTTCATCAGCTCTATCTCTTTCTTTTTCCATGTAAGCACCTCTTACCAATTTTGCTCCAAAGTGATATCCTTTTTCTGATGCAACCTGATGGGCTTTTTTCAATCTTTCCAACATGTCATGCCTGTACATTTGGTAAGTGTTGTATACAATACAGGTATTTTGGTTGTATTTTTCCATAGCTTCATATACCATCTTATCCAATACATCCTGAAACCATGATTCTTCTGCATCCACTAGAATTTTTGTGTTGGCCTGGAAAGCTGCATTGCATAAGGTATCGACCCTGTTTTTTAATTTTTCATAGGAAGCTTTTTCTTTTTCATTGAGTTTTTTTCCTTCCTGAACTTTGGTCATGATCCTATAATCTCCCAATCCGGTCACCTTAAAAACAGCAAAAGGTATATCATCATCTCCCGCTGATCTTTCTATAGTCCTCAGAATCTCATTTTTTGTGGCTTCATAACTTTCTTCATCACCTTTGCCTTCAACAGAATAATCAAGAATGGCATGAATCTTAAATTTGGCAAGGTCATTAACAGCTTGTTGGCAATCTTCAATATCCTCTCCTCCACAAAAATGACCAAACATCGTTTTTTTCATGATGCCTTTGATGGGCAAATTTAAAGCAAAAGCCCAATTGGCCATTTTTGTACCCAAACTTACCGCCACATTGTTGTTGATGGTAGCAAAGATGAGGTACATTTTCTTCAAGTCTCTATTTGATTTGGAAGCAAAGGCAACTTCCAGGTTCTCGAAAGAAATATTGGGTTTGACTGGCATAGGAGCTCTAATTGTGGCGCAAATATATCAAAAAAACTCCATGGGGGTAGAATTTGTTTGGTAAAAGAAAAGGAAGGGCAGATTTCTTTGATTGGACATTGGGCTATTCAATTTTTAAGTAGACAACAAGACCTTTTTCAGCTGATTCATACCGAATCGAATAAAAAGCAAACTGAAGTAAAAGAAGGAAGTGAGTATCCTAAAACATCAGGTTAATTTATCAATATTATATTTGGTGGTCAGATTATTTATATAATGATGTTTTCGAATAAATATCAAACGATCTGATTTTTGAAGAAATCTCAAAAAAATATTCAAAAATTAATTTGTTTTTAAAAATGAGGCCTTTACATTTGAAACATGTTAATCGCAGCCTTCGCATATTTTACCTTCTTTTACTTTTACTTTCGTCCTCAAGGTCGAATCGGAGCTGCCTATTGTCTGGTAAAAAACTAAAAATTATAAACCATATAAGAGCCCGATTCGAAAGAGTCGGGTTTTTTATTTTAAACCAATTTGAGAATGAAAGATCACTTACAAACCAAAGACTGGGGATTAGGACTTAAAGGCCACATCATCATTGCCGGTCCTTGTAGCGCAGAAAGCCCCGAACAAATCGAAAAAGTCTGTATCGAAATGAAAAAGGAAAATATGATTCCCGATATATTCCGTGCAGGTATTTGGAAACCACGTACAAGACCAGGGTTGTTTGAGGGTATTGGTGAAGAAGGGTTAAATTGGATGGAGATAGCTAGGCATCACCTCAACATCCCAATCACCACGGAAGTAGGAAATGCTGCTCACGTAGAGATGGCACTCAAACACAAAGTGGATGTATTGTGGATCGGAGCAAGAACTACTGTTAACCCTTTTGCGGTTCAGGAAATTGCTGAAGCATTAAGAGGAGTTGATATTCCAGTAATGGTTAAAAATCCAATGAATCCTGATCTTCAGCTATGGATCGGTGCTTTGGAAAGACTGCATGCTGTAGGCATCAATAAGTTGGCTGCCATACACAGAGGATTTTCAGATTCTTATGACAAAAGATTCCGTAATAAACCCAATTGGTCGATGCCTATCCACTTAAAAAGAGAATGGAAAGGAATGGAAGTGATCAATGACCCAAGCCATATTGTTGGAAACAGAGAAGGAATTCTTGAAACAGCACAGCGGGCCATCAACTTTGGATTGGATGGTTTGATGATTGAGACACACCATGACCCAGACAATGCTTGGTCTGATGCCAAGCAACAAGTGACACCTGCGGCACTTAAAAATATCTTGTCCCAAATTGACTTTAAAGATACGCTCGGAGCTGAAAACCCAAGTGAAAGATTGAATGACTTGAGAAATGCCATTGACCACCTTGATGATCAGTTGTTGGATATTCTGCAGGAAAGGTTTTCCCTGATTGACCAGGTAGGGGCTTATAAAAGGGAACATCACCTGACCGTATTCCAATCAGATAGATGGAAATATGTGATGGAATCCAGAACTCAAAAAGGTGTGGATAAAAACCTCAGCGAAAAATTCATGAAGGAATTGCTCTATTGTATCCATGAAGAGTCTGTAAAAAGACAGGAGAAGCAATTGAGGGAAGCGGCATCGGTGAAGAAGTGATATTGATGTACAAAGGACCAATTACAATCCGCCACGGCGGACAAGTTGTACCAAGTAAAGCCATCTAAATTAGAATTGTAACTTATCTTTGATAGTCTCCAATGTTTTGTAAACTCTCAGAATTACTAATGACCTCAGGTTAATCGTCATCCCGAGTCTCCAACATTTTGGAAATGTTCAGAAAGGGTAATGACATCAAGACGGGCTCCAGACCTCTCCTGCGTCCCTGTCTGCCGACCAGGCAAGGAGGTGCAAGGCAAAGTTCTTTCTAGGCTTAAATGCTATTTGTAGTTCTAAACCATCAATTACAAATACTGTCATTGGTAGTAATAAAAATTTGGCAGTTACAGAAAGGAGAATGACATTAAGTTGTCGCTTCCAGTAGGCTCAATACAAGCTCCATAGGAGCGGCCAATATAATAGCCCAGGGTTTTAACCCTGGGATTTGATGGGATCGCATATGCAAAAGTTCCATAGGAACGACCGATTTATTGTCCAGAAAATGCCATGGGATTTCAAATTGGCATTTGATGATTTAAACCAACATAGAAATTCTGTCATTGGTAGGGATCTCCACTGGTACAATTAGAAGGTTAAATTTCTGGAAAAGTATTATACCTTTTAGTCAAAGTCATCCTTTTCCTTAACCTCGGGAGATGCTTCACTACGTTCTGCATGACGCTCCGAAAATCTGTATTGGATAAAAGAACGGAATACCAGAAAGGTTATCAATACTAGGCTAAGTATTCCGTACTTTTACTCTGTATTTTAAATTTGATAAAAAAAAATAAACCATTTTGGAATCAATCATATTTTCAAATTCCGTTGCCGAGGATCTCAGAAGCTATTTGGCAAACCACAGTTTTTCCAAATTGGGAATTATTACAGATACCAATACTGAAAAACATTGTCTTCCGGTCATTAAAGATCATTTACCTCATGCGTACTGTCAGTTTTCATTTCCTGTAGGAGAAACCCACAAAAATCTGGAGACATGTGCTGCTATCTGGAAATGGATGACTGATGAAGCCTTCGACCGACAAGCATTGATCATCAATCTTGGTGGTGGTGTCACAGGGGATATGGGCGGTTTTTGTGCTGCAACTTATAAACGGGGTGTCCGATTCATTAATATTCCCACCACTTTACTTTCTCAGGTAGATGCCAGTGTAGGGGGTAAGTTGGGAGTGGATTTCAACGGGTTCAAAAACCATATTGGGGTTTTTGCAGAACCTGAAGCCGTGATGATTTCTGAAGTGTTTTTAAAGACCCTTCCCAAAGAGGAATTAAGGTCGGGTTATGCAGAAGTGATCAAGCATGGTTTGATTCAGAATGCCAATTATTTTGGGTGTCTCAAAACAGAAGGTTGGGAAAAACAAAATTGGAGAGAGATCATTGAGAAATCAGTGAGTATCAAAAAAGAAGTTGTCCAAAAGGATCCCAAAGAATCCGGATTAAGAAAAATCCTGAACTTTGGCCATACCATCGGGCATGCTTTTGAATCATATTATTTGGATTCGGACAGGCATTTGTTGCATGGAGAAGCCATTGCCATCGGGATGATCTGTGAATCCTATCTTTCTGTCAAAAAATCAGGTTTGTCAAAATCTGAAATGGAATTGATAAATAATATGTTATTGGATGTATTTGGAAAATTTGATTTTCTTGTAGAGAATATTCCCGCAATAGTCGCCCTTTGCAGTCAGGACAAAAAGAATGAAGGCAAAACCCTCAATTTATCCTTATTGACCCAAATAGGAAAATGTGAATATAACTTCAGTGCGACCATGGAAGAGATTGTGGAATCTGTCGAATTTTACAAGAGCCTTTAAGTGAAAGCACCCCGAATTTCAAAAATTGATTTCACCCATTCAGCATAAATATCAAACCTAATGACTGCCCAATATTTACAACAGATTGCCTCTTTTAAAGCAACAAAGATTCCATTGCCTTCCTCTAAAAGTGAAAGCAACAGGGTTTTGATCATTGATGCCTTGACAGAAGGTGCAAATACCATCAGCAATCTGGCAGAGGCAAGGGATACCCAGACGATGATCAGGCTATTAAACCAGAATCCCGCGATTTTTGATGTATTAGATGCCGGGACAACCATGCGATTTTTAACAGCTTATGCAGCAGTGACCAATCAACACAAAGTCATGACAGGTACACCGAGAATGTGCGAAAGACCCATAGGTATATTGGTTGATGCACTCAGACATATTGGTGCAGAAATCTTCTACATGAACAAGGAAGGATTTCCTCCATTGGCAATCCACGGTATGGAAGCGCAATCGAATGACCAAGTGTCCGTCAGAGGAGATGTCAGCAGTCAATATATTTCAGCCATTTTGATGATTGCACCACTGCTTCCCAAAGGACTTGAGATCAAATTGGAAGGTAAAGTCGGGTCGAGAACTTACATAGAGATGACCCTTCAGTTGATGAAACAATTTGGAGTCGACTACACTTGGGAAGAAGATATAATTAAAATTGCGCCTCAGGCTTATCAGCCCACTGCCTTTGCGGTAGAAAGTGATTGGTCAGGGGCTAGCTATTGGTTCAGCTTGTTGGCATGTGCTGAAGAAGGGGAGTTGTTTTTGGAAGGATTGAAAAAAAACAGTCTGCAGGGAGATTCAGCCATTGTTGATATTATGGATAAAATTGGGGTTAAAAGTGAATTTCAAGAAGGTGGTGTAAAATTGACCAAGCAAAAATTAAAAGGCCTTGCTTTATGGGATTTTACACATTGCCCTGACTTGGCCCAGACTGTCGCGGTGACCTGTGCCATTGTAGGGCAGAAAGCAACATTCACAGGCCTTGAAAGTCTGAGGATCAAAGAAACTGACAGAATTTTTGCCCTTCAGCAAGAATTGGCAAAATTCAATGCGCAATTAGTGGAGGGAGAAAATGGTGTCTTTACCTTGGTTCCATCGGTCCAAATGCCCCATGAAGTCCGGATCCATACTTATGATGACCATAGAATGGCGATGGCATTTATGCCCCTTATGACCAAGACCCATGTCTTCATCGAAGACCCCGAAGTAGTCAATAAATCTTATCCGAGTTTTTGGAAACATGTTGCTTTGATTAAGACGTGAGACGTGAGATATTAGACATGAGACAGGGTGCGTAACCTTTGAGGTCTTATTTTTGACCTCGAAGGTTTTGGCTGAGGGGAAGGGGGAGATGCAAGAGCGGAAAGGATGAAGGAGAAAGGATGATGGAAAAAGGCTTGCCCCGAGTATTGGAGAGCCAAGAATCTAGAGCCAAGATACGAGAATCAAGAGACAAGAACCAAGAAAAAAAGAGTCAAGAAGTAAGTCAGGAGTAAACGAAAGTATAAAAGCAATTTATGTCGTTGGTTTCGGCAGTTTATTTTATCTTTAAAAAATCAATTCCGTACATTTAAATATGAGTGTATCATTAGAAAAAAATTTAGACCAATTGAAGGAAATCATCAATCAACTGAAACCAGATGAATTGGTAGAGGTCAAAGCCCTTCTCGATGAAAAAACTTTGAAAAAGGATCAGAGAAAAAGGGAAAGCGAAATTTTAAAGGAACTTCTACTAAATGGTCCGGTCCTATCTAAAGAAGAGTTGAATAAAGTATCGAAAGCAAGAGATTTAATCAACAAATGGAGAGCAGAATAATTTGCTTGGATACTTCTATACTTTTTGATTATTTCAGGAAGAAAAAAAAGGAAAATTCATTTTTCTTGGAATTGATGGTCACCTATGATTTTTTTGAAATTACTTCTATTACAGCATTTGAAATAAAGTATGGGATCAATCCAATCCAGTTTGAGTTTTGGAATTCTTTACTGAGTGAAGTTAAAGTTTTATCTTTTGATAATGAAGCTGCGGACATAGCTGTCAGAATACACCAAGAATTAAAAAAAATCAACAAGCAGATTGCCTTACCCGACTTGTTTATTGCTTCAATAGCAATAAGATATAAAAGACCTCTGGCAACTTTAAACCGTAAACTTTTTGAGCGAATTCAGGATGTTAAACTAATTCTCCCTTAAAATATCTGACCCTATGAAAATCGCAATTCAAGGAATTCCAGGATCTTTTCACCATCAGGTAGCACTCAATGTTTTTGGAGCAGATGCAGAGATCTTGGGATTCAGGATATTTGAGGAGGTTGCCAAAAGTGTCAGTAAAGGGGAGGCGGATTTTGGGGTTTTGGCTATTGAAAATTCGATTGCAGGTGCCATCCTTCCAAATTATGAATTGATAGATCGATATAATCTTCTGATCAATGATGAATATTATTTACCCATATCCCACAATTTAATGGGCTTACCTGGTCAACAGGTTGATGACCTTTTAGAAGTCAGGTCACATCCCATGGCCTTACTGCAATGCAAAAAGTTTTTCGAAAACCATCCTGCCATCCAATTGATTGATGATGTTGATACCGCTTCTGTCGCCAAAAGGATTTCAGAAGAAAAGCTTTTGGATATTGGTGCCATTGCCAGTAAAACTGCGGCCCAAACATATGGGTTGAAAATATTGGCCGAAGACATTCAGACGGTCAAATATAATTTTACCCGATTTATCATTCTTCAAAAAGATGTGGTGGATTTGGATTTTGTACCCAACAAGGCATCTATCAAAGTTACTGTGAAAAATGCCAAAGGGATCTTGGCCAAATTGCTTACTAGGATGAGTGATTTCGGTTTAGACCTTAGTAAAATCCAATCCATACCTGTAATCGAAAAACCTTGGGAATATGCATTTTTTATGGATATACAATTTGATGATTATGATGCTTTTCAAAAGGCCATTCAAGAAATAAATAATAATTTTGGGGAAGTTAAAATCTTCGGGGAATACCTAAACAGGAAATAATGATGTCTTTTTCAAAAAGAGTTGCTCAGGTTGAGGAATACTATTTTTCAAAGAAACTCAAAGAAGTTAATCAATTGATTTCTGAAGGAAAGCCCATCATTAATATGGGGATCGGTAGTCCTGATCTACCTCCGCATCCATCAATAGTGGAGGCATTGTACAAATCTGCGTCTCTCTCTAAATCCCACGGCTACCAAAATTATCAAGGTATTCCTGCATTGAGGAAGTCCTTTGCGGATTTTTATTCAAGGTTTTATCAGGTGTCATTGCTACCCCAAGAGGAAATCCTACCACTTATGGGTTCTAAGGAAGGCATTATGCATATCTCGATGACTTTTCTGAATGAAGGGGATGAAGTCTTGATTCCTGATCCCGGGTACCCCACTTATACATCAGTGACAAAATTATTGGGAGCCTCATCCCTATTTTATTCCCTGAAGGCTGAAAACAATTGGCATCCTGAATTTAATGAATTGGAAAAATTGGATCTCAGTAAAGTGAAAATCATGTGGACCAACTATCCACATATGCCTACCGGAGCCAAGGCAGACCTGGATTTATTTCAGAAACTGATAGACTTTGGTAAAAAACATGACATCATTATTGCCCATGATAACCCGTACAGTTTTATCCTTGAGGACAATCCAAAAAGTATCTTTCAGATTGAGGGAGCTAAAGATATCGCATTGGAGCTTAACTCCCTGAGCAAAACTTCCAATATGGCAGGTTGGCGGGTAGGGATGCTTTCGGGAAAGCCCGAATGGATTCAGGCTATCACAAAAGTGAAAAGCAATATGGATTCTGGCATGTTTTTGGGGATACAGCAAGGGGCTATTGCTGCATTGGGATTGGGAGAAGATTGGTATAAGCAATTGAACCAGATTTATTCAAAACGTAGGAAACTCGTTTGGGAATTGGTTGAAAAATTGGGGATGAGCTGTGAGAAAAATACGTCAGGGATGTTTGTTTGGGCCAAACTGCCGGATGGCCAAAATTCGGTCCAATTTGTAGACAGCTTGCTTTATACCTATCATATTTTTGTTACTCCGGGCCAGGTGTTTGGAAAGGAAGGTGAGGGGTATGTGAGATTTTCGCTTTGCGTCAATGAAACCGCCATCCAAGAAGCCATTAGAAGAATTTAATCATCTAACCATACAATTATTTTTGTTAAAATGAAAAAAATACACATCATAGGGCTTGGTCTTTTAGGAGGTTCATTAGCCTTGGCACTCAAAAAAGTTAAACCTGAAATTAAATTCACAGGATTCGATTCCAACTTAATAAATCAGGAAGACGCCATTTCCTTGGGAATCATTGACGAAGCAAAACAGAAAGCTGACATGGATACTGATGTCATAGTTTTGGCCACACCTGCAAATACCTTATCTGATCTTCTTGTCAAAACCTTAGATCATATTGGTCCAAACACCTTGGTGATTGATTTTGGTTCTACCAAAGAAGCCCTTTGTCTTTCAGTAGCAGATCATCCCAAGAGAGAGCAATATTTGGCCGGTCACCCCATTGCAGGAACGGAATATTCCGGACCAAAAGCGGCTAAGGAAGACCTTTTGGACAAAAAAGTATTCATCATTTGTGAGATGGAAAAAACCAATATTCATCTCAAAGGAATGGCCTACGAGATTTTTGAAGCGCTCAATATGAAATTGCGGTTCATGGATACGGAAGAACATGACAGACATTTGGCATTCGTATCCCATTTGTCCCACATTTCTTCTTTTATGTTGGGCAAGACTGTTATGGATAAAATGGAAGACGAAAAAAACATTTTCGATATGGCAGGTTCTGGCTTTGCTTCTACTGTGCGATTGGCTAAGAGTTCACCGGCAATGTGGGCACCGATTATGGAAGAAAACAAAAAAAATATTCTAGATGCCATGAGTCTTTACATCTCAAATCTTTCCAAATTCCGTGATAAAATCCTTGCGGATGACTATGATGGACTCGCCAATGATATGGGTAAAGTGAATAAGATCAGGGATATTTTGGACTTAGGTCAGTAGGCAGTCTCAGTAGGCAGTGAGCAGTCGCAGTTCGCAGTCGCAGTTTTCAGTTAACAGTAGGTCTCAGTTAGCTGATTAACTTCATTGTCTGCGATTTAAAACCGCAAACTGAACACTGAGTACTGTTAACTATATTCATTGATACCCGCCTGACTGGCAAATGCAGATTAGATATTTAGATATTCGTTTATAATACGATAATTTTAATTTCATCTATTGGCAGAATTCAGTATATTCAAATTGCTAATTATATTATAAGTATCAATAGTGGAAAGTATAAAAGAAAAAATAATTACTATCATCGAACAGACCCATGATGATGATCTGTTAGGTAGGATTTTTGAATTTCTCGAAAATGAAATTCAAGAAGAAAACGCCGTCTTTTCAGACAAGCAAATGGAATCTATATTGAAGGCAAAAGATCAGTTTGAAAAAGGCAAAGTTAAGACCCAGAAAGAAATTGATATAAAGTTTGAAGAATGGATGAGAAAGTAGTCTGGACTGATGAGGCAGACGAACAGCTTTTTAATGTCTTGGATTATTGGAAAAATAGAACCCAAAGCTACTCTTACCCCATCAAAATCAAGAAAGAATTAGATCAAAGGATTCAAATTATCCTACAGAATCCATTGATTGGAAAAGAGTCAGAAATCCCAGGAGTCAGAAGCTTGAATTTTTTGAAATACTTTAAAATAATATACGGAATCTATAAAGACCAATTAGTCATATTGAACTTTTGGGATATGAGACAAGACCCCGAAGAAAATCCGTTTCTGTAAAAAATGGCCTTAGTTTTGAATCTGACGTTGAAGAATAAAAAACCAAAATTATGAAAAAGCTACTATTCGCTTCCTTGTTTTTATTACTAGCTGTTACGGCCTTCTCACAGGAAAACATTCCCATGATCGAAGTGGAAGGTACAAGTGAAATCAGCATTATGCCAGATGAGGCAATCATACATCTTAGTTTGATTGAAAAATCCATGAAAGTGGCAGACGTTACAAATGCTTTGAACAAAAAAACAAAATCCATTGAGGATGCCCTCAAGAAAACCAAGGTGAAAGACTATGATTTCACAGTGGACAATTACTATGTCAGTGTCAATAGGGTTTATGCCAAAGGTACTTCCCGAGACAGTGGCTATGTGGCATCCCAAACCATAAAAGTCAGGGTAAGAAATATCGATCAGGACTTGGTCAAAATTACAGAAAGCCTTCACCAAACAGCCGATATGGGTTTCAATATACAATTCAATATCTCAGATAAGGTCCGCAAATCTTCAGAACAGAAATTACTTGAATTGGCCATAGCAGATGCGAAATCCAAAGCCGATATTATTGCCAAATCACTGGGAATACAGAACATTCAGGTCTATAGAGTGAACTACACCTCGGATGGCAACAACTTTTACCCGGTGATGAGACAGTCGAAATCCATGATGGCAATGGATATGGCCGAATCCCGTCAAGAACCCACATTCAGTCCTGAAGAACAAAAGCTAAATGATAAGGTATTGGTGTCATTTACCTTTAAGAAATAAATTGATTAGTGTAGTGACTCCGGTTACCTATCTTAACTCTTTTAATCGGGATGCTTTTATGGTAGGGAAGTTGCATGTCCGAAGTTTGCACAAATCTTTTTTGACCAGATCTTGATTAGTTTAGGATCATTTCCGGACAGAATTCAGTTATTCAAAATAAAAACCATCTCCGTTTTGGAGGTGGTTTTTTCATGTCTTTTTAGGTGAAATTTTTCATGATTTATCCGGCATTCCAGATAGGGAATAATTAGGCTTCATTTGAGCTGCTAAGGAATTGTGCAATAAATCAGTGTTTTATTGTAACAGTTATTGTAAGCAATCTTATTAGGTTTGTTAAAACCAACTTCATTTTTTGTCTATTGCCTTTTACTAAAATAATCTCCAAATACCATGAAATTACTTACCGAAAAATTAGTTCAGCATCTTTTGTCAAAAAGTGAAGAACCCTGCATATCCCTCTACATGCCAACGCATAGGAGCCATCCCGACAACCAACAGGACCCTATCATGTACAAGAATCTTCTGAAAGAAATCGAGAATTCTTTACTTCAAAAATATTCGAATGATGAAACCAATGAATTTCTGGCACCATTGGAAGAACTGATAGATGATCCCAAAATATGGAACTTAACGCTTGAAGGTTTAGCAGTTTTCAGTTCTGCCAGCGTCATGGAAATCGTGAAGTTACAAGTGGTTGTAGAACCGCTCGCAATAGTAGCAGATAGTTTTCATACCAAACCCCTACGTAAGTACCTGCAATCCGTGGATCGTTTTCATGTTTTAGGCTTAAGTTTACATGATATATCCTTATATGAAGGTAACAGACATCACCTTACTGAAATCGATCTGATGGAGGAAGTCCCAAAAACCATAGAGGAAGCACTTGGTTATGAATTGACAGACAAACACACCACAGTAGCCTCTTATGGAGGTGCCAGCGGGGAAAGTTCTTCTATGCGTCATGGTCATGGTGGTAAAAAAGAAGAAATGGACGTTGATGCAGAGCGTTTTTTCAGAGAAATAGGAAAGGCGGTTCAAGAGCATTACTCTAAACCCACTGGATTGCCCTTGATTTTGGCGGCCCTTCCAGAACACCATAACCTTTTTCAGAAGTTAAGTGAAAATCCTTTGCTAGTCTCGGAAGGTATTAAAGTTAACCCCAAATCAGTTCCTGAAGAAAGATTGAAAGAATTGGCATGGGAGGTCATGGAACCTGAATACCAAAAGACATTGGACATCTTGGTTGAGAAATTTGAGCAGGCGAGAGCAGATGGTAAAGGGGGTGATGATTATAAAGAATTGGCCGTTGCTGCAGTTGAAGGTAGGATTGATACGCTAATATTGGAATCTGACAAGGTGATTGCAGCAAGGATAACCAACTTAGAGACGGGAAATACCCAGAAAAAAGATATCGATAATCCTAGAGTTGATGATCTTTTGGACGATATGGGCGAATTGGTTCTTAAAATGGGAGGTAAAGTTATTGTGATGCCTTCTGAAAATATACCTACCGAAACCGGAATGGCTGCAATTTTCCGTTATTGATCATTCCCCAACTTTTAAAATGTTCATTTCGAAAGCTAAAGCAGGAATAGTTGAACTTAAGAAAGATCATTTTTAAATTTTAACTAACGTTAGTTAGAATTCATAAAGTGCCAGCGAGGGGTTCAGATCCATTTTGATCTGAACCCTTCGCTGGCACTTTTTCTTGATACTTACTTAACATTTTATTCATCATTAAATCTGGATTTTATTTTAGTATTGCTAAACATTAAATCTGTTTCTGATGACATTTGTATTATTATTGTTTACTTTGATTACACAGGTCTTCACTTCTCCTTCGATTGGTGATACTCTTCCCAAACCTGTAGAGGAATTTTGGTTTTGGAACCAAACAGATCTCCCAAGAAATGGAATTACAAGATCGGGGGATTTCAAAAAGATGGAGGATTTAAGGGTTGACTACCAAATTCCCATGATTTCTTCCTTTGGAATTAATCAGCCCATTTCCGGAGTATACAAGCCGTTTGAAGTTTCAGAGGATTTTTTCTCCAATCCTTTTGCTATTGAATTTTTGATTCTTGACCATGTCAATCAGCCGGTCGGAATGGATGCCATTTGGACTGATGGTTCTTCTCCACAGTTGATTTTTCTACTTTACGACAACAAAATTCAACTTAAAGGGAAACAGGGTGAAAATTGGATTTCAAAAAGCCAACCTGCTGCGTATTGGAAAAAGTACTGGACACATATTATCATCAGTTTTGATGGCATTAAATCCACTGTGTTTGTTCAGGGAGAAAAAACCATGGAACTGGATGCCAATATTTTGAAAAATACCGGTAATTTTTATTTAAGGTCCTTTTTGACAAATGAACCCTATATGCAATTGCATGATTTTTTGAAGCAGACTGCCCTTTATCAGGGATCAATGGATTCAGGGATGATCAATGAAAGGTTTGATAAAATCAAAAATCAGATCGAATCGGGTAAACTGTTTCCGGATAAATTCCATTTGATGGCAGGTCCTTACTTAAGCCATATTCAGGAAAATGCTGCCCAAATAGTTTGGGAAACTGACGAGCCCTCCAAATCCACTGTTCATTTTGGAGAAAAACTTCCATTGGTTGAAAAGAAAGCAGCCATTTCCAGTGAGAGTGCTATAAATTCGATTGTATTGACCGGATTGGATGCCGGTACCACTTACTATTATCAAGTGGAAATGGAATCAGATCAAGGAGAAAAGACTATGACACCTGTGCTGACTTTTCAGACAGTAAAGCTTAAAAATGAGCCCTTTCTGTTCGGAATTATCAGCGACACAGAAAGCCGTCCCCATATCAACCATAGGGTAGGAGAGATGCTTTGGGATGAGCGTCCTGATTTTCTTATCCATCTCGGTGACCTATCTGATGGAGGTAAAAAAGACCATAAGTTTGAATGGACGATGGAGTATTTTCAGGGTATTGGTCCATTGACCTCCCGAATTCCGATTGCCACAGTTCCCGGAAATGGAGATGCCGACCTTTTTTGGTACAGCCAATACCATCCTCAGACAGGGGAGAAAGGTTACTATCGGTTTGATTATGGAGAAGCCTCGTTATGGATGCTCAACAGCAACCTGAAAAAAGAATTGCAATCAGGTGGTAAGCAATACAATTGGTTGAAGGAAGAATTGGCTAATAGCAGTTCCAAATGGAAATTTGTGGTATTGCACCATGCGCCTTATACTTCTGATGAAGATGATTATGGAAATACTTGGGCAGGTCCCGGGAATCAAGGAGATACCCAACTGAAAGACTTGGTTCAATTGATGGAAAGCTATAAAGTGGATATGGTTTTTTATGGACACTTGCACACCTATATGCGCTCCCATCTGATCAAAGGAGATAAAGTTGATGTTGAAAATGGGGTGACCTATATCCAAGCAGGTGGTACTGGTGGGAACTTAGAAGACAATGCCCCCACAAGAACCTGGTTTGCTGCCAAGAATTTTAGGGGATTCCATTATTGCACAGTTCAGGTTGTTGGGGAAAAGCTTGAATTAAGGACTTATGATTTAACTGGGGGGATGATTGATTTCTACTCCAAATTCTCAAAAAAATAAACCACCAGCATTTTTACGGGCACATTACCCTCATTTACCGGATTATGTTCCAGCCTGCCATCAAAAAGCATGGAATCCCCTTCATGCAGTTCTATGCTAGAATCCCTGAAAATATACTTGACGGAGCCTTGAAGGATATATTTGAATTCAAATGCATCTGTAGTTACAAAATCCCTCACTGATCCGGGCTGAATTTCAAGCAGGACAAAGTCCACTGCCCCTGTTTTGATTTTTCGGGTAAAAATTCGTTCGTACTGATAGCCTGAGGCCGGTTCTTTCTCAAATTTGCGGTACTCTTCTTTCCTTAATACCAATATCGGAGCTTCCCTTCCATCAAGACTCAGGTCATTGAAAAAATAATTCAAATCCACCTCCAAGCCTTTAATGATCTGCATCAATACCAGAAGAGAAGGAATGGTCCTTGAGTTTTCTATTTGGGAAATCAATCCTTTTGTAACACCTGCACGGTCTGCGATTTCCTGAATGGTCAGGTTTTTATCTTTTCTGATACTTTTGATTTTTTGGCTGATCTGAACCAATATTTCATTTTCCATTTTGAAAAATAAGCGTAAATCTTTTTATGTCTAAAGTTTTAAAGAATTCTTTCTGTCACTTCTTCCCCCAATCCAAAAGAAAGGGTCATCCCTGCACCTCCTAGGCCATTGACGATCCAAGTTTGGGGATTGATCTGATGGATGAATTCTGTGGCACCATTGGTCATTTTAGGATAAATTCCGTGCCAGGATGATTCCGTTGTCCAGTCCTTAAAGGAAGCAAAAGTTTTCAAAAATCCAAGAATTTTATCATTGATATCCTGTCGGTCAAATGGATCCAAATGCAGACCATATTCATGGCTGTCACCAATGGTCAATTGGCCCGAACCATTTTGGGATACCATGATATGAATGCCCAAATCCAACATTTCAGGATATTGATCTTCGTACACAGCTTTCAATTTCGACAATGAGGGAGCAACATGAAAACCTTTATAGTGGATAAAACTCAAACCTGCACAAAGTGGAGGGCCGATACGCCAATTTTCGGGCTGCTTGACCAACCGCATCATCTGTAGTTTACATTTGGTGATTGGGGTGTTGGAATAAACTTCAGGATACAAGGTTTCGAAATCCGCTCCGCTACAGACAAAAATCAGATCAGCTTCCCAACTTTCTTTACCAGAAAACACTTTGTTTCCGTCGATTTGTGAAATAGCTTTGTTCCATTCAAAAGTGACATTTTCCAAGGATTCCAAATAATCGGCAGTTTTCCAGATGGCTTCCCTTGGATTCACGATCATTTCTTCTTCCGTCCAAAGCGCCCCTTTCAAACCAAGGGTAATGGCAGCAGGGCTTTTTTCCTTTGTTTGTGAAGGGCTAAGGTGATGAGCAGATTTGAATCCTTGCATAGCATACACATATTCACCGACCACTTCATTTTCCAGTTCTGTATAAGCCAAATGGAGGGAACCGGTTTGTTCTGCGCCAAATCTCGCTTTTTTGCTCATCTCCAACCAAATCTCTCTTGACCTCATCGCCCGGTCAAATGTCTCTCCCTGTGCCTGACCAACAGGCCATACCATCCCAAAATTACGGATAGATGCCCCCACAGGTCTTGGATTTCTTTCTATGACTTTCACCTTCCATCCTTTATTGGAAAGGGCTCGCGTGATGGCAAGCCCAACGATTCCTGCACCGATTACTATTGCTGATTGGTTCATTTTTGAAATAGGTTTAATAGCTTGTCTTAAGGATCACTTTTTCTTGAAGGTCATTAGATGGCTTTTTCAATTTTCTTTTGAAATAAAAAAGCGTAAAAAGGATTAACAATACACTCAGGCTCAAAAATATGAGGATGACCTGCGAGTAGAAATTATACCAACTCATATTTTCCAAGATGCCAAATTGCTTGATGGTCACAATCCCTACCGAACCCAAATATCCAAAACTGTCAGCCAGATACATTAGGAATCCCACATTTCCCGCAGATCGAAAAGCAGCAATCAACCTTTCAAAAAGGAGGCAGTTAAAAGGAATATAGCCCATATAAATCCCCGTTCCGGTTCCGACTACCCAATTAAATGGAGAAATGATCCCCATCTTGAGTAAAACCGTCGAACCAACCGCCAAACCAAGTCCTCCTATAATGATCCAATGATTAATAAAAAGTGCCTGTTCGTTATTTTTGACCAAAACCAAGGAGGCCATCATAAACAGTAAGAATAGTGTGATCGGAATCTCAGTCTGCGTAAGAAGTGCGGGACTGACCACAATATCCAAGGCTTCCCAGATTTCCACAGCAAAATTGTCCCTCAAGTCCCGTAAAGCGGTCAATACTATATATACCAAAACCAAAATGATGATTCCAGGCTTGAAAACGTTGAAAAATGCTTTTCTCTCCGCTTTGGACATGGGAGTCCGTGCCGAGCGTAAAGTAATGTCCTGCGAAGTAGGGGGAGGGGTTTGGTTCAAAAGAATTACAGAGATCAATAGAATGGGGACAAAAAGACCTCCGGTCCAAAAAGGCATCCAATATTCACTGACCTGCCATTCATCTATCAGGTATTTGCCAATGGATTTGACTAAACCTGAAGAAAACACAAAACTGACAGCAAGGATACTCCCCATCATTTCTGTAAACTTTCTTCCTTCGAGATAATGAAAAACCAATCCCCAGATCAAACCCAATGGAAATCCATTGACCAAAAAACAAAGTATGTTGAAAGGTGCTGGCAGGATGGCAAACCCAAGCAATCCAAACCAGGATATTCCGATCAGGGATATAATCAGAATGGCTCTTTTTTCAGGGCGCAATTCCGAGATCATTTTAATGCCATAAAACTTGCTCGCCATGTATCCAAAAGTCTGTGCCAAAATCAACCAAACCTTCAAATCCATTCCAAATAGCACTTCCCCTTCAAAAGTTGCAGCAGCAAATGGCTTCCTAAATGCATACATACTGCTGTAAGTCAGAAACGCCATACTTGCCGCAAACAAACTCATCGTGAAATTGCTGCTTTTGGCCAGTCGCTTGCTGATGGAGGGTATTTGGAGCATTAAAAGTATTTTATTTATTTTTTTATATAATTCTCGACTTTGCCAGCAGTAAGGTTTCTTATCTCTTCGCCTCAGTCAAAACCTTCGAGGTCTAAAAAAGACCTCAAAGGTTGGAGGGGCCGACCTTTGGGGTTTTTAATACCCCGAAGGTCTTTTATGGTATAGCCTATCATTTTCTCTTTTTGCTATTTGTTGTGAAAAACCTTCGAGGTCTGGAAAAAGACCTCAAAGGTTATCCAACCTCACATCTCACGTCTTATGTCTTACGTCTTCCATCAACCAAACCCAAAACCTCCCTTAATGAATGCACCACATGTGTAGGATGATGCTTTCTTAATTCACTTTCTGTAAAAGCTCCGGTTGTCACGGCAATGCTCATAAGACAACCGGAATTGTGACCTTGGTTGACATCTACTTCTGTATCGCCGATTTTGATTACTTCTTTTGGATCGGTAATTCCAAATTTTTTCATTATGACCTGAATCATATCAGCATATGGTCTGCCTCTTTCGACCTCATCACTACAAACTGTGATATCGATCAATGGAGTATTTATCCAACCGACCCTTTCCAAAATCACATCCGTAATGTCTCGGCTGAATCCGGTATCCAATCCTACTTTTATACCCATTTTTTGGAGTTCGGTAAAAACTTCCTCCGCATCGTCCATGGCAGCAATACCGGGTGTATTCCGGTAGTATTCAATCATATTGCTTACAAATTCATCATGTACTGCCGAAATCAATTCCTCGGTTATTTCATTTTGATTGGATACATTTTGGGATAATAAGTCCCGTATAGCCAATGGTTTTGGGTACCCCATTTTCTCTTGGGCCTCTTCCAAGGTGACTTTATCAAAACCGTGGTGAAGAAATGCTTCCTGGAATGCAGCAGCAACATTACTGTTGTCCTTAATGGTAGTTCCTGCCATGTCAAAGACTGCCAGTTTTATAGATTTTTCCATATTTCTGAATGGGCCTTAATTGTCAATAAAGAGGGTGAAAAGAATCGGTTGAAATCAAAATTATTCTTGAGCGGCATTAATGTTTAGCAAAAATAAACTTTTGTATATTTTCAACAATAAATATATTGATTATCCTTCTGTTAATTTTACAGGGATTTACAAGTCTAAAAATTAAAGAAGATAGTCTTTATGGAAGTAAAAAGACCTTTTGATTTTGCACAGCAAAAAGTACTTTTATATAATCTGCTATACTCTTTCCTACAACCAAAAAAAGTAATCTATTCTAAATGCTGGTTAAATATAGATTCATACCAACTTCATCCCGAAAGCTATCGAGATCGGTCTTCAGTCTTCCCTGCCTGCCGCAGCAAGGCATCACGAGAAACAACCGTAATTTGGTAACTATTATCATCCCAGATAATCATATAGTTAATTATTTGTTAACAGAAAATGCTTCTTTAATCAATAGCCTTGATTTAATTTAGTATTTATAAACAATTGGATATTGACGCAATGGGAAAATCGAAACTGGAAAGGATTGATGAAGTGTTTGGCCTTTATGAAAAGTTTGGACAGACTGATTATATAGGAGAGCCTGTTTCACAGATAGAGCACATGTGTCAGTCTGCTCAATTGGCCGAAAAATGGGGCTTTGATGAAGAAGTGATATTAGCAGCTTTTTTCCATGATATCGGACATCTCTTTGCATTGGATCAGGATCTTGAAAATATGGGAGGATATGGGGTGATGAGCCATGAAAAGTTGGGCGCGGATTTTCTAAGGAAATTGGGATTTCCTGAAAAAATTGCAAAACTAGTAGAGAATCATGTACAGGCCAAAAGATATTTGACTTGCAAGTATCCCGAATACTTTCAAAAATTATCTGAAGCAAGTAAAAAGACTTTGGAATACCAAGGCGGCGTGATGACTGCTGATGAGGCTGAAGTATTTGAAAAAGATGGATTATTTGAACTTTCCCTAAAAATGCGCACTTGGGATGAGTTGGCCAAAGAAGAGAAAGTCCCCTTGCCTGATATGGACAGGTATAAAGAGCTGGCATTAAAGGTGATTTCCTGAAGAACGCAGGTAAAGCTGATTTTTTCACTGATTTAATTATCTGTGTGCATCAGTAAAATCAGTTTCATACCTGCCTGAATGCTCACAGCAGGCTGGAGCTTTCCATCAAATGATTCTTTCCCAATAAGAGTCATATCCGCCAATGTGAGTCTCTACCGCCAACAGCTAATATAAGTGTTTCCCGCCATTGTGAGTGTCACATTTCTCACATTTTTTAGGACAGACCTATCCAACCGCCAATGTGAGTGTCTCCACTCACATTTCCTTTCCCCTGTGAGTGCCTCCACTCACATCCTTCAATTGAGTAAAAACCTATCAATCACCCTACCCTCTACATCAACCGCCTCAAATTCCAATTGCTCCTGATCCGCTACAATCCATCCAAAATGATGCACCCTGATAAGCTTGTCCATTTTAGGGAATGCTTCCAATTCATCTTCCGGCTCTAGTTTTCCCCCCGCTCCTCCAACAATGACAAAAGCTGTTTGGTTGGTTTTGTTTTCGATAATCAATCGCTCATAATCATGGGTATGACCGGATACTACCAAATCAATCTGTCCTGATTCCCAATAGGGCTTTAATAAATCCAAAATACATTTCTCTCCCTTGTAGCCCTTCCAACCTTGACTGAAAGGTGGTTGATGGACAAATACAATTTTCCAATACGCATTTTTCCAAGCTTCGGAATTAATGGTTTTCTGGAACCAGTCATTTTGTTCTGAATGTATATTGACGCCCACAGGAAAGTTTTCATTAGGGTCTAGAGCTATAAATGCGCAGGGACCTTCCTGCCAAAATTGATAGTTTTTCTGATTTTGGTATTTCAGGTTTTTTTTAAAATTGGTTGGAATCCAATCATTATAACTGTTGTCATAATCATGGTTGCCCGGAAAAAGATAATGTGGGACAGGTACTTCATGTAATTGCCTGAGCAACTTGACATATTGCCATGAGTTTCCTCCATTTCCCACCAAATCACCAATTCCTACCGTAAATTGAGGGTTTTTAATTTTCATCTGATTGGTGATTTCAGAGAAAGTTTCCCAGTCCCCTTGACTGTCTGCCCATACTGTGAAAGAAACTGATTTTGTAGAGGCAGATAGCGTGGCTTTAAAAAGAGGTGAAATTGTTTTATTCATTTTGAAATGGAAGTAATGGCATTTCTTAGAAGAAACAATGGCACTAAAAACTCCATTTTCTTCCTTTACATCTTTTGTATTCAAAACCATATTTGGATCATGCCCGAAATGTAATTTTGCATGAGCATTTTTTTCTCCCGTCCATCTCAATATCAAACTATCTTTGCTTATTGGAATGAGCACAGGAGAACTGTACCAAATCGGGTAGTCCTCCCAGTTTTCTGGATGAATATCTTCTGTCCAAAAGTTTTCTTTGGCTTTTTGGAGCGCTATTTCAAAGTTGTTTTGCTTTTCATTCAAATGTTTTTCCAATACTTCCCGTTTCACCCAAAATACTTGCTTCAATCCTCCTGAAGCTGCATCATTGATGACCCGGATCTTGATTTGGAGTGGTGTTTCGGTTGATCCTTCAAAAGGGAAAAACAACTCAGAATTTTGCATGACCCTAACTCCGTTGACCCAAAGTTGCGCACCATCATCGGCATTGATCCATAGATAACCTTCTGCCAATTCCAATGTATTTGAATACCAAATATTGCTGTTAGGATAGGGGATTCTATGAGGAAGTTGGATTTTTTCTCCAAGGGTAATCTCAGGAAATGATGCGGTTTTACCGGGGATTGTGTCCCAGCCGTAAAATTCCCAACCCTCTTCCAACAGCAATTTTTCCTCTTTTGGGATGATTTGAAATACTGAAAGATTTCCTATGGAGTCCAAATAGGTGAAAGCAGAACCGGAGTAGGTCGGTGTAAACTCTTCCCGTTTACATGAAATCAGCATAAGTAAGACAAAAAGAAAAAAAGTGTTTTTCATGAGATAGTTAAATGGGGCAAAAAACTTTAGTAGAATATTTATTTCTCTTCGTGTTTTTTTGATGAATAAAACTTCATTCTTAGCCAATGTGAGTGTCCTCACTCACAACTTTCAGTTCACACCTTCGTCAATGTATGTGTCCTCAATCACGTTCTTTAACCCAAATCTATCACTTACCTTTTCTACCAAATCCACTTCCAACAATCCGATTTTCAAACATTAAAAGTATCACTGTCAATTGTTAGATCCCCCATTTGAGGGTCTGTTTTTGATGCCAATCCTGTCTCAATTCTTCCGGCAAACCTTCTTTCAAAATTACTGTCATTCTTAGTCTTGAGAGAAAAATCATACCATCCATAGCTTTTATCTGTTTCAATGGTGATGGTTTTTTTTGCCATTGACCTGATGCTGAATGCTTTCATTTCCTTTCCGTAGGCCTGATCTTCAAGAAGGCAATTGACAGTTTTTGAAATGTCCTTATTTTCCATGTGTATAAGAAGCAGCGGTTTTTTTGGATTAGAAATGTCGTAGGTGGTGTTAACTTCCAACAATAACTCTCCCTTTTCCCCCCTGAAACTTCTGAAAAAACCATTCGGGCCATAAGCTTCCAAGTGATAGTAATCATTTTCAAAATTTTCCAGCGGCCATTCATAATCCAGTTCAGTACCTGCCTCCAAAGCAAAATCCCAGGATTTCATAGATTTCCATTGACCATTTTCCAAATACTTGATCTGACTGTAAACTTGAAAAGGCACACCTGCAGTTTTGTCTCCAAATAATTCCTTTCCATTTTGAAAATTTATTCGGAAATTTTGCTGAATAGGATCTAATGACCCATCGACGTAAAGTTCATAAGGAAGGGTAGAGGAGTTTCTGATTCCAGCTTCCTGTTTTGGCAAAATGGGGGATGCTATCCCCTTTTCTTTGAGGCTTTTGATTTCTTCGGTTTTTAAGGGCGTAAAATTATTGGGCATGTCTTTAAAACTTGCTTGGTGTATCATGGACATAAACGCTTTTTGCTGAACAGATTTTGGAAAACCGATTTTCTCACCATTATATGGTCTGAAAGCAGAGGTGAGGTCACCGCAAACTGTCCTTCTCCAAGAATTGATATTTTCTTCTTTTATGTCTTTTCCTGTTTTGTGTTTTAGGAATTTTTCCAAAAACATCAGAGAAGAGGTCAGATCACAAACCTCAGAGTTGACCCATCCTCCTCTTGTCCAAGGAGAAGCAATGATCAAAGGAACCCTATATCCTAGACCAATCGGACTTTGCCGGGCATTTTCCGGTCCCATTCCAGGCTTTGAAAGTTCCTCTTCCATGGTGACAAATTCATCTTTGGTGCTGATGCCTGAAGTATATTTGCCCGAATCATTATTGGTAGGATGCGGTGCGACGAATGGAGGGATATGGTCAAAATACCCATCGTTTTCATCGTAGTTGAGGATAAAAATGGTTTTCTTCCAGACTTCTGGATTTTCAGTCAGGATATTCATTACTTCAGAAAGGTACCAAGCCCCATACCAAGGGGCAGATGGATGATCGGAAAATTTCTGAGGAGCGACCAACCAACTTACTGTTGGCAATTTGCCATCCTTTACATCCTTTCGGAATTCATGTAAGATATCTCCTTTTGGAACTTTGGTTTTGAATTTTTCCCCATCCTTTTCATATTCCATCCATTCTGTATCATGAAAATGAGGGTCTGAATCATTGATGGTAAAAGCCTTTTGATGAAGATTTTTTTCTGCTTCAGGTAGTTTGGCAAAATTATCCGGATGGTATTTTATCAAGGCATCTTTGACATAGGCCAGTTTTGCTTTGTTTTCAGCAAGCCCTTTTTCTTGTCCTTCTACAGGATTGGATTTCATGGTTGCTTCCAAATCAGCTATGGTCTGCACCAATTGCTTTTCAGCCTCCTGCAAAAACGGATAATGGCTTTTGGCAAACCTGACATGGTATTGCTTGAACCATTCCAGATTATTGTCTGTGAAATTTCCCAAAAGACTTTCATCTTCCCCCTCTAATCCAGAGGAAAGACTGATTTCATTTTGGTACACCCTCCAAGAAACACCGTTTTCTTCCAATCTTTCCGGATAGGTTTTCCAGTCAACTTCGTTGCTATAAGTCGCTTCTGAATTTCTTACAACTGAAAGGCCTGTTTTGGGATCCCTGCTTTTTCCGGTCCAAAAATACATACGGTTGGTAGTCGTACCGGTCAGGGCAGAACAAAAATGCTGATCGCAGACCGTGAAGGCATCAGCCAAAGCATAGTAAAACGGGAGGTCCTCACGGGTATAATATCCCATGGTCAGCGGTACATGGCTGAATTCTTTGGTGCCGGGCCGTTTGGCCTCTATCCATCCATCATATTTTCCCTCATTTCGGGCATCCACCTGATTTTCCCAAGAATGAGGGATGTCCTTCATCCAAGTCGCTTTGGTGTTTTGGATATCCAAATGAAATGGTTTGAAAGTATTTCCTTCTTTATCTTTTTGCAGCCAAACCAGTAATCCGTCCTGAAGTCTGATGGCCCTAGGGTCATTGAATCCACGGACACCTTGAAGTGAACCCAAAGCATGGTCGAAGGATCTGTTTTCCTGCATCAAAAAAACTACATGTTCGGCATCATAAAAAGTACTTCCTTCTTCAGGACTTATGGCCATTGCTTTTTGAATGGCTTGAGGAATTCCTCCCCAAAGTGCCATCCCTCCTGAAAAAACAGTTGCCTGTTTTAAAAATTCTCTTCGATTGCTTTTCATAGGTTATTGCAATAAACCTGCCCATACCATATGTTTTGGTACAGGCAGGGGATTTAATTTTAAGATTCTTATTTATCTAACTACATCCCACCAAACCCTGGTAGAAATGCGGTCTTCACCTTGTCTAGTGATGGCAGCCCGGTAATTGTCTTCATTCAGCGCCTGAACAGAAGAAGGGTACATAAATCTTCTTGGTACATTGGGCTCAAATGCTGCAGGACCGGGTACAATTTCAGGGTATCCGGTTCTTCTCCAATCATACCAGTTTTCTAATCCTGAGAAAAACAGAGATAACCATTTTTGAGTACCAATTTTTCCAAGTTTTTCCAGCTGTGTTCCGGTGTAGGATACTTTTGTTTGGTTAAAATAATCATTTCCAACCTGTAATCTATCGGCTATCTGTGGCAGGTTGACCAATCTATATCGGCTTTCATAATAATCAAATGAAGCATTCACACCATTCAGGTAATATTCCTCGGCACTTCCTGTGGTGATGAAGCCTCTTTCCCTAGCCTCAGCTAAGATAAACTGCAACTCAGAATAATTCATCAGAATAGTTTGATAACCTAAAGGGTTGGCTAAATCAGTACACTGATCACATGACCAAAGAAAACCAATTCTGGAAATATAATTTGAACCACCTCTTGCAGGATCTCCGGAAGGAGAATATTGCAGTGCTTCTTCATCAGAAAGTCCATTGGGTACACCTTGGTAATCTTCAGTATCACCGATAATTTCTGCCCCCGATTCATTGGTTGGCTGGGCATAAGCAAATAACCGAGGGTCATTGAGGTCTTTAAGTGTCAGCTCCATGTTTTTGCTCAACCTGTATTCATCAAATGACCCTGACCGGGTAGTGTAAAGGTCATGTTGGTTAGGAACATCAGGGAGATGCTGTAGCATTGCATGATCATTGTTTCCTGTGAATATTGGAAACTGCGCAGGGTTGGATAGAATCTGTTGCATTTCAACAGAAGGGTCTTTCCTCAATGAAATTCGCATCAAAGCCCTTAACCTTAAAGAGTTTGCGAATTTTCTCCATTTGGTAATATCTCCTCCAAAAAGGATATCTCCTCTTATTGCTTCATTGCTAGTTCCCAAAAGCTCATTGGCTTCTCTTAATTCCTTGAGGATTCCTTCATAGATTGCCTCTTGACTGTCAAAAACAGGGTAGTTGACACTTTCTTTGGCCAAAGTGGCTTCGGAGTAAGGAAGCTCCCCATAAGCATCAGTCATAAAGGCATATTGAAAAGCCCTTAATACTTTTGCTATACCTACATAATTGTTCTGTCCGAGAGGCTCAGATATCAGGATGATATTGTTCAAATCTCTCATGGAATTGAAGAAAGTACCATAGGGATTGCCAAATGGTCCCCAGTTGTAACGATCTTCGTTGGTAAATTGGATTTTTGCAGTGTACTGCATCACTACATTTCCAATACCCCAGGCCTGACCTGCTACCTGCCCCGCAGTACTTCTAATTACGGTAGGCAGCAACAATGAGGAGGGAACGACTTCAGGAGAGTTTGGATTGGAATTGATTTCTTCAAAATCTCCAGTACAAGATGCAATCCAGCCGATTTGAAGGACAAGGATAGCAGTGAAAAGTTTTTTGATATTCAGTTTCATGATTTTCAATTTTCAGATGATTGGTGGATTAAAACTTAGCATTTAGATTAAATCCAAAGTTTCGTGTAGAAGGAAAGGCCATATTTTCAACGCCTGGCTGAAGTGTTCCTCCAGACATTGATAATGTCTCAGGATCAAAGTGTGGATTTTCAGTCCATAAAGCAAGGTTTCTTCCTACCACAGACAATCTCACATCTTGAATGGGTAGGTTTCCGAACCATTTCTTTGGTAGATTGTATCCGAAAATTACCTCACGAAGTTTGATGAAAGAGGCGTCATATTTGGCCGCTTCTACATTGTTTCTTTCATAATATCTATTGTGCCAGTTTCTAGAGGTGATTTTGATGTCATTTGGTCTGAAGGTTCCATCTCCATTTGCAATTACCCCCGGGCTTACAATTCCATTTCCTTCTATAGTAAGGTCATATCCATTTTCCCTTCCCAACAGGGTTTCTTCCAATTGACCGGAAGTGCTGCCGATGGTTTTTGTTCTTGAGACTACTATTCCCCCATAACGGACGTCAAAGAGGAATCCGAAGGAGAAGTTTTTATAGGTAAAACTGTTTTGTATACCCACCATCCAGTCAGGATTATAATTTCCCTGAAGGACCAACTCAGAATCTCTAAGGGGTGTGCCTGTACTGTTGTGGATGATTTCTCCGAAGTAAGGACTATTTGGATCATCAACCCTTGCAAATCCAACTCCATACATATTTCCCATTCTTTCACCGATCCTAGCCTGTACAAAAGCGCCGTTACGTTCTGTCAAAGTATAAGTGTCCAATCCTTCTGTCAGTTCTATTACCTTACCTCTGTTTCTGGTAAAGTTGGCCATAACATCCCATCTAAAGCCATTGTTTTTTCTTATTGGATTGGCCATAGCTATAATTTCAATTCCCTGATTCTGGATTTTACCGGCGTTGATGATACGGCTATTGTAGCCTGTGGCAATGTCCAAAGTGATTGGAATAATCTGATCTCTTGTAATGTTATTGTAATAGGTGAAATCCAATCCTAACCTACCTTGAAAAAATCTGAGATCAAGTCCAAATTCCGTAGATGCGGTTCTTTCAGGTCTCAATTCCGCATTGGATAGGACAGAGGACTCTGTTTTAGCCTGATCCGATCCCCATGCGATCTGATTGTTGAAAACATTCGTCAAGCTGAAAGGAGAAGTATCATTTCCGACTTCTGCATAAGCTGCCCTAACTTTCACCAAAGACACATTTCTGGGCATTTCTATCATGTCTGAAATGATACCACTTACCGTTGCTGATGGATAGAAGTAAGAGTTGTTATTTACCGGAAGGGTAGAAGACCAGTCATTTCTTCCCGTGATATCCAAAAACAGGATATTCTTATACCCGATTTGGCCAAATCCGTAAAGCGAATTAATTTTTTTGCGGGAATTAAATTGCTCTGTCTGTAAAGCGACCGCGGTATTGGTAAAGTTGTAAATATTTGGAATCAACAATTCAGGAGCAACCAATTGAAGAAATCTGTTTTCTTGTGACATCAGGTTTCCACCCAAAGCAATGTTATAGGTCCAAGTAGCACTGGTAGTTTCAGAGTAAGTCAGCAAAAAGTCTGAGTTCCTTTCATTGAAAGACACATTGTCCTCTCGGTAATTACCTCTTGGGAACCTTTGGGTGGAGAATGCTCTTTTTCTGTCTCTTATCTCATTGTAATTGTCTACACCTGTCCTTAGCATGAGGCTAAGTTTATCTGTGATTTGATAATTCAATACGAGATTTCCAAAAATCCTATTCTTTTGCTGTCCGTTGGTATTTTCATATACTGTGAAATATGGATTGTCATGGTAGTTGTAGTTGTAATTGAACTGCTGAACCCCTTCTAATCCAGGCATCCAATAATCTCTCAAGTTTCTTGTATTGATCTGCCTACCATACCAAATCCATAAGTACATCAGGTTCTCTGTTCCGTAACTGATATTTGGTCTATTACCTGAATTGGTATTCTGATAATTGATTGTTGTATTTAAGGTCAGTTTGTTTGGGATGATTTGAATTCCTGAATTCAATGCCAATGTATTTCGTTTAAGGTCTGTATTGGGTACTATACCTTTTTGATCCAAATTAGTCCAAGAAAACCGCACGTTTGCCTTTTCAGTGTCCCCTGCAATTGAAACATTATTTGCCAATGTCACACCGGTTCTGAAAAAGTCATTGATGTTGTTTGGCTGAGGAACCCAAGGGGTGGAATTGATGGTACTTCCTGCTGGCGCATTTAAATCACCTCCTCTAAAACCAGCAACATTTCTTGGTGAATCAAATTGTGGAATAGACAATCCGGTATTCATGTTAGGACCCCAACTTTCATCAACTCCATCGGCAATACCTGCTCCGGCACCATTGACAAATGCAAATTGACCGTTATTTCCCTGTCCATATCGATCTTGCCATTTGGGCATCACCAAAGGATTGTCAAAAGTGGTGTTGGAATTAATGGTCACTCCTAACCCCTTTTTTCCTTTTCCAGATTTGGTTGTGATCAAAATAGCCCCGTTAGCCGCTCTTGAACCATATAGTGCCGCCGCCGCCGGGCCTTTCAACACTGTCATGGACGCAATGTCATCAGGATTGATCTCTCCTGCGGCATTTCCATAATCCACTTCCTGCCCACCTCTACCTGAAGATCCCACTATATTATTGCTTATAGGAATCCCATCCACTACAAATAAGGGTTGGTTGGCATTGATATTCAATGAGGACTCCCCGCGTATGGTAACCCGCGTAGATCCACCCAAAGTACTTGACCCGTTGGTGATCTGTACACCTGCAACCCGACCGCTTAAGGAATTCAAAACGTTTGTTTCCCGAGCTTCGGAAAATCTATCTCCATCTACTGTTTGAACCGAATATCCAAGGGCTTTGGCATCTCTTTCCATTCCGAGTGCAGTGATGACCACTTCACTCATCTCAAAACCTTCTTGCAGTGTAACATTCATAAGGTTTGCATTGCCGACCACTCTATCCAATTTTTCAAATCCAATAAAGGAGAAAGAAAGTGTGTCGGAAGCATTGGCTACAATGTTAAATACACCGTCTAAATCTGCCACGGTACCCTTTGTGGTACCTTTGATCAGAACGCTTGTTCCTGGTAGCGGTTGACCGCTGGGATCAGATACTTTTCCTTCTACCTTTCTTTCTTGGGCGAAGGCAGATAGTGTCAAACCTAGCAATAAGGTGAGCAACCATCCTACTTTTTGTGTTGTTGAGGTTTTCATTAGTTTGTAGAAATGTGTAATGGCTTTATGTTTAAAAGTTTTAACAAAGCTAAACTTTTGGACGCCAGATGGGGTTAAGAAAAGGTTAAGGAAAAGTGAATTAATTTTTTGTTAAGAAGTAAAAAATAGACTTAAATAAACTTTAAATAGCGTTTTTTAACTTAATATTGATCGAAAAAACTGTAGATATATTTATTAATTGTTAGGGTTCTGTTAAATTAAAAAGTATATAAATAGTAAACTTTATAAAAAGACGTGAGTCGTGAGATGTGAGACGTTAGACTTCCAAAACTTTAAGGTTTTTTCTAACCTCGAAGGTTTTTGGCTTAAGTATGAGATTCATGCCATGACTCAAAGTCATGGAATGAATTTAGCAACCCTTAATCAATTCGCCTCCGCCACCCTTACCTTCACTTTCTTTAACTTCTCATTATTGATCTTGGAGATGGTTTTTTTGGCGAGGTCACGTTTGACCGCCACATAGGAAGCAAAATCCAAAATGGTTATCAATCCGATATCTGAACCGTCAAGTCCACCCTTTTTGGTCAGGAGTCCAACGATATCTCCTTTGCTGATTTTGTCTTTTTTGCCCGCACTGATATACAGGCAGGCAAGGTCTGTAGGAGAGGGTTGAGGTAATGTTTCAGAAACTTCGATTTCCTCAACCAATTTATCAATATAATCAGGAAGTTCTTCGTCATTGGCCAATATCAGGTAACCCTGACCTTCTGCATGCATTCTTGCAGTTCGCCCGTTACGGTGGGTAAAAGCATCTATCCGTGGAGGCAATTGATAATGGACCACATGTTTGATTTCCGGAATGTCCAAGCCCCTTGAAGCAAGGTCTGTGGCGATTAAAAGGTTGTATACGCCACTTCTGAATTTGATCAGGTTTTTTTCACGGTCGATCTGTTCCATCCCGCCGTGCAATACCCCATGTTCAAAATTATAAGCTGTCAGCAAAATACTGATCCTGTCCACAGCATCTCGGTGATTGCAGAAAACAAGGCAAGCCTCATGCTGAAATCCTGCAACAAGGCGCATCAAGGTCTCAACTTTCAACTTGCTCGAGGTATGGATAAGTTTGAGTTCCAGTTTGGAATCAGCCTCATCTTTGAGGTAATTGACCTGTTGTGGTCTGCTAAAGGGGATAAAATCCGGCATCCTGTCCAATTTGGTGGCAGAAGTCAGCAAATGCCTTTCTGTTCCGGTTAATGCCCTGAATATTCCTCTCAGCTGTTCATGGAAGCCCATTTGTAGGGATTTGTCAAATTCATCCAATACGACCATACGGATATATTCCATATTAATGGATTCCCTTTGGACATGGTCGGATAGCCTTCCGGGAGTACCGATTACCACTGCAGGACCTTCCGCCAAGGAGTTCTGTTCAATTTTTACAGAATGCCCACCATAGCAAGTGCTGACCCTGAAGTTGGTTTTCAGCGACTTGAAAACCTGCGCTATCTGAATGGCCAATTCTCTTGAGGGTACCACAATCAATGCCTGTACCTGTCTGAGGTTTTCATCCAAACCATCAATCATAGGAAGAAGATAAGCTAAAGTTTTCCCTGAACCTGTGGGTGCCAATAACATCAGATTATCGGTTGCTTTTGCCTGCTGTATAAAATCCAACTGCATTTCATTAAAGGATTCGATTCCTAAAAGATCTAAAAACCCGGCGTATTTCTGATTGATGTTTTCTGACATGTTGCAAAGGTAGGTTTTTTTGAAGAATGGAGTTTACATGAAATTTTTCGAGGATTTTATATATAATACCTTAAAAACCAAGGAGATTCTGAAATCCGATCAAAATTCTCTTCCAAATCAGTTTTTTACCTTTTCCAATATTACTGCTTGCCTTATCTTATAATTGTGGGTACTTTAATTTTTATTCAAAAAGAGTTAAACCTAGCCTAAAATACCCAAAACTATGAGGATCCTCACTTCTCTATTACTGCTATTCACCAGCTTTACTTTATCGGTTGCTCAAGACCTTACTTTGGTCAAAAATGGAAAATCTGACTTTACTATCATCATCCCCAAAGTTCCTGAGATCCAGGAGATACATGCAGCAAAAGTATTGCAAGACTACATACACAGGATTTCGGAATTTTCCATCCCCATTGCACATGATGATGCACAGCCCAGTTCACATGAAATTTTGATAGGGCGTGTCAATCGTCCTGAAACCGCAAATCTACCTTACGCTGAGTTAGGGGAGGAAGGGCTATTTATTCAAAACACAGGAAAGAAACTGATCATTACGGGAGGACCCAAAAAAGGAGTTATTTATGGCGTTCATACTTTTTTAGAGGATTATTTAGGTTGTAAGAAATATTCATCAAATGTGGAGGTAGTCCCCAGACAAAAAACAATTAAAATCGGTTCGATCAATGAGGTGCAGGTACCTGTGTTTTCATTTAGAGAAGTGTTCTATAATGATGTGTACGATCCGGCCTATATGGATTGGCACAGGTTGCATTCCCACGGAGAAAGGGGTACAGCCCCTTCTGAATGGGGATATTGGGTGCATACATTTCACACTTTTTTGGACCCCAAGGAATATGGGGAGTCCAATCCGGAATATTTCAGCTATTATGATGGGAAGCGTCATGCTGCCCTTATTCCCTCTTGGGACGGCAAGAGTGTGCAGCCCGAGTCCCAACTCTGTCTTTCCAACCCAGAAGTGTTGGAAATAGTCAGTAAAAACCTGAAAGTTGCCATGGACAAAAAACCACTGGCAAGATATTGGTCTGTCAGCCAAAATGACAATGTAAACTATTGCAAATGCGAACATTGTGCTGCGCTAGATGCCAAGTATGCTGCTTTTGCACCGGAAGAAAAAATGTACGCCACACATGGAAGTGAGTATCCGACTTTGGGAATGGGCTCCATGATGACCTTTATCAATCAAGTTGCCGAACGCTTCCCGGATAAAGTTATTTCTACCCTTGCATACCAATATACCCGAGTGCCCCCAAAAGATATCGTTCCCAGGGAAAATGTAAATATTATGCTTTGCAGCATTGAAAGTACCAGGAATGAACCAATGGAAACAGGTGATGTGGCATTTAGCAATGACCTTGAAGGTTGGGGGAAGATTACTGATAATATCCTAGTTTGGGATTATACCATTCAGTTTTCCCATTTGGTTTCTCCCTTTCCCAACCTCAGGACCCTTCAGCCCAATGTACAGTTTTTAAGGAAAAATCGGGTCAGTGCTGTTTTTGAACAGGGAAATATTCAGAGTGGCGGTGAGTTTGCCGAACTGAGGGCATATCTTTTGGCCAAATTACTTTGGAATCCAGATGTAAATATTGAGGAGGAAATGAATGGTTTTCTGAATGCTTTTTATGGAAAGGCAGCACCTTATGTAAGACAATATATCGAATTGGTGCATGACAATAATCAGGGATTTACAGGTAGGAAAATGTCCATTTTCGGAAGCCCTGTAAAGGAGAAAGACAGTTTTTTGACCTCTGAACTGATTCAGGCTTACAATGATATATTCGATAAAGCTGAGAAAGCTGTAAAAATAGAACCCGAGATTTTAAGCAGGGTTAAATCAGCCCGATTACCGATTCAATATGCAACGCTGGAAATCGCCAAGGAAGAACAGGCGGAATCTTGGGGTAATCTTGCCTCTTCCCAGCCACAAAGATTAAACCTGCCATCTGAAGTCAGTCAGTTGCTTTATGATTTCATCTACCATTGTATGCAGACCAAGGTGAGTAGACTTTCGGAATGGCATACGCCGCCGATTGAGTATTTGGAAAAATACCCTGTTTTGGTTTCAAAATAGTGAAGTAAATTCCATATTTTGAAAACTATCCAACATGGCAAAAAACACTTCCCTGTCAAAGTCATGTCCTCCTGTTATCAAAAGCACCTTTAATTTGTCTTCCTGTGCGATGGATTGGAAGTTTGTCAGGAAAAGTAAGAGGATGAATTTGATAGAAATGACACAACCCGACTCTCCAAAAAGCCAAACCCAAAAATACCGCCTAACCACCAAAAGTAAGTCGCTCAAAGATTTCTTAAACAAAAATAAATAATCTTTTAAAACAACAACCCAAAATCCCACACCATGAAAAACCCCCTTATCCTTTTGGTCTTTTTGTTGCTCAATTTTCAACATCAAGCAGTTTTTGCCCAACCAACTCACCATGCCCCGGTCCGCATGGCCATGATGGGTTTGTCGCATGGTCACTCGCCTTGGATATTCAACAGGAATGGAAAATCTGATGTGGACTTGGTAGGTATCTATGAACCGGATCAAAAACTGGCAGCAGCAATCGCCCAGAAATATGGTTTAGATAAAAACTTGTTTTTCAGTGATCCTGATTTGATGTTGGATAAAGTGAAACCAGAGGCAGTATTAGCATTTGGTTCTATATATGACCATTTGATGGTGGTTGAAAAAGCTGCACCCCGTGGAATCCACGTGATGGTAGAAAAACCACTCTCTGCTTACTACGACCATGCTGTAAAAATGAAAGCCTTGGCTGACCAACATGGCATTCATCTCTTGACCAATTTCGAGACATCCTGGTATGCGAGTACAGAAAAAACCTATCAATTATTACAAGATGAAGCTAGGTTTGGGAAAATCCGGAAAGCGATTTTTCATCATGGTCATAGAGGTCCAAAAGAAATAGGAGTTGGAAAGGAGTTTTTGGATTGGCTGGCTGACCCTGTTCAGAACGGTGGCGGTGCCCTGATTGATTTTGGCTGCTACGGGGCCAATATTATGACCTATTTGATGCAGGGCAGAAAGCCTAATTCTGTCACGGCAATTACCAATACTTTCAAGCCCGAAGTCTACCCTAAAGTGGATGATGAGGCTACCATTTTCTTGGATTATGGGGATGCCCAGGCTATCATACAGGCCTCTTGGAACTGGCCTTTTGACAGGAAGGATATGGAAGTATATGGGGTTTCGGGATATGTAATCAGTGAAAACAGGGCAAATATGAGAACAAGAAGTTGGGGTTCAAATCAAGAGGAGCAAATAGAGGTAACTCCTGAAGAATTGGGAGTCTATGTTGATCCATTCTCATATTTTGTAGATGTGATCCGTGGGAAAATCCACATTGAGGAACATGGTCTATATTCATTGGGAAACAACATGATAGTTGCCGAAATTCTAGACGCCGCAAGGCAATCTGCAAGTAAGGGTCAAACAATTTATTTGAAATGAGAAAACCCTTCTGGCTTATTTCTTTGATTATTTGAAAGTTTTATTGAAACTTTATGGATAACAGTAATTTTGATTGTATGCGTTAAAACTTAGTTTTAACGCTAATTTCTGAACCAATATTAATCCATTTACAATCCCGAAAATACCAGGACAAGTCATATCAATATCAGATGGAATAGTAATTGAAGGACAATTTGGTAAGTGGCAGAATTAAGTATATTCTTATGGAAATTACATTTAGGCCCAAAATCGATACTTATAAATCATGAAATTTCTTACATCCCAAATGACATTTTTTTTGCAGAACAAACCTGACCGGAGAAATCTCAGGCTTTTATTTAATTTTTTGTTGATCCTGCTGGCAATGATCACAGTATTTTCAGTAATCTTTCATATTTTGATGTTAAGGGAAGGGCAGTCCTTTTCCTGGATGACTGGATTTTATTGGACCCTTACCGTGATGTCCACCTTGGGATTTGGGGATATCACATTTCATACTGATTTGGGCCGATCATTTTCTATTTTGGTTTTACTTTCAGGGATGTTGTTCTTGTTGGTTTTGTTTCCTTTTACTTTCATCAATTTCTTTTACTCGCCTTGGATGAAGGCCCAGGAGCAGGCCCGGGTACCCAGAGAATTGCCCATAGATACAAAGGGGCACGTCATTTTGACCAAGTACGGCCCAATTACAGAAGCACTTATCAAAAAATTAAACAGATTTAAATATGATTATGTAGTATTGGTGGCGGATCTCACTGAAGGGTTGCGGCTTGGTGAACTGGGAGTAAAAGTGATGTTGGGGGACTTGGTGGACCCACAGACCTATAAGAATGCCAGGGTTGAAAATGCAGCTTTAGTTGCCACTACCGAATCAGACGTTTTAAATACCAATGTTGCATTTACCGTAAGAGGTATCAGTAAAGATGTTACCATTATTTCTACAGCAAATACTGAGGCCGCAGTTGATATTTTGAAACTTGCTGGCAGCAATAGTGTGCTTCAATTGGGAGAAATCATGGGCGTAATTCTATCAAGAAGGGCCAATGCAGGAGATGCTTGTGCTCATGTGATTGGGCGATTTGGGGATTTGCAGATTGCTGAAGCTTTGGTTACAGGATCATCAATGGTCGGAATGACACTCAAAGAAACATCCCTCAGACAGAAAGTAGGTGTAAGCGTGGTGGGAATTTGGGAGAGGGGGAAATTTGAAGATGCAAGACCTGAAACTAAAATATCCTCAAGTACAGTTTTGGTTTTGGCAGGTTCCGAAAAACAAATAGAATTGTACAACAAAAATTTTGGGGTAAAGGGTGTGTTCACTTCGCCTGTGTTGATTTTGGGGGGAGGAAGGGTAGGCAGGGCCACTGGAAGGGCATTTGCTTCCAGAAACCTTCAATATAAGATTGTTGAAAAAGAGGCCGTTAGGGTACAGGGAGTCAAAAATACCATCGTAGGAGATGCTGCAGATTTGGAAGTACTCAATCAGGCAGGCATTATGGAATCACCTTCTGTGATCATTACTACCCATGATGATGATGTGAATGTGTACTTGACCATCTATTGCAGGCAATTACGCCCTGATATGCAGATCATCACGAGGTCCACTTTGGAAAGAAATCTGGGCACCATGCACAGGGCAGGAGCTGATTTTGTGATGTCATATGCCTCTTTGGGGGCCAATACTATTTTGAACCTACTCCAAAGAAGTGATATATTGATGGTTGCTGAGGGCCTTGATCTGATCAAGGTCAAAGTTCCATCGCGGCTCTCCGGAAAAACAATCAAAGAATCCTCCATTAGAAAGGAAACAGGCTGCACCATCATCGGAATAAAACATGATGAAGAAATGCATATCAATCCAGAGCCTAGTATGATCCTGCCGGAAGGTGCTGAAATTATATTAATCGGTACCGTGGATGCAGAAAATCAGTTTTTCCAAATTTATGGTACAAAAGATAACTGATGCAGACTTTTGGTTTTAAAAATCATATTTTTACTCAATACCAGTATTAATCAACTCAATTAAACGGATTGATGTTATAAATTGCGAATCTACCCTGCCTTCAGACAGTCACGTAACATCGGTCATCGGTCATCTAACATCGGTCATCGGACATCGGACAATTTGCCCCCTCACATCAAATTTCCTTTTCCAAAATCATCAAATCCCTGCACTGTACTCCATTTTCAAAGATAGGTAGTTCATAATTATCGATAAAAAAATCAGGGATTATTTCGATAAGCAAAAAACCCTGAATAAGGTACAACCGCAATTGAGCGATGCTTGTATTGGCTGTTGCGATACGAAGTTTCGAAAATCCCATGTTTTTGGAGATTTCCTCGGCATGTCCAAGCATCATCTTCCCTATGCCTTTTCCTTGAAATTCAGGGAGTACAGCAATATTCTTGATCTCAATGGTTTCTTTTTGGTCAAGAGGAAATAAGACATAGACCCCGATTATTTTATCACCAGATTCGGTGAGGTAAATTTCAGAAATGGGAAGGTATGAATCTATCATCCGCCTCGAAGGATCCGCCAATTCCAATAGAGCGTATGGCGGCATTTCCCCCTTTTGCAATTGTCTGATATTTATTTTTGCCATAGTTTAATTTTGAACCACAAAAGAAACAAAAGGGATTAAAAGACCCTATCACTAAAAGTTGATATTCAGTAACTTTTGTACACTTTTGTGGTTCCATTATTATTTTGTTAAAACCATAAAGCCAGCCAATCCGGTTCGCAATGATGTAATCGGAGCAAACTGCTGAAGGCAGAGGAATTAAGCTTAGCTTACCAATCAATTGCCTCCTGCTTTAGCGGGAGGAAAAAAAGAGGTCTCCTATCCCCCGGCTTTAGCCAAACATAATTCCCGATCTTATTTCCTACTTTTCTGTTTATGCTAAAGCCTATTGGTATTTTCCATTTATATATGAATGGGCTAAAGCCGCATTCCTATTGATATGAGCATAATTGCCTGAAATTCTATTGCTTTTAAGAACCCCATGAGATCCTTCTCCCGATAACTATCGGGAGAAGGATGACGGCTGCCAGGCGGCCACTTGATGTCATTCCTTTTCTGAACATTTTCAAAATGTTATAAACTCGCAGAGACGTAAAAAAACCTTCTCCCTCGCGTCTTCCGTCTTCGGTCTTCCGTCTATTTTTACCAAACATTCCCCAAATTATTGTAATACTTGATTTTCTCATTGAGCATCTTGAAATCCAGATTGCCTTTTACGTCCTTGAGGTGTTCGATAATTGCAAGGGATTTATTCAGTCTTGAATTTGAATTTTTGACCTTAGTGACAAGATAGACAAGACTTCTTTGTTTTCCTTTTGTAAGTGCATGAAATAACTCATTTCCCTGATCATCCTGATCCAATAACACCTGTAATTCTTCGGGCATCTCATGCCCATATTCTGAATGGTCTTTTTCAAGACTGACCATCAATTTTCCACCTTCTTCTATTTTAAGTTGCGCTCTCAATGATTTATTAATCAGAATATACCAGTACGCCTTACATTTCATCAAAGCGGCAGGATAGGGGCTGAGTTTGTTCAGCTGGCAGAGAATTCTCTTGTTATCTCCTTCAATAAAGGAAAGAGCAATATCCTCCGGCACAGGGGTATGAAACTGCCAAAGCGATGTATGAAAATTTTCAAGTGTGGAGTTAAAAGATTTTTTCATTGGTGGAAAATAAAAAAAAATGATTCAATTCCTGTAACATCCGTCATCGGACATCGAACAAATCTTTAAATATGGAAGCACTGAAAAGAAAAAAAGCGGATAGCGCTATGAAATCATAAGGACAGATGCATTAAAAAGCTACTTGCAATTTATCCTTGAAATAAAGCTCATCCTCAACATTGTGTGGTAGAAAATTGATGGAAAAATTCCTTGGAATGGGATGTTTGGTGTTAGGATTGTGTGAATCCAAAGGAAAAAGCGATCCCAGCATAAACCCAAGAACGCCACCCCAAACCGCACCTACGGCCAGGGAAGTTACCAAAGTGGCTATAGGTGAAAGAGAGTAGCCGCTTTCAGAAAAAAGCAATATCAACCCAACAACGCCACCCGTAATGATTGCGCCTGAAATTACTCCCAATTTTAATCCTTTGATCGATTTTCTTAGCGTAGCATTTCCAGAATTTTGAAATTGAACTTGATCTTCTTCTTCGTTATCTATTTCTTCGTGGCGATTTATTTTTATCTCATCAGATTGATAACCTCTAGCTTGTATTGTTTTTAAGGCCAATTTGAATTCTTCCCTGGTATTGAAAATTCGTGTAAGGTGTTCCATTTTCTACGGATTTCTATTTTATATTAACCTTTTTGATTGTCATCCCAAATGTTTAATTCTCTAGGGATTTTTTTAGTGAAGAAAGATCCAAAATCAAATTTAAATTCTATTATATTATTAGCCCTGTTCCTTGCATTTATCACACCTTTCAGGTAAAATTTTGTAAAAGAATACCAAATTTTTTATATATATTACAGATATCTTCTTAACCCTTTTTAAAGGATTCGGAACGCAAGCGTATTAATGTTATCTTTCCGATGATCATTAGTTCAATCACTTAAATCTTCAAATAATTTAATTCTTCCCTGTTTACAATGTAATCATGAAACAATCCGCAGATAAGCTCAAGGTCAAGGATTCTGTTTCAAATCAGGTTGAGGATCAACCTGTTTTTCCAATAGTAGCAATCGGTGCCTCAGCAGGAGGACTCGAAGCTATTTCTGAATTGTTGAGAAATTTGTCCCCTAACACGGGCATGGCATTTATATATGTTCAGCATCTCAAAGCCGACCATAAGAGTATGCTTGCTCCACTGCTGTCCAAACTCACTTCTATGGAGGTAAAGGAGGTAGAGGACAAAGAACTGATAAGTCCTAATTGTTTTTACATCATACCTCCTGACAAAGAGATTTCTGCACAAAATGGTCATATATTCCTAAAACCGAGACCCGAAAGTCCCAAATTCAATCTTCCAATCGATATTCTTTTTTCTTCCCTTTCGGATTCTCATCATGAAGACGTCATTGGTGTCGTTTTGAGTGGAAGTGCATCTGATGGAACCATAGGATTGAAGTCGATCAAGCAGAAAGGAGGGCTCACCTTTGCGCAAGATAGTTCTGCCAAATTTGATAGCATGCCCAAATCGGCCATTTCAGCAGGCATTGTGGATTTTATATTGTCTCCAAAAGAAATTGCCCTGGAATTGAACAAATTGAGTAAACATCCGCTTATCATCAATACCGAAAGAAAGGGCAGAGAGGAGGATCAAATAGCAGATTCCAATCCTGACCTGAGGGCCATACTTTTCAGTCTGCTTCAAATGACAGGAGTCGATTTCACAGTTTACAAAATGAGGACCATCAAAAGGAGGATTTTGAGAAGGATGTTACTCAATAAGATAGAGGACCTCAAAACCTATTTGATTTTGGTTGATGATAAAAAAGAAGAATTGGATATTCTTTATCAGGACTTATTGATCAATGTGACCAGTTTTTTCAGAGATTCTGATACCTATAAATATGTGAAGGGGGTTCTGATACCTAAACTCCTGAAATCAAAAAATCAAGGGGAATCCCTTCGCGTCTGGGTGCCGGCCTGCTCCTCGGGTGAGGAAGCTTTTTCCATTGCCATGATGATTCTGGAAGTTCAGGAAAAGATGGAAAAACCAATTCCCATCAAGATGTTTGCCACAGACCTGAGTGAAAAGGCCATCAGTAAAGCTAGGATTGGAATCTATACCAAAAGTGAGCTGGAATCTGTGTATCCAAGACGATTGCAGCGTTTCTTTTCCAAGCATGAAGGTAATTACAAAATAGCCAAATCAATCCGGGATATCTGTGTCTTTGCGACGCACAATGTGCTTAAAGACCCGCCATTTTCAAAGATAGACTTTATCAGTTGCAGAAACCTGTTTATCTATTTTGATACACCGGCCCAGAAAAGGGCACTTACGACTTTCCATTATGCACTGAATGATACTGGCTATTTGATGCTGGGAAAAGCCGAGACAATCAGTTCTTCCATTCATTTATTCACCCAACTCGACAAGAAATATAAAATCTATTTGAAAAAAAGCGATTCAGATAATGTCTTGTTAACATTGCCATACAAAAAAATGCCCAAGAAAGAGATTCCTCCTCCCAACCAATCAAACCATCAGGAAACAAGTTCCAGTTTCCCAGAAATTAGTGCTAAACAGGGTAGTATGGGACTTGCAAAGGCCATAGATGCCATTATTGTTTCTGATTTTTTGCCACCATCTGTTGTGATCAATCAGCAGCATGAAATCAAACAGTTCAGGGGCAATACAGACATGTATTTTAGCCATGTGTCGGGAAAGGCATCACTGAACATCTTCAAGCTGGTCAGGAAGGATATTGCATTTCATTTGAGAAATCTGATTTCCAAATCCTTTAAAACTAATAAGCGACTCAGAAAAGGGGGAATTGAAATAAAAATTAACAATAACCCATTTATCATCAGTATTGAGGTGACTCCACTACAACTGGAGTCGGATGAACAAATGATGCTGGTGGTTTTCTCCAATCATGAGCAGGTATTGGGCTTGGGGGAATTTAAAGGAAATGGTGATGGCCAAACCAAGCAGGTCAAGTTTCAAGAAAACAGGATCAATCAGCTGGAGGAAGAATTGGCTTCTTCACATGAAGATGCCGTCGAACTTGCCCACGAACAGGAGGGATTTATAGAAGAGCTTCAAAGTGCCAATGAGGAAATTGTATCCAGCAACGAAGAACTACAGACAGTCAATGAGGAACTGGAAACTTCCAAAGAGGAACTTGAATCTTCCAATGAGGAGCTGATCACTACCAATCAGGAACTGCAAACGCGGAATGACCTCTTGAGTGAATCATACGATTATTCTAAGGCCATTATTTCAACCTTGCACGAACCCTTGATTGTATTGGATAGTGGTTTTAGGATAAAAACATCCAACGATTCCTTTTTTAGAACATTCGGTTTAAAAAATGAAAATATCGAGGGTAAAATTTTGTTTGAACTGGAAGAAGGAGAATGGAATATACCAAGCCTGAGGGAATTGCTCGAGCACATTGTCCCAAAAGATTCCTCTTTCATTAATTTCAAAATCACCCACTATTTTCCAAGGATTGGGGAAAAGGTCTTTTTACTCAATGCCAACCGCATCATCCAAAAAAGTCATGGAGAGCAATTGATCTTACTTTCTTTCAATGATATTACCGACACTATAAGGCTACAAAAAAAGGAATTGGAAGTGTTTACAAAGGATATTGAGGATTCCAAACATTATAGCCAAGAATTGGAAAAAGCAGTAAAGGAAAGAACCAGACAACTGGACCATTCCAATAAATCTCTGGAAGAAAAAAACAATGAGCTTGGAAAAATGAACAAGGAACTTGAGGCTTTCGCATATGTCTCCAGTCATGATTTGCAAGAGCCACTCAGGAAGATCCAAACTTTTGCGGACAGGATACTGGAAAAAGAATTGTCAAATCTATCTCCAAGTGGGAAGACTTATTTTCAGCACATGCAGCAGTCAGCCAATAGGATGCAATTGTTGATAGAGGAATTATTGACTTTTTCAAGTCTCAATAGTGCAGAAAGAAAATTTGAGACGCATCAGCTTGAGGATATTGTGAAGGACGTGGAAAGTGAATTGAAAGAAGAATTAGAAAACAAACACGCAGTCATTGAATTGCAAGAAATGTGTGAAGTTAAAGTTATCCCCTTTCAGTTCAGGCAATTGATCAATAACCTAATCGTCAATTCATTGAAATTTTCCAATCCTAAGATACCTATCAAGATCAATATCTCCTCCAAAATTGAAAAACTGGAAGAGATCAAAACAATGGAACACTTAACACATAAATATTATTGTCATATTACCTTTTCAGACAACGGGATAGGATTTGATCAAGAGTACAGCAAAAGAATTTTTGAGGTTTTTGAAAAACTCCATAGTAAAGACGAATATCCCGGGACAGGGATAGGTCTTGCAATTGTCAAAAAAGTTGTGGATAATCACAATGGATTCATTAATGCTACCAGTGAATCAAATAAAGGAACTATCTTTGATATATACCTACCATCAAAAAAATGACGAATAACCTCCTGAAAATTATACTCGCAGATGATGATGAAGCGGACAGGCTGTTATTCAAAGAGGCATTTTTTGAATTAAAATCTGGAATTACCATTGAAACAGTCAATGATGGTATGGAATTGATGAACCTTATGCACAGTACCAAATCTGAGGATTTGCCCCAGATTCTCTTTTTGGATATCAATATGCCGCAAAAAACCGGCATGGATTGCCTCAAGGAAATCAGGGCTGACGATAGGTTCAAAAATGTTTCAATAGCCATTTATTCGACCTCATCAAGCGAAAAGGACATGGAACAGACTTTTATTCATGGTGCAAATGTTTACATTCACAAACCCAATAGCTTTGAAAAATTGAAGCGAGTACTGGAAAAAGCCATCATCAATGCTAAAGTTTATCAAGATCCCCCATTTAATAAAGAAAATTTTCTTTTAAACGCATAGTAATTGAAATAATCAATACCAAGTGGAAAATCAGAAATTACATATCAAATACATGGTAAGCCTCCGGTGCATCATGGTGGTGAAGGAAGAACTGCGGGATTTGGGGATCAAGTATGTCAATGTCAACTTGGGAGAGGTTGAGTTGTTGGAAAGTATTTCCAAACAACAGATGGAAAGCCTAAGAACCAATTTGAAAAAAATAGGACTAGAACTGCTTGAAGATAAAAGGAATATCCTGATCAATAAAATTAAAAGTGAGGTGGTCGCCTTGATTCATCATTCAGATAGTGTACTAAAAGTGAATTTTTCAGAATACCTTAGCAATCGGCTGGGATACGATTATACCTACCTATCTAACTTATTCTCGGACGTTATGGGAATAACCATACAGCAATTTATCATCTTCAATAAAATTGAAAAAGTAAAGGAACTTTTGCTTTACAATGAGCTCAACCTGACCGAAATATCTTATAAATTGGATTACAGCAGCGTCTCCCACCTTTCCAATCAATTCAAGAAAGTAACAGGGCTGACTCCATCATATTTTAAGCATATGAGAGAATTGAGACAGGCCCAATTAAAATAAATAAATACCTCCAGCCATTCGTTTTTTATTATCCAACTTCAAGCTGATTTTTGAATTAAGAATAGGTTGATGCCATGACTTTGAGTCATGGTATGAATTCCCCTATGCCATTCTAAGTGTCTCCACCCATATCAGACATAACAAAATGATAAATGCATAGGAATTTGGCGTATAAATGAGAATTTATCCGGTTTTTTCAAAATTTTTATTCTGTATTGAGATCATTTTTAGGAGGTTATTACTGTTAATTTCATAATATATTCAAAATAATATGTAATTATTCTGATATATAAATCCTGACTTTTGTATTGTATAAATTTAATAATTCCATAAAACAGTATTATGAATAAGACCAAAAAGGAAAGTCCAAACCATAATAATGGTGTATTGTCAAAGTTGAATGACAATCCAGACCAAAATGAAAAGGATAAAATAGGGCCTGCTGATAAGAAAAAAGGAGTCATTTCAAAGTTGAATGATGATCCTGATCAAAAGAAGTAAGTGTTCCAACATCTGTGCATCAGAGAGCTTGATGAAGGTAAATCATTCTTTTTTCGAAAGCTGGATTTTTAGATAAAGAAAACAAGAAGCATTCAAAATTTATATTCCTGTTTAAGGAATTCAAAATTATCAAATACTCATTTTAACTAAACCATAAAAAAATGTTCCATCACGTAAAAGAACTACAATTTAATGCAAGAGTTTCAAAACCTGATGTTCGTTTTGCCAAATTATTGCTTGAGCAATTTGGCGGGCCTAACGGAGAACTGAAAGCTGCAATGCAATATTTTGTTCAGGCATTCGGCTGTAGAAAAGCCTTTCCTGACAAATATGACATGTTGATGGACATTGCTACTGAGGAATTCAGTCACCTCGAAATAGTCGGTGCAACTATTCAGATGTTGCTTACCGGAGTAAATGGAGAACTCAAAAATGCAGCTGATGAGTCAGACTTAACCAAAATGTTGGATGGTCAGGCAGCTAAGGAAACCTACATCAACGATGCCATGGTCAACCCACATTTTTTCATCGTGAGCGGCGGAACTCCCACCCTGACTGATAGTGTAGGAAATCCATGGAGTGCAAGCTACATTATGGGTATGGGTGATTTGACTGCTGACTTACGCTTAAACCTAGGTGCAGAGACAAGCGCAAAAATGGTCTATGAAAACCTAATGAAATTTACTGACGATGTTTATGTCAAAGAATCACTTCGATTTTTAATGACCAGAGAAGTAGCCCATTACCAGAATTTCCAAGCGGCATTAGACACTATCAAACCAAACTTCCCTCCCGGGATTTTGGAAAGTGACCCCAAGTTCAGCAACAAATACTTCAATATGTCAAAAGGTGAAGATTTCAAAGGACCTTGGAACGAAGGAAAAAGTCCATTGATGGGAGAAGAGTGGCAGACCATAGAGGATCCCGTGCAACATGTTAGGGATACCAATGGCTTGTTGGATGAAAAAGCAACAGGCACCAACCGCAATGATAAATCGGTTCAATCCGCCAATAAAAAATTGAGTGCAGAAAGGAAAGAAAAGGTAGAAAAAGCAACTGCCCCTTCAAATGGGGTTATGAGTTGGTCAGTATATGAGGACAATGAAAAATCAAGAGAGCAAAAAGAATCTCTAGTGTCAAAATAGAATATGTCTTCTTGACAAAAAGAAATAATTAAACTCAACCAATACCCACAAAAAAATGGAAAGTAAAAAAACCAGTTCGCCAAAATCCAATGGATCAAAGCAATCCAAATCAGACAATAAATCTTCCATGCAATCTTCCCAACTGATGAAACTGTTTGAGGATGGATTAAAGGACATTTATTGGGCAGAAAAAGCTTTGATAAAAGCCATTCCTAAGATGATCAAAAAAGCCACTTCAGAGGAGTTGGATAAGGCTCTTACATCACATCTTGAAGAGACTAAGGAACAAATTACCAGATTGGAAAAAGTTTTCTCTTTAATTAAAGTAAAAGCTGAAGGGAAAAAATGTGACGCTATGGAAGGATTGATTGAAGAGGCTTCAGGTATTATGGAGGAATGTGAGGAAGGATCAATGCGTGATGCAGGAATCATCTCTGCTGCACAAAAAGTGGAGCATTATGAAATTGCAACCTATGGTACACTTCGACAGTTTGCCGAAACATTGAAATTGACTGAGGTAGAGAAATTGTTGGCAACCACACTTCAGGAAGAAAAAGAAGCAGACTTGAAATTATCTGATGTTGCTATGGAAGCTGTCAACGTAGATGCCGCTGAAGAAGCTGTATAATAAAAAATGTCATGAACAATATTTTCAAAGGTCTGATAGCAGGCTACGGTGCAAAAAAAATGGGAGGTGGATGTTTAGGGACGATAGTCGTCTTTGTAATCATATATTTTCTTTTAGGCCAATGCAGTTAATTATTGAAAAAACAGAATCACAATCAAATAATACTAAATAAAAAAAAATGGAAAATCAACGCAATGAAAATGAAATCCTGGATAGAGGAACTTCCGATAGAAATGAAGGTCTAAATAAAAGATCATCTGATAAAAGAGTATTGACAGGAATGTTTCGTGACCGTCAGAGCGCAGAAAGGGCTTACAATACGCTTCACGAAAGAGGATATTCAAAAGACGAAATCAATTTGATCATGTCCAAAGAAACCCGTGAGAAAGATTATGACGAAAATCATTCAGAAAAAACCGAAATAGGGACCAAAGCAGCTGAACATGCAGGTAAAGGATCTGCCATTGGTGGTACTGTAGGTGCTATTGTGGGTGTCATCGCGGCTATTGGTACAAGTGTGGTAATTCCTGGATTGGGAATTCTGGTTGCTGGTCCTTTGGTAGCTGGCTTGGTCGGAGCAGGTGCTGGCGGAGCCGCCGGAGGGCTTATCGGTGCTTTGGTGGGATCTGGTATTCCTGAAGCTAGAGCGAAATTATACGAATCTGGAATCAAAGAAGGCAATGTAGTCATTACGGTAACGCCGAAAAATGAAGAAGATGCCAAATACCTAGAAGAAAACTGGAAAACTAACCATGGTGAAGAAGTTCACTGGTAAAATCCCAACAATGTTATTTGCAAGGGATTTTAGCTAATCCCTTGCTTATTTTATGAAAACTAAACCAATTAATACTATGAAAAATCTAATTAATTTTAAATCAATCCTTATCCCTTCCTTAGGTTTGGCAGGGCTACTGTTATTTGCCACATCTTGTTCTGAAAATAAAACTACTGATTCAATGGAAGTTGCAGAACAAGAAAACATCTCTAAGTTGACTAATGACGATAGAACAGCTGTGGTGATCGATAACGATAACGATGCTCAGTTTTTGATGGATGCAGCTGAAATGCAAATGGAAGAAATCAGCTTGGGAAAATTAGCACAACAAAAAGGCAATTCTCCCCATGTCAAAGAATTGGGTAAAATGATGGAAGAAGATCATAGCAAATCCCTTTCAGAACTTAAGGCATTGGCTCAATCAAAGTCAGTTTCAATTCCCGCATCAGTTACAGAAGATTCTAGAGATGCTTATAAAAGTCTTAACGAAGAAACTGGAAATGATTTTGGGAAAGCTTATACAGATATGATGGTTGAACATCATGAGGATGCAATTGAATTATATGAAAAAGCAGCTACTGATTCAGAAGATCCTAAAATCAGAGCTTATGCTACTGAAAAACTTCCAGGTTTGAGGACACACCTTCAACATGCAGAAGCAGCTAAAGAGAAAAGTGATAATATTAAATCATAATTTCTTGGCCATTGGATAGCATTCAGCATTGCTGATTGAAAAAGGTTAAAATTATCTTTAGGTGTGCAACGAACAATGTTTGTTGCACATTTTTTTTCCAGCAATTATATTAAATTATTTAATTTAAATTTAATTATATAATATTTGTTTAAGTTAAATATACAATTTATATAAAAATTATTATAAAAAAATATATTTTTAATTCAATAGATTTGTATATAAAAAAAAGCAATGAAAAAAAGTATAATAGTGATCTTGGCGCTTTAGGCCTTTTATCTACAAGGCTGTGAAGAATTTATAAATGGCCCGACATTATGTCTTTTGTCAGCAAATGAAAGAGGATGCAGAAACACTTGAATTGCATTTTTTACCTAGGTAATTCTGGACTTGATCAGATAAAAAATTAAATCAATAAATAATAATATGAAAGTAGAGAAGTCAAATAAATTAGGCAGGTTTTTAAAAACCACAATGATGGTGATTGGGGCAGGAGTATTAGCAGTATATCTTTCCGATGAAAAAAACAGGGTTAAGAGCCGAGAAAAAGCATCGGAATGGGGAAATTATTTACTTGGAAAAGTAAAAGATGAGAAAGATTATATCAGTAAGAAAGCAAAGTGATTTGATTCTCAAAAAATAAGTTGTGAGTGACGATATGAAAAGCATACTTTCTTATTAAAGAAAAAAACAGATTACAAATGAAAAAGATTAAAAAAAAATATTTTGAAAATAGTAGTTATGAGTAGCTTGGTGGTATTTGGCCTATTCAGTTGCTCACATCCCAATGCCAAGGAAATGAATGATTTGGAGAGTAGTGCCAAGAAGGATAGTTTGGAGCTTGTAAAAATAAATCCACTAGCAAATATGGAAAGAGCCGACGACTTGTTGGAATACATTGACCATAATGCAGACATTGATACCAGGTATAGTCAGAATGTGGAAGATCTGAATGAAATGCAAAAGGACTTCAAATCTGAAGTCAACGCTGTTCAATTGAAATATGATCAGAGCCTTTATGAATTAAAAAAAACAAATCTGAAAATTAAAACCAAGGTAAATGGTCATGTTATTATAGATACAAAATCTTGGGGTGATTTCAAGACATCTACCTACAATGAGATGAATAGTCTTGAAAAATCCATCAGGCTTTTAGCCGAATAGAATTCCTAATAAATTTTGACAAATTACAAAGCTAATTGAACCATAAATGTGGCTAATCGGCTTTTATTTTACATTTTTTATATGTATTAAGATTATCTTTGATATAGGAGATTATTTATGTATGTACGCAATGATGCCAATAAAATGGTAATTTGATATAATTCTTCGCAGGAGCCTGAAATGTCCGGTACATCCCTGCCTGCTTGCAGGCATGGGACTTCAAACTTCGGTCTTCCGTCCGGTTTGTAATAGGATATTGGGTTACTGGCAAAGAAGCGTATAACCATATTATATACAGATCACCAGATCTAACAGAAAAGTATATGATAAAGAAAGAAAAATTTAAGGTCAGGCATTTACCGAGATTATTTTGGGAAGCAGGGAAGATTTGGAACCAAAATAACCCATGGAGATTGGGGGCCGTTGTGGCCTATTATGCTGTATTGTCCTTACCGGGATTGCTGATCATCATCATCAATATCGTAGGGGCAGTTTGGGGGCCGGAAATCGTTAGAGGTGAAATCACCGAGGAAATATCCGAGGCCATTGGTACTGATGCTGCCAACTCGCTGATAGTTGTCATGGAAAGCACCCAAAATGATGATAGGACTTTTATATCCACTGTGATAGGAATTGGAGTATTGATTTTTGGTGCTACAGGGGTCTTTTACCAGTTGCAGATTTCAATGAATGAAATATGGAACGTTAAAATCGATCCTGACGCTGGGTTTTGGAAAATCATTAAAGACAGGGCTTTGAGCCTTGCTTTTGTTACAGCCATCGCCTTTCTTTTGATTGTCAGTTTTGTGGTATCCACGGCGCTGACATTGTTGAATAGATTCCTGTCCAGTATTTGGGAACCAGCCTATATGATTTTTGCAAGATTGTTGGATTTTGTCTTTGCCACGGGAATTTTAGCTCTTTTGTTTGTTTTGATTTTCAGGTTTATGCCTGATATGAAAATTAGGTGGGCCTCAGTTTGGCTGGGAGGAATTATTACTTCCTTGTTATTCAATTTAGGCAAAACGCTCCTGAGCTTTTATTTTGGATATTCGGACCCTGGATCAACTTATGGTGCGGCGGGTTCAGTGGTTTTATTGCTTTTATGGGTATCCTATTCCTGTTTGATTTTGTTTTATGGTGCAGCATTTACAAGAGTTTATGCAGAAAGATATAATCCAAAAGTGCAACCGGAGGATTTTGCCATGGTTGTCAAGGAAAAAGAAATAATCCTGGAAAAGGGAAGTGAATGCAAATAACCATCAAGTGATTGATCAATAAATTAAGGAAGGTATGGAAAATGAAAAAAGGGAAGGAATGGGCTCAATTTTGGGCGAAAAGGGTGTCACTTTCAGAGTTTGGGCACCCCATGCTGATCGGGTTTTTGTCATGGGTGAATTCAGTGATTGGAGGGAGGAACAGTTTCCGCTGGATCATGAGGGAGATGGTTATTGGGCGCTTCATGTCCATGAGGCCCAATCTGGCCATGAGTATAAATTTCTCATCATCAATGGAGATCAAAGATTGTCCAAAACAGATCCTTATGCCAGGAAAATGACCCATAGCAATGGCAATTCAGTGGTTTATGATCTTTACAATGATTGGCAGGACCATCAATTCCAAATTGCCCCTTTCAATCAATTGGTGATTTATGAAATGCACATTGGGACTTTCAACAGAGAAGGCTTCGGAGATGGAGAAGTCGGTACATTTTACTCCGCTGTTGATAAATTGGATTATTTACAGGAATTGGGTATCAATGCCATTGAACTGATGCCGATAATGGAGTTTTCTGGTGACAGTTCATGGGGCTATAACCCTGCCCATCCATTTGCAGTGGAGACGGCCTATGGAGGTCCGGAAGGATTGAAACATTTCATATTTGAGGCCCACATCAGGGGAATAGCAGTAATATTGGATGTGGTATATAATCATTTCGGCCCATCAGATATGGATCTCTGGCAGTTTGATGGATGGAGTGAGAATGGGCTTGGTGGTATTTATTTTTATAATGATGACAGGGCAAAAACGCCATGGGGAGACAATAGGCCGGATTATGGAAGAGAGGAAGTAAGAAGCTATATCAGGGATAATGCCATGATGTGGCTTCAGGCATATCAATGTGACGGTTTGAGGTTTGATGCCACTGCAATGATAAGGTTTCTGGGATATGATGATCCATATGACAAGACAATATTGGAGGATGGGTATTCTTTTATACAAAATCTGAATGGCGAAATCAGCGCTAAGTTTCCTAATAAAATTTTGATCGCAGAAGACCTGAAAGCAGATTCCATGGTCACAGCGCCTATTTCCAAAAACGGTCTTGGATTCCATTCACAATGGGGTTTGGGTTTTTCGGATTATGTCAAAAGGGTCTTATTGGAAGTGGATGACCAACACAGGAATCTTCAATTGATTTTGGAATCGCTGTATTTTTCCTTTAACAATGATGTTTTTCAAAGGATAATATTTACAGAGTCCCATGATGAAATAGCCAATGGTTCTTCCAGGCTTCCTGAGGAGATTGATCCAGGCTATGCCGATGGAGCATATGCCAAGAAAAAATCCACATTGGGTGCCATTACCCTGTTTACCTCAGCAGGAATCCCAATGATTTTTCAGGGGCAGGAATTCAATATGCAAGGTTATTTTACGGATGCGATGGCTTTGGATTGGGGAAAATTAATGGAAAACCATGGAATTACCCAGATGTATAGGGATTTGATCTGGATGCGGTCGGGAAGAAATGAAGAGTTGGTTGGTTTGACAGGGCATTTAATTGAAACCCTTCATTTTCATCAGGATAATCTGGTGGTGGCATTTAGCAGAACACATAAGGATTTTCAGGATCGACCGGTTATTGTCATTCTCAATTTCTCAAGCAATGAGTACTTTGGTTATCAAATCGGAATTCCATTTGATGCTGAACTTGATGTAAAGTTCAATAGTGGTTGGAAAGGATATGATGAGGATTTTTCGGATACCACCATTGTGGGAGTACAGATTGAAGGTGCATTTGAGGGACAGGATCATTCCATTAAAGTTGATCTACCGTCCTTTGGCGGGGTGATATTGGTGAGGAAGTAGCTTCAGAACTCAGGATGACGGCTGCCTAGCGGGTAACTTGATGTCATTACCAAATGTGAACAATTTAAAAACTTTGGGGACTCGCAATTACGGAAAAGTTAGATTCCCCTACCTACAGTACCTTCGACCCGTCCAAATTTTTCCTAGAAACTTATCACAAATTTCAGATAGACGAGAATAATTTTTAGTTTTGTACCCATAACATAATGATACATTTCATGAAGAAAAATTCACAAATAATTCAGGCTTTAGCCATCATCCTATCGGCTACAATTTTTTTGGCAGGATGTGGCAGCACCACGATGATTCAATCCAGGCCGGACAATGCCAAGGTCTATTTAAATGGGGAATATATGGGGAATACACCCTATGCCTACAGAGACACCAAAATAGTGAGCAGTACCACAATTGTAACTTTGGAAAAAGAAGGTTATCAGCCTTTCAATACATCATTTTCCAGAGATGAGGAATTGGATGTAGGGGCATTGATAGGAGGGATCTTTTTGTTGGTGCCATTTTTATGGATTATGAAATATAAGCCGTTCAGGACTTATGAAATGAAGCCTGAATTTGGCTATGACGAAAAGCAAAATTCAGAAACATTGATAGAAGTCATCGAAGAAAAATAAGATAGGGGATTATGGTTTTGCCCATAATCCCTTCTTTTTCAATCTTGCTTCTCTTTGAAGCTTAATAAATAGTTCCGAATATTTCACATTTGGGGGCACAGTCATGACCATTGCATACCCATTTTCTATCAAATGTGCATTCAGAAAAGTGCCATCTTCAAGATAGACATAGGCCAATGTTCTTTTATACCGGTCATATTTGCCCACATCATATTCCAACCGTATTTTTTTACTATCCAATAACTTTACAATATAGGCGGCGGCTACTTTGCCAAAATACCCGATTTCCTTTTTCCCACTTCTTCTGGTTTCAGGTGCGTCTACGCCTATCAATCTGATCTTTTCTTGTTCACCTTTGGAATTGGTAATCCAAAATGTATCCCCATCCACAAACTTCGATATCTCAAACCAATCAAAGTGCGTTTGGGCGTGAGTTTCAATTAACAGAAATGTGAGGAGGAATAGATATAGAAGGGCTATTTGAATTTTTTGCATAATTTGGAATAATGGGGCAAGATAAGATACAAGAGGCAAGAACCAAGAACAAAGCTGACCGATGTCCGATAAACAGTCCGTTATTCTGAATGAGCTAATCGAAAGTAATAAATAATAAACTAACCCTACAGAGAAGTGAAGAATCTCTAACGATTGAAAAAAGTATAAAGTAAATTCAGGACGTGACAAGCTGAGATATTTATAAAACAAGAATTTTTTCTCCGATTGGGTCTTGTTATTTGAGAATTTTTCCTGCAATTTTAAAGCCTTATGAAGGTTTAATTTTTCTCCGGTCAGTTTTCCTGCAAGCGTACGCACTTACTGCAGGTTATTTCCAATTCCATTTTTGGATAAATCCTTCATACATGACACTTAAAAAATTTATTCAACATTTCAAATCAGCTGTTAGGGGTCTTGAAGAAGACTTCACCAATATCAGCATCAAAAAAGCCATTTTCTATCTGTCTGTGCCCATGATTTTGGAGATGGTGATGGAGTCCTTGTTTGCAGTGGTTGACATTTTCTTTGTCGGCAAGCTTGGCGTATATGCTGTTGCTACCGTAGGGCTTACAGAATCAGTGCTGACAATTATCTATTCCATTGCCATCGGCCTGAGTATGGCGGCGACAGCTATTGTGGCAAGAAGAATTGGAGAGAAAAAACCTAAAGAGGCCTCTACTGCGGCCTTTCAAGCGATCATCGTCTGCTCTTTTTTCGCTGTTGCTGTAGCGGTCTTGGGGGTGTACCAGGCCAAAAATATGCTGGCAATCATGGGCGGAGAATCCGACGTCATTGAAATGGGATATCGTTATACGCAGGTGATATTTGGCGGAAATGTCTGCGTGATGCTGCTTTTTCTGATCAACGGTATTTTCAGAGGGGCAGGTAATGCAGCTGTTGCGATGCGTGCATTATGGATAGCAAATGCATTTAATATTGTTCTTGATCCTATTCTGATTTTTGGGCTGGGACCTATCCCTGCCATGGGATTGGAAGGTGCCGCTTGGGCGACAACTACAGGTAGGGGCATAGGGGTGATATATCAATTTTATATTCTTTTCAATGGCAAATCCATTATCAAATTTTATTGGGAAAGTTTGAAGATGAACTGGAAAACCATCTGGACTATTCTCAAAGTGGCTTCCGGAGGCATGGGGCAATTCCTGATTGAATCTGCTTCTTGGATATTCCTGATGAGGATTATTTCAGAATCGGGTTCTGTGGCTTTGGCAGGATATACGATTGCAATAAGGTTGATCATTTTTGCGCTATTACCAGCCTTTGGATTATCCAATGCCTCGGCAACTCTTGTCGGACAAAATCTAGGTGCATTACAACCTGCACGGGCTGAAAAATCTGCATGGCTTTCCGCACATTATACGGCTATTTTCCTGGGATTTTGTTCGATAATCTTTATTGGAGGGGCCGGTTTTTTTATCGGAATATTCAATCAGCAACCTGATGTGATTGAAGTCGGAAGATTGGGTTTGACTATTATTTGTTTGGGTTATGTGTTTTTTGGATATGGCATGGTCATGAGTCAGTCCCTCAATGGGGCAGGTGATACCAGGACTCCAACCATCATCAATTTGGCTGTACTTTGGGGCTTTCAGATTCCATTTGCCTACTTTATGGCGAAAACATTGGGAATGGGTGCGACAGGCGTATTTGTGGCTATTGCCGTTAGTCATTCTCTGCATGCTGTGGTGAGTACTTTGGTATTTAGGAGGGGGAAGTGGAAGTTGGTGGAGGTTTGATCGAGTCAAGAAACAAGTTGTGAGAGCCGAGAGCCGAGAATCAAGAAATGGAATGAAAAAATGCAATTTAGGATTACTGCTGTTCGTTACCGAAGGTTCGGTAGCGAACTACATATAAATAGGATTTGTAGTCCAAGTTCTCTTTAGGGTTGGGTCAATTGTAATTACAAATTTCAGTTATCTGTTCTCGGGATTTCAAACCCCGAGGAGAGAGAGTCTTTTGAAAAATTCGTATCTTGGGTTAAAATTAATGGCTATGGAAAAGATACAATTAGAGGTGGATAAAGTGACCGCTGAAAAATGGAACAGTTCAAATAGAAAAACCAAAAAGCAGATTTCGGATGCTTTTGAAAAAGTATTGGATATTTTTTTTGAAAATAAAGAAGAGGATTTCTGGCCATTTCTTGAAGGCATTAGGAAAAAAGCAGAAAACAAAGGATTCAATGATGAGATACTAAATGAAATTTTGAATGATAAGTAGGTTTGTTTTAGATACAAATACAATTATCAGTGCAGTGTTATCACCTTTTTCAACTAACGCGGAAGTCTTAAAAAAATCTTTATTAATTGGGGCGCCTGTTTTCTCGGAAAATGTTTTTAATGAATTGAATGAGGTTATTTTAAGAAAGAAATTTGATAGGTATTTTTCAATTAAAGACAGAATAAGAATTATTGAGTCGTTGAGGTCAAGGTTTCTGTTTGTTGAGGTTTCCTCCAATATCCACATCTGTAGAGATCCAAAGGATGATATGTTTTTGAATTTGGCAATTGATGCAAAAGCAACCTGCATTGTTACAGGCGATGCTGATTTATTGGAATTGAACCCTTTTAAAGGGATTCCAATTTTGAGTCCTCGTGAATTTTTGGAGAAATATCAAAACATGGTTTGATTGAAAAAATTGAGTTTTTTTTAAGGTTTTGGAAACTTCTTCAAGTAATCTTAAATCCCTTTCAAAAATCCTTTTTCCTAAAAACCCGCATCGCCACTAACAATGGCCAAAGCATCCAAATCAACATCATCGCTGAAGAGAGTAATATACCTTTTGCCGATCCGAAGAAATTCTGGAAAAAGGCTCCGGTATATCCCATGAGTGCGGAGATATCCAACTGCATCAACATGATAATTCGCCCAAGGTCAACAGGATTGAAGAAGACCAATCCTAAAGTGGTTTTTTCCAACGGGTAATCAGCCAAACTATAAATCAGGTACAGGACAAGTCCATCATAGATCAACGAGAAATAAATCCAAAATGATAAGCTGATACCAATGGCCTTGGCCTTGTCTCGGGTTAGTACCGATGCAAGAAAAGCCAATCCTGCAAAGACTACGCTGAGGGCTATTCCTATGCCTAATAAGATGAGAACAGTGCTGTCTGCACCCCATATTACCATGGGAATTCCAAATCCAACCACGATAGCTGCACTGAGCATGATGATCACTGCCAAAACCTGACTCAAAAAAACATCACGTCTCTTAACAGGTTGCGCAAGCATCAGCTCGGTGAATTCCAGGTTATTGAAAAAATGTGTGGTAGCAAATACCGCAGCTATCAAGGGGACAATCATCAACATGATATTAAGTAAACTTAAAGAGACCTTACTCATGTCCTCGGATACCTGATAGATGGAAACGGCCACCAAAACCATAAAGATGGTATATAGTATCGCAAACCTACTTTTCACGATATCATAAAGCGAATATTTCAGTAACTTAAACATGGCTCAAATCAGTTATTTTCTTCTTTTTTTTTAAACTCCATTCCATCAATCTGGCTATGGCTGTTGAGAATTTTTCTTCTCCTGTGATATCCTTTAGGCTGTTAATGGTATCATTGAAGAAGACTTCTCCCTCGTTGATATAGATGGCATGATCTTTCAGTTCATCCAATTCACTGAGAATGTGGGAGGTGATCAAGATGAGTTTGCCGGCATCCCGTTCTTTTTTGATTTTATTTTTCAAGGTTTCTACCGCCATCGGGTCAAGACCTGCAGTGGGTTCATCCAAGATCAGAATATCAGCCTTGAACATAAACGCAAGCGCAGCACTTACCTTTTGACGGGTTCCGCCACTCAGCGTATGCATGGGTTTGTCCATGGTTTTGTCAAGCCCAAATGCTTCTATCAGGTCAAGGTCATAATCTTTGATTCCAGGTCTCATGTCCTGCATCATGCTAAATAGTTGCCCAATTCTGATATTGTCAGGGTATCTTCCTATTTGAGGCATATATCCGATTTTCGCCCGGTAAGCAAAATTCCCTTTGATAGATTCACCCTTGACAAATACTTCACCTGAATGGGGAATGACCATACCAAGGATTATTTTGATCATGGTTGTTTTTCCGGAACCGTTTGGTCCCATCAATGCATAACTTTTGCCTGATTCAAACTCCAGATTGAAATCTTTCAGAACTTCAAGTTTGCCGAATTTTTTATGGATGTTTCGTACCGAAATCATAAGGGTTCATTTTAGGAGTGTTGTCTAACATATTTTCAGGAGTAATGGAAGGAATGACTTTTTCCATTCTGTCCAAAAGAGTTACCATAAAACTTCTCCAGAGTATTACAGCTGAGGGTATTTTTTCGACGATGACGCTAAAAAGGTTAATGGGTCGGTATGGAATATCACCGATTTTGTCTTTGTCCAAATCATACCCCTCGTATTTGTCCCAATAATTGTTCTGAAGTTTGTTCAAAACCAAACTCCCATTGGTGCTGATATCAAAAGTGTTGGCGAAGAAGTTATTGGCTTCAAAAGTATTTTGATCACAGCTTGCCATCAACTTAATGGCCCAGCCATTGGCATTGAAAGTATTGTTTTCGAAAAGGGTCCTGCTACTTCCTTCCATATAAATACCAATCGTGTTTTTACGGAAGATATTGCCGACAACTTCACTGTCGCTGATATCTTTGAGCAGGATACCATAAGAACTTGGACCCTCATTTTCTTCAAAAATATTTTCTTTCATCAGTACATTTTTAGTGTACATGACGGCTACTCCGGCACCATTTTTCTTGAAAGTGTTTCTGATATAGCTATTATTATGTGAAAACATAAAATGTAGACCATATCTGTTATTTTCTTCTATGAAATTACCTTGACTGACAGTGTTGGTGACAAACTCTAGGTAAATTCCGTCCCGGTGTCCTTTCACATAATTCTTTTCGATATGCGAGTCTTTACATTTCCAGAGGTGGATACCATTTCCGGTTTGGTATTCTTTCTCTGCAGTTGAAACCAAATGATTATTTGTGATAGTCATGTTGGAAGAATTAGAAAAATGAAGACCAAAAAAGGTGTTTTCCAATTGCACGTTATCCACACTGCAATATTTTGAATCAAAAAACTTGATTCCAGCAGAGTCTTCCATATTGGATTTTCCGGTGTTGATGATTTTGATACCCTTAATGTGAATATTTTCACCGGCTACCAAAAATATATTCCCCTTATCTTGCCCATCAATGATTGGGTACGATTCACCCAAAATGGTCAAAGGTTTTCTGATGACTATTTCATTTTCCTGATATATTCCGGCACTCAAAAGCAAAGTATCCCCATCAGCAGCCTTATCTACCACTTCTTGTATAGATTGCCCTTGCTTAAGTCGGATAGTCTTCGCACCCGATGGAAAAGCCATCAGGAATGTTAGTATCAATGTGATTATAACTTTCATTTTACTGTGGTTTATTTTTTAGAACCAAAGCCTGCCCCGAGTATCGGGGAACCAAGAATCAAGAACTGAGAGCCGAGAAACGAGAGCCGAGAAGCGAGAGCTGGGGTAAATTCCAGTTAAACCCAATACTAACCCACGTACTCCTTAAGAGATTGCCACGTCGCACGATGAACTACCCTAATTATAAAGGTTACTAGAAGTGCTCCTCGCAATGACGCCCTTGGATCCCCCTTCATCCTTTCTCCTTCATCCCTTAACCTACTGTCGACCCCTCATCCTTCATCTCTGATCCTACTACAATCTAAAATCTACAATCTAAAATCTACCCTTATTTAAACTGCGTCACCAATTCACCCCAGGCCAGATAGACACCACCGTGTTCTTTTTTATACTTCTTGAGTGTTTCATAATCTGAGAAAGCAATGATATTGCTGGCCATAGGGGTTTTGAAAGCTTCTGATTTGAGGTAAAAGGAAATCTTGGCATCGGATAATGTTTCCGGTTGATCGTAATCTGTAGTTAGGATATGTTTGAGGTCTTGTTCATTGACCTCATCAGATTCCAGAAAGGACATCAGGCAATTGACATCATCAAAGATGTATATCTTACCTTTTTGAGTGACCACTTCTGCACCATAATGCGGATCCATCAATTTCATTTTGCAATGATGACAGACATCCTCTCCATAATTGATAGCCCGCGGGTCTGCACTGCAACCAAAGAGGAGAGCGATTAAGAGAATGTTTATGAGATGTTTCATTTTTTGAGACATGAGACGTTAGACATAAGATGTGAGATTGGAGAAATGAGAGCCGAGATGCGAGATGCGAGAGTTGAGATGCGAGAGCCGAGAGCCGAGATGCGAGAGCCGAGATGTTAGAACCAAGAAACAAGAAACAAAGCCTGCACTGAGTATCGGGGAGTCAAGTAACAAAGCCCGCCCTGATTTCCGAGGAGCTAAGCTGACAGAACCGTGATAAATTCCAATTTAACCCCTTAGCTACTGTAGTTTAAATCTAAAATCTAAGATCTAAAATCTACAATCCTTCCTCCATCATCTTTTCTACTTCATCCTTTCTCTTTCCTCCTCCATTCCACCACTACCACCACTCCCATAATAAAAGCAGCACCGCCAAGTATCCAACCACCGATATCGGGTCCGGAATAGGCAAGGAAGTTTAGGAGTTCTTTGTATCCGATCAATGGTGGCTGATAGGCCATTCCAGGGACTTTTATGGCTGCTGTGGGGTCCAGATTATGTCCATAGTCATATCCCCAGAAATACATATCTACGAGAACTCCAATTCCCATTAGGACAATAAGCCCAAAAAAGGAATATACCATCCACCTCTTTGCAATGATCGCAGATAGAATGCCAAATCCGATGATAACTCCAAAGACATAAATGAGGTAAGTGAATTCAGGAAACATTTCTACCCCAAAGTGCTTCATGCCTATATAATGATTGACACCATTGATGATATTCACATCACCACTTAGCTTGTCAATCCATATTTTCATGTTCAGCCCCTCAGGATATTGTGGGGCCCAAAGACTGATTTGCCAAAGTGGAGTGAAGTAGGCTGAGATCATCAGCAAGGAGGCCATCAAGACCAGAAATCGGTTTATTGGACTGATTGTTTTCATTTCTTTTTAGGTAAACCGCCAACATTTCTGCTGGCGGTATTAGATGTTGAGCAACTATTCTGCATCACCAGTTGAGAATTTTAAAGGAGTATTACTGCCAGCAGGGGATACCCTGATATACCCTTGCATTTCCTGATGCAGGGCTGAACAGAAATCAGTACAATAGAAGGGGAAAATTCCGACTCTATCCGGCACCCATTTCAGCGTAGCTGTTTCACCTGGCATTACAAGTAGTTCTGCGGTATTGGCTCCCTTCACTGCTAATCCGTGGGGAACGTCCCAATCCTGTTCCAGATTGGTCATGTGGAAGTAAACCTCATCACCGACTCTTATCCCTTCGATATTATCAGGTCTGAAATTGGATCGAATACTAGTAAGGTAAATGTGGATCTTATTTCCATCTCTTTCTACTCGGGCATCGTTGATCCCTTTGAGGGCTCTTGGGTGGTTATTGTCCTCCATTTTGTAAAACTTCACCTGCTTGTCCATGATCAAAGATGCAGGAAATGCCTCGGCATAATGTGGTTCACCAATGGTAGGAAAATCAAGGAGAAGTTGCATTTTGTCTCCGGAAATATCATAAAGCTGTGCGGAATGTGCCAATTCAGGCCCTGTGGGTAGATATCTATCCTTGGTGATTTTATTGTAGGCAACCATGTATTTTCCATGAGGCTTGCCGGTTGGACCGCCGGGTATCATTAAGTGACCGACTGAATAATAGGTGGGTACCCGATCTACCACTTCCAGCGTTTCGATATTCCATTTTACAATTTCAGAGGATACAAACATAGAAGTGTAAGCAAATCCTTTACCGTCAAATTCAGTGTGCAAGGGGCCTAGTCCAGGCTTCTGTACTTCTCCGTGTAGCACAGATTCATACTTCAACACGGGCATTCCCTGCAATGGACCCTCAAAGTCCTCATCTTCAATTGCCTTCAACATCTTGGTAAATGAAAATACCGGAATAATTGCGGCTAATTTTCCACTGCCAATGATATATTCCCCTGTAGGATCAGTATCAGTTCCGTGTGGAGATTTGGGACAAGGGATAAAATAAACAATGTCTTTCATCTCCGTTGGGTCAAGGACCAAAACCTCGTTCTTGATTGTGGATACTCCTGTATGGGTATTTTCATCCCAAACATTATGGGCGTATTTCACACTTTGTTTCTTGCCTTTTCCTTGCTTGATATATTCTTCTGCTTTTTTCCAGTTGACAGCCATGATATAATCTTTGTCTTTTTGGGAGGCGTTGACTTCCAAAAGGGTATGCGCCATTTCAGTGTTATAAGTGGAGAAAAAGAACCAACCATGGGACTTTTTCTTTCCTGCCCTTGCTAAATCAAAGTTAAAAGGGGGTGCCTCAATCTGGAAACTGAGGTCCATCTCACCGGTTTCAGGATCTACACTGATGAAGCTGAGATGTCCTTTGAAGTTTTCTTTGTAAGTGGATATAGGCACGTCCCTGTTTTCATCCGCACCTGTGGGAACAGAGAATCTTGTACCTGCGACCACGTACTCAGTGTTTTCTGTGATAAATGGAGAAGAGTGATTTCCTGCTGAGTTGGGTATTTCTATAATCTCAACAGTTTTGAAGGTAGTAAGGTCAACCCTTGCTATACGCGGCGTATTATTTGCGTTTCCAAATGCCCATCGAGCATCATGTTCAGCATTGGTAGTAGAAATCGCGATGTGGTGCAAATCATCCCAAGGAACAAAACCATTTGCAGTATTGAGCATTGGTTTGGTTTCTTCAGAAAAACCATATCCGTTTTCGGGGTGAACTGAAAATACCGGAAGTATCTTGAATACCCTTCCTGATGGTAGTCCTACGACTGACATCTGACCGTTAAATCCACCCGAAACTATATTGTAAAATTCATCATATTGTCCAGGCGGGACATATACTTTACTGGCTGCATCACCGGAGATCGTACTTTGCGCTCCTTTTGGTTTACATCCATAGGCAAAAGACATTGCTATCGCAGCTCCTGCCAATAACCACATTCTTGTTTTCATTTTTGTTTGGGATTTATATTGGATTAATTTATTGCGGCATCTTTGGTACCTGTTCTTTCAAGATCATTTTTGCGGAGAAATTCAAGGATATCTCTTGAATCCGCAACGGTGATATTCTGGTTGGGCATTCTGGTGAGGCATTCTTCCAAAAGCGCTTGAGCAACCGGATCTTCATCGAGCATCACCTCTACATTAGTGATCATGTTCATGATCCATTCAGGACGTCTTCTGTTAGTGACACCTTCAAATCCAGGCCCAACTAATCGCTTGTCATTGTATTGATGGCATGCTGTACATTTCATGTCCAGAATTGCCTTGCCATTGTTTGCCATGGATTCGTCGATTCCTTCACCGAGATCTACATTTTTGATTTCACCGATACCCTTTGGGTCAGCGGGTTTCTCTGTTTCGGCACTTGGTGGGGTGTAGGAGCCCTGGTTTTCACCTCCTCCACCTCCACAACTGATCATCAGGAGTAATGCTGCTCCAAATGACATGAGCATTGAAGTTTTCATAGTTTGTTTGTTTGTTGAAATTTGAGTTTTGGATTTTATTTGATTTAGAATCGGGATGGTTGAATATTTTCCTTGGTTTTTCACCATGCTGATCAAGAGTAATATCAATGCCAGTGGGAATAGGGTGGAGGAAAGGAATAAGAGGAGATGATATTGTGGGATAAATCCCATTTTGGCCCAAAGCAAGGTGCCCTGCCCCAATAAAAGGATTTCAGAACTGATAAATCCAAAGCTCAGAATGATCCAACCACATTTGGAGGGTCGGTTGGAGGGGAGCCAAAAATTTTTTACTGCAAGACCACCGATACCAAATGTAATGGCACCGAGCATCACCAAGTGAATAAATCCTATAACATACATTCTGATGTTAAAGGCCATCGTAGCCACTTCAGGAAGGACAAGGGCGCTCTGAATAAATGCTTTCGCTGCCAGACTCAAAACCCCTAGGTATATCATACCATCAATCCAATGGTTTGGGATCTTCAAAAAATCAGAACTTAAGAATTTTGCAGATTTCAAAATCCAGAAATAGGCTATGCCTTGAAGCAGGACGCCAAGCGTATTGAAATAATAAAGACTTTCAATCGGTGTGCTCCAGGATACTGCCAGTGCATAAGTAAAGAATAAAGAAAGGTTGAGGATCAAAAAAGTGATTTTGCTGAGATTGACAGTAAACCCTTTTTGAATGGCATAGTGGACCAATAAGCCCAATAAAGCATAAACAAACCAGCCATTGAGCTGAAAGTGCAAAAACCACTGGACACTCATAAAATATAGCGGATGCAATCTTCCCAATGTTGCTGCGATAGGTGCTATTGCCCATAGCCCCAGAGTTGAAAGAACCATCCAATAGATACTATATTGAATTAATTTAACTGAAGCCTGGCTTTTAATTTTGGATATATCCTGTAAGAAAAAGTACGCAAAACAATAACTGACCAAAAGATGGATGGTGGAAAATGCAATGCTATATAATCCGTATCCCTGAAAAGGGAAACTCAACATCATACCAATGTTGGCGATTACAGCAAGAAATAATAGATTTCTGTAGATTTTAAGCCTTGTGATATCTTTTACAAATGTGAATACAAGCGCACCTGAAAGTAGTAAATACCCCCATCCCAACAATGCCACATGGGAGTGGGCATGAAGCAGGTGTTTGTACTCAAAGTAGGGGATCTCTCCGATGTGAAAGTATCGCATAGCCAACCCGAAAAACGAGGCCATCAAAAAGAAAATTACCGCCCAAATCATCCATGGTTTGGCCAAGACTTCCATCGGTCTGAAGGAAGTACTATTAGGGTCAATATGTGATTGGGCGGAATTCATTTATCAGGAATTCATTTGGGTGTACAATTCAGTGGCTTTTGGAAACAGAATGTTATTTTCCAAGTGGATATGGGTATGTAGGTCTGATTCAAATTCCTTGAGCATTTCAAATGCAACCCGGTATGTCTGACAGCCATCAGAAGGGGTTTTGTAACCATCACTCAATTTGGAAATGGTCCTGAATCTTTCCCCTTCAGTATCATGCTCATCTTCCATCATCCTAATTGGATTGTCAATATGACCAAAGTGTGGTTTTGAAAGTGGAAAGCCACTTTTTTCGGCCTCTTCCATGGCTTTGACATAAGGGAACAGTATCAGTTCCTCTTTTTTCATATGCGAAGTCAGGGCATCGGAGGCAGCCATAAACTCATCCCGAATCTGAAATAATTCAGAGTGTCTTTCACCGTGGACTGTAGCTAGCTTCTGTAGATAAGCTTTCAAAGGAGGTAATGCATTTTCGACATATTGATGATGGGTTTCAATAATATAATCTATCAATTTTGATAGACCGAAGTCTGTGTAATGGACCTCATCAGGAAGTACTGTTGCTTTTTGTAAATCCTCAGTGACTTCCTGTAGATTTGCTCCGTTTTTGCTACAAGCTTCCTGTAGACTGATACCACCTCTACAGCAGAAGTCGATTCCATATTTGGTGAATACTTTTGCGGTTTTAAAGTTTTCGGCAACTATGGCCCCTACTTTTCTATTTTCCAGTTCTTTGATCATGATTTTGAGATTTATATTAAGACTATTTTATCCTTTATTAAATTAAATTTTTTTCAGTACCTCAGAAAGCTGATTCCAATATTGACCCGATCAGCTACGTCCTTTAAGCTAGTGGTCATGAGCATCCCTGTGAGATGGTCTCTGACGGCTTTGAATTTGTGGTGAACAGGGCAGGGATGATCTTCCGAGCAGGTTTCCAATCCCAAGGCACAACCTAAGAATATCATGTCACCATCGATGGAGTGGACAATTTCTGCAAGAAACATTCGGGAAGGATCTCCTTGAATGTGAAAACCTCCATTTGGGCCTTTGACTGAATTGAGCAAATCACTTTTGACCAGCTCTTGCAATATTTTTGCGGTAAATGCTTCTGGAGAATTGATCGCCTTTGAAATTTCTTTCAATCCAGCCCTTTCCTGACCTTGGGGTAAAGTTGCCATGTATATCATGGCGTTGATGGCATATTTACAGGCTTTGGAAAACATCTCTTCTTCAATACAGGACAAATATATCCTTTTTTATATTAAAGACAAAAATATCTTTTATTATTTTATTAATCTTTTCGGAATTTGTAATGTCGGACGACAGATAAAAAGGATTTGTAATCCTGGTTTTGGGCAGGCAGGTGTTAATGGAATTACAAATTCAAATTATCTGTTCTCAGGATTGCAAATCACGAGGAGCGGATAAATATTGTTCAAAATGTATAACAAAATAATAATATGGTATAATACAAAGCGCTATAAAAAGTCTTAACATTGTTTATTTACAAATCCCTTTTCTGATAGGAGCTAAGAGAGATATGATTTAACTTGAGCGTATCAAACAGCCACTGAACAGTTTTTATGGCTACCATTTTACTGATTATCAAAAAAAAATGAGACATACTTATCATATACAAGGAATGACTTGCAATGGCTGTTCCAGTCATGTAAAAAAAATACTTTCAAATGTAGAAGGGGTTACAGATGCAGCAGTTGATTTAGAAAAAGCCGAAGCCTCCATCGAAATGGAAAAACACATTCCTTTTGAAACTTTTCAAGAGGCTTTAAAGACTGATGGAGGAACATATAGTATCCATAAATCAGGAGAACATCAACATCTTCCAAATCCTAAAAAAGAGAAATCAAAAGGGAAAGGCACGGGCACATTTTATTGTCCAATGCATTGTGAAGGTGATAAAACCTATGACAAAGCAGGCGATTGTCCGGTCTGTGGAATGGATTTAGTGGAAGAGCAAAATATATCCAGTAACTCGTCAGAACAATGGACCTGTCCAATGCACCCGGAAATAGTAAAGGATGAAGCCGGTGCTTGTCCTATTTGTGGAATGGATTTGGTGCCTCTACAAGCTGACCTTTCAGCAGAAGAAAAAACATACAAAAATCTATTAAGGAAATTTTGGATAGCATCAGTATTCACGCTACCTATTTTCTTAATCGCCATGAGTGAAATGATATCCAATAATCCTTTGTATCAGATACTGGAACAAAAATATTGGAATTGGATACAGTTTGCATTGTCCATTCCAGTAGTTTTTTATGCCACATGGATGTTTTTTGAGCGTGCCTACAAAAGCATAAAAACGTGGAATCTCAATATGTTTACACTGATCGGAATTGGGGCAGGGGTGGCTTGGTTATTTAGTGTGTTTGGAATGCTTTTTCCGGATATATTTCCAGCACAGTTTAAAACCGAATCAGGAGCAGTTCATGTCTATTTTGAAGCTGCTACAGTTATTTTGACTTTGGTACTCCTAGGGCAATTATTAGAAGCCCGTGCCCATAGCAAAACCAATTCAGCGGTTAAAGAACTTTTAAAATTAGCACCAAACAAAGCCATTAAAATTGTCAATGGTGAAGAAGTAGAAGTGAGTATAGACAAAATAGAATTAGGGGATATCTTAAAAGTAAAACCTGGCGAAAAAATTCCTGTAGATGGTTCAATTTCGGAAGGCGACACCACTATTGATGAATCCATGATTACAGGCGAACCTATTCCTGTAAATAAAGCCGAAGGTGATAAAGTAAGCAGTGGCACGATCAATGGCAACCAATCTTTTCTGATGAAAGCAGAAAAAGTAGGTAGCGACACATTACTGTCTCAGATCATTCATATGGTGAATAATGCCAGTAGAAGTCGTGCCCCTATCCAGAATTTGGCAGATAAAGTCTCAGGCTATTTTGTGCCGATTGTAGTTCTTATTTCTTTGCTCACTTTTGCAGTTTGGGCTATTTGGGGACCAGAACCTGCTTATGTATTTGCGTTTGTGAATGCCATTGCCGTTTTGATCATTGCTTGTCCCTGTGCTTTAGGGTTGGCAACACCAATGTCCGTCATGGTTGGTGTTGGCAAAGGCGCTCAAAATGGGGTGTTGATTAAAAATGCAGAAGCACTTGAAAAGCTAAACAAGGTAAATACATTGATCATTGACAAAACGGGCACCATAACCGAAGGAAAACCTGCAGTTGAAAAAATGGGTGCTTTCGATAATGGTCTCAGTGAAAGCGAAGTGCTTCAATATATCGTCTCCTTAAACAGCAATAGCGAGCATCCATTAGCTGAAGCAACGGTGAAATATGGTAAAGAGCAAAGTGTGGATATTTTGAAATCTGAAAATTTCAGTGCTGTAACAGGCAAAGGTGTTGAGGCAACAATTGAAGGTAAAAAAACAGCTTTGGGCAATCCGAAAATGATGGAATATGCTAATGCTGAAATTACTTCTACAATGCAGGAAGAGGCTAAAAAATACCAACAGCAGGGTAAAACAGTTTCATACCTGTCTGTTGATCAAAAAGTAGTTGGCTATGTGGTGATTGGCGATAAAATCAAATCCACAAGTGCCAAAGCCATTGCCGAACTTCAAAAAAACGGCATTGACGTAATTATGCTTACAGGCGATAATCACGACACGGCAAAAGCCGTTGCTGATGAACTCAATTTAGCAGATTTTAAAGCCAGTATGCTTCCCAAAGATAAAATGAATGAAGTGGAAAAACTTCAACAACAAGGCAAGGTGGTGGCAATGGCTGGTGACGGTATAAATGATGCCCCTGCTCTAGCAAAAAGTGATGTAGGAATTGCCATGGGAACAGGCACAGACGTTGCCATTGAAAGCGCCATGATAACACTGATAAAAGGCGATTTGCAAGGCATTGTAAAAGCACGCAATTTGAGTCATTCAGTAATGATAAACATCAAGCAAAATTTGTTTTTTGCACTCATTTACAACACCTTGGGTATTCCCATTGCAGCAGGTTTGTTATTTCCATTCTTCGGAATATTACTATCACCTATGATAGCAGCCTTGGCGATGAGTTTTAGTTCTGTGTCTGTTATAGCCAATGCTTTACGGTTAAGAACTGTTGATATTTAAAATTTAAATCAAATAATCATGGAAAGTGCAGAACAAAACAACAATTACAAAACATTCTTTTTAATGTTGGCTTGCTCATTTGTAGCAATGTACATCACCATGTATTTAAATACCTATGCCATAGACCACGTTTATTTTAGCCTTACACGGTTTTATATGACCTGTTTAGGTATTTCAGCAATGGCAGTCATTATGTGGTTTTTCATGAGAAAAATGTACCAAAACAAAAAGAAAAACATAACTATTCTTGCAGGTAGTGCCATTTTATTTGTATCAGCATTGGGCCTGGTAAGAATACAGTCACCTATCATAGGCGATATCTTGTGGATGAAAGCAATGATTCCTCACCATTCTATTGCAATCCTTACGAGCGAAAGGGCAGATATCCTAGACCCTGAGGTGAAACAATTAGCCAATGATATTATAAAAGCCCAACGCGAGGAAATTGAAGAAATGAAAACCATGATAAAGCGCTTGGAAAATGAAAAGTGAAACTAACTCCTCATCATAATTTTCTCGCTGTTCGATACCGAATATTCGGTATCGAACGACAGATAACTAGGATTTGTAATCCTAGTCTCGTTTAGGGAGGTTTTACTGGAATTACAAATTCCAATCATCTGTCTTCGCGATTGCAAATCACGAGGAGCAGGAAGCTGGATCGTTTTCAAAGTTAACCCTCCCCAAGTATTGATTTTTTACCACCCTGACTTTTCTTATGAGGGGATCATGCAACATATACCAATCATAGTGTAATGCATAAACCTTGGATGTCACGTACTTTTATTAATGTAAACTTTAAGCCATTCAACCAATTCTGATTCATGTATGATTTTAAATACTTTATCAAAGATGAAAAAATTAGAAAATAAAGTAGCAATTGTTACCGGCGGTGCAGGGAGTATTGGTAGAAATACTGCTAAGCTTTTTTTAGATGAGGGAGCTAAAGTGCTTTTGGTAGATTTAGAAGAAGAGGTACTTAAAAAAGCTGTTGAAGAATTGGGCGGAAAAGACGTCAAGTATTGTGTGGCAGATGTATCCAAATCAGAAGACGTTCAAAGATACGCTGACAAAGCGGTGGAATATTTCGGAAAAATCGATGTCTTTTTTAACAATCCAGGAATTGAGGGAGTGGAAGAACCAATTGTTGACTATTCGGAAGAAATCTTTGACAAAGTAAATTCAGTCAACGTAAGAGGCGTTTGGTTGAGAAATAAATACCTATTGCCACAAATGAATGTCGGTGGCAGCATCATATCATTATCAGGTTTGGTAGGAGGCCCATATATAAGCGCTTATATAGCCGGTGAACATATTTGTGTAGGAATTTTGCAAGTAATGTCTGTGGAAGCCGATCTAAAAAAAATAAAGGTAAATAGCATATATTCTTCTCCCTTTGTTAATCGAATAATTCGCTCGCCGGATGAAGGTTTTTCTAGGGGTCAGGGAGCAGAGATAAAAGTAAATCTTGAATTAGCAATTCCTCTTTGGCAATATGTACAGGCCAGTGAAATAGCAGAACTTGTAATGATTTTTGCCAGCGATGATACCATTCAGGTATTTGATGGTGGAATGACTGTTCATTAAAAAATTATCAAGCAAAGAGACGTAAAAATTGTAATAGGCAGCAGTGGAATAATAAAGTCAGCCTTAATTCATAAGCTTGCTAAAAAATACCCTGTTGTTAGTTTTGATAAAGATGGCTATCCTTAGAATTACAAATTCCAAATATCTGTCCTCGCGATTACAAATCCCGAGGAGCAAAAAAAGCCTGGTTTCCCGGGCTTTTTACATACTGGTCTTTCGACCAAAATCAATCACACTTAACCATTAACCAATTCTTTTTCTTCTGCAAACCAGTCATTCCAGCCACCTGCATAGTTCAATATATTGTCAAATCCATTGGCTTTCAAAATGGAGTAGGCGATAGCTGCTCTGCCACCTGCTTGGCAATAAATGATAACGGGCTTGTCTTTGGACACCTTGTCAAGATTCTGTGGAAGTTTGCCGACAAATAGGTTAATAGCTCCTTTTATATGGCCTTCATTGAATTCAGATGCACCTCTCACATCAACAACCTGTGCATCTTCGTCCAATTTAGATATTACAGTTTCTTTATCTATTGGTGTAAAGGTTTCAAGATTTCCTTTCTCAAAAGTGTCCAACTGCTCAGGGGTGATGTATCCTGATAAGTTATCCAACCCTATTCTCATCAACTTTCTGGTAATATCCTCAACTTGGTTTTCCTCAGCGATGATGATGAAGTTTTCTTCATAGTTCAAATACCAACCCATCCAAGTGGAGAAGGAATTATTATTGGTGATACTTAATGTGCCATTTAGAAATCCTTTTGCATATTCTTCCCATGGTCTGGCATCTATAATTTTCAAACCTTTATTCTTGATTTTTTTAAACGCTTCTTTGGAAAGGTTTTCAATTGAAGGTACTTCAGTTACCAATTTTCTGTCCACCTTGTTGAGTTTCTTCATCTTGGCGAAGTACTTTGGCGGCTCAGGTTGACCGGACAACAGCTCCTTGGCAAAAGCTACTTTGTCATCCAAAAGCTGCAAGGCCCAGTTTCTTATTTTTTCGTATCCTACTGTAGTCGATGGTACGGCACCAAGGGCTTTCCCACAGGCAGAACCTGCACCGTGACCAGGCCAAACTTGAATATAATCTCCGAGTTTGTTGAATTCCTGTAATGAATCAAACATCTGAGCGGCGCCGATATCCTGTGTTCCTTTGAGACCTGCGGCCTGTTCCAATAAATCAGGTCTTCCCACATCACCTACGAATACAAAGTCACCCGTAAATAACATCACAGGCTCATTGGTGGCAGGTTTGTCAGTTAATAAAAAGCTGATACTTTCAAGTGTATGTCCTGGAGTATGGAGAACTTCAAAAGTCAAGTTACCCATTTTAACCACATCACCATGTTTGATTTTGTTGTGAGGAAATTCATATTTCCAGTTATCATCGCCTTCGTCAGATAAGTACAATTCTGCGCCGGTCAAGGCAGCCAATTCCCTTGAACCGCAAAGAAAATCCGCATGGATGTGCGTTTCCAGGATATGGGTGATTTTCAAGTTGTTGGCTATTGCAATGTTGATATAAGTATCTACATCTCTTTTTGGATCGATTACAGCAGCAATTCCTGCTGCCTGACATCCGATTACATAACTGGCCTGCGCTAAACTTTTGTCATAAACGAGTTCGAAGAACATATTTTTTTAATTTTTATTTTCAAATTGTTAAAAGCTCTGGAACTGATATCTCCAAGCTTTTTGATTTTATGAATACAAATATAAGCTTATTGATGCCTGTTAAAGTGTGATAAAAATTACCTAAGGGAAAAATTTCAGATGTTCAGTTCTAGCTGTTTGATATTTGTTATGTCGAACCAAAGATGAATATGATTTGTAATCCTTGTCTCAATATGTCCTAAGCTATTGGAATTACAAATTCCATTTATCTGTCCTCGGGATTATAAATCCCGAGGAGCTACCTTAAGGAATTGATATAAGCAGCTATTTTCAAAGCTTCATCACGGGGGACATGGGGCATGGGTGACATGGGAGTGGCATATTCAGGCCAGTTTTCTGGCTTGGGGTAATAGATCAATTCTACTATCTTTTCATTGGTATATTTTCTTTTTGCAATGTCCGTGTAGGAGGGACCTACCTGTTTTTTATTGGCCTGATGACAGGCAGTGCAGGTGTTTTTTGCCAACAGAGCATTGATAACTTCCATTGAGGGAACCTCATCTACTTTTGGTGAAGCAGGTTTAACAGCTGCAGCTACTGCAGGCTTTGTGGTATTTTCTGTTTTCTTGGCTTCCTTGGCCTTGATCTTTTCCTGTTCTACAATCGAATTGAACCGACTGACATCAACAAGGTCAAGTTTTTCTCCTGTTGGAATATTGTTTAAGGTATAGTAGGCAGTTGGATGCACAAGGGAATGGGAATCTTTTCTCTCTCTAATGCCATCCAATGTAATTCGATGGATATAATATTTTCTAAGTCCGTCAACGATGATTCGGACTTTCATGCCATCATCCGAAACTTTGACACCTGACACAGCATTGTCCACAATATTTACCGGCGGACTTCCATAAACTGGATGATATTTATACACAAAACTCTGTACCGCATAAGAGGCTAGGTCAGTGGCTATTTTGAAATCAACAGGCTTTGTAAATTCAATTTCAAATCCGTCAGGCATGGCTTTGACGGTCCTCATTTCAAAAGGCATCTCGTTGTTCCAAACCAATCTTTGAAGACCTTCGTTGGCTTCTCCTGCTGAACCCCAACCTCTGTTGGTTTCTCCGACAAAAAGGGATTTGTCCTGAGCGAATGCCATCCTCAACACTCCGGATTGAAAACCGCTTCTAAAATCTATAGAAGCTCCTTGGTATTCTCCATTTACTTTTTCAAGGAAAATCCTCATGATTTTACTTTGACCTTGATCGCCGACCAAAATCTGACCTTCAAAAGGCCCAAGATGACCTTTTGGAATCTGTAAAGGCTCTGCATTGGAAATCCCATGTATGCCATGTGGAAGCCATACAGCAGGTAATTTTAAATCAGGAAGTTTTTCTTTTGCTTGATACATGGTCACAAACTCTTCATCAATTACATTTTCAGGTTTGATGTATCGGTCATTCTCGTCTTTAACTTTTCTTGGGTCTACTACAGCATCAAATTGGGCTGAAGTAAGTTTCAATGGAGAACCTTCCATTTCGGTCCATGCCAATCCAGCTGGATGTCCTGTAAAATCACCTTGCTCCAAGTGCCACAAACCTCCGGAGCCCATGTAATCTCCTTGGTTTTCGGTATAAAACAATTCTCCGTCAATAATTCCCAATCCTGCGGGAGAGCGCATACCTGTTGCAAATGGCTCAATGGATCCGTAGGGAGTTATTTTGATAACCCAGCCTCTGTAGGGTACGCGACTTTCACCTCGCCACCATTCTTGATTTCCGAAAGCTACGTTACCTGAAACATAGAAGCTACCGTCTTTTCCTACTTTAGGTCCAAAGCTATATTCATGGTAATGTCCCGAAATTGGCCATGAGGCAAATGTTTCGTAAAGGTCAGCAACGCCATCTTGATTGGTATCTGTCAGCTTGGTCAATTCCCCTCTTTGGGCACAATAAAATGAACCATCCTTGTAAACCAGTCCAAGTATTTCATGCAAGCCTGATGCGAATTTTCTGAAATAGGGTCTAGGACTGGTGGGATTTTCCACGATAAAAACATCCCCTCGTCGGGTAGCCACGCCAAGATGTCCATTGGGCAGCATCACCAGCCCACCTACTTCCAGTAAAGTGCCTTCTGGTGAACTTACCTTCATAATCTTGTAGTAATCCTCCTCCATGGGAGATTCTTGGGCATTTGCCTGATGCATTAATATTCCTGACAGGCAAAGCAAATATGAAAGTGTATATGTTAAATTAAATTTTCTCATCAGTTTATGGCAATAGGTTAAAACAAGAGGGAATAATGTAAAGGAAGGCTGATAGAAACCATCAGGTTTATTCCATCGCTACCACTTTCAATGGCCGGTTTGGAAGGTGATTTTGGATCCATTTGAATGTAGTAACCTTTGTCTACCACCCAGTATAAACCGTCCTGGATCATTCTGATTTCTCCACCTGAAGCGATGCTATAACGCTTATTGGCAGTGATTCCTTCGGTAGTAAGGGTCCGATCCAATCCTTTTCCATCGGTTCGTGCAATAATAAAATCCTTGAACTTCACCCCAATATTCTGATACTGATATTCTACTCCTCCATTTTTGAGCTGATAGCCATTTGCTTTGAATTTCTCGCTCATGGCGGTGAACTCTGTGTCATGCAGGTTTTTTTCAGGATTTCCCAGAAAGACCACAGCGCCCATTGGTTTGGAAACACCATTTCCGCGGTTGTTCCACATGGGAGTGGCATCCAAAAATCCTCCTCTCCAAACTTGAACAAGGTTACCTTTGCTTAAGTCAAATGAATAATGCACTTTTTGGGCACCTGCAACAGATACAGCGTGTGTGAGTCTTTTCCCATCGGGTAAATCAATAAAACTCCTGAGAACAGGAACTTCATTGGGGTTAACCAATATAGGATCTACCGTGTTAGTGATTGATACTTTGCTTTTGGATAGGGGAAACAGACGCAGACCAGGTCCCGCAATACTTAGATCCAAGCCTGTATTAGACCAGTCCATGGTTTTGGAGACCAAAATCTCTACAGGGACACTCCCTTTTTGAAGTGTGATTTCTTTGAATTGATACCCTTCCTGTATCGGAAGTAGGTTGATTCCATTGATATAAAGCGCTCCCATTCCTGAAGGAACCACCATCAAAAAGTTGTAATTTCCAGAGGCAGGAATCTCCAGCTTGCCTTCATACTTGATAAGGTTTTGTTTGGTAGGAGTATATACTTGATCATTGATATTTTTAATTATTCCTACCCCGGAAACATTTAATTTGTCAAATTCCGGAACTTGGTTAAAAAATCCTTCATAAACCATATAACGCAGTTCTGACAACACCGGGGCCTCCGAATCAAATTTGGTGACTTTGATATTTCTAAAAGCTACTGCACCATGGTCACCCTGAATCCTAATTGGACCTCTTGGGATGTCATTCGGTTTCAAAGAACCCCTTGTTGGTCCAAATACCTCCAGATTTTCATGGATCAATACGCCGTTGAGGTGGACAGATAGGAATTTTGCGTTTTCTGTTTTCTCTCCCTTTTCATTGAATCTGGGAGCTTGGAAAGAGACTTTGAGATTTTGCCAGACACCTGGGGCCCGGCTTACATTTTGGCGCGGAGCATATCCTTGATATCCTTTTTGGCCATCAGGCTTGCTTTCATCCCATCTTTCATAGACACCGCCCATATCTCCTGCACGTGCAGTGGTTTTGCCCCAACTGTCGAGAATCTGAATTTCATACTGTCCCATCAGGTAAACACCCGAATTGGATTCAGGGGCAACCATGACCTCAAGTTCCAGGTCAATATCACCGAATTCTTCCAAGGAAACCAAGTCCTGACCATTGTTTTTCTTGGTAGGTTGGTTGACTAGCACTCCTTCACCTTTGGTAAAGTTTAGGAGATTGGGCTTGTCCAAATTTCCTGATACCTCTGTGGCATTATGCCAAGTGCCGGTATTTGGTTTATAGTCTGAAAGAGAGTTGATTTGTACTGTCTGTTGGGCAATGAGTCCTGCTTCAGGAAAAAATCCAGTCAGAAGT
>NZ_JBGSXS010000232.1:0-34277 GCF_041751335.1 Aquiflexum sp.
ATTGAATTGGGTTGAAAAAATTTCACCCGTAGGATTTCCAAATCCATCCACTACCATGAAATTATCGATAAATCCCCTTTGATTGTAAATTGCCTCTGCTCCTATTGAAAAATCGTCTTTCAATAACACCTCATAACCAAGCCCAACAGCCGCACCACTTCTTGGGTCTTTGTTAGGATTAAAATTATTGGGTGAAATATCCATTATGGAAGGGCCAAACTTAACTCCAAGTAACCGGTTTTGGGCCTGAACTTCTATTGAAGTTATAATCAAAATAATAAGAATAGAATATTTCATGACCAATATTTTTCTTGGTTGATTTCTACTATAAATTTAGGAGAAAGATATCTATTTCCAATTCAATTCAAAAACTATTTCAAATAAACTCCACCAACCCCTCCAACTTCATCCCCCGACTCCCTTTGATCAGGATCATATAATCTTCCAGTTTGGAATCCTGAAGCCAGTTTCTGAAGGAAAAAGGATCGGGGAAAAAGAGTGTTGATATTGGTGCTTTTTCCAAGGCTGCTTGGATATGCTTACCTGTCAGGCAGATTTTATCAAATAGATATTGGCTGACCAATTCTCCTAATTTTCGATGTTCTTCTTCCGTACTATCGCCGAGTTCATACATATCCCCTAAAATCACCATCTTGTATTTTTTGCCTGTCATGTTGCCAAAAGTCTTGATGGCAACTTCCATACTTGAAGGATTGGCATTATAGGCATCGAGAATGATCAGATTGCTTCGTTTCTCAATAAGTTGGGAACGCATATTGGAAGGATTGTATGCAATCACAGCTTCTACGGCATCAAACATAGGCACTCCAAAAAATTTACCTATACACAGTGCTGTAGCAATATTTCCAAAATTATATGCCCCAATCAAAGCAGATTGATAGATGTCTTTTTGGCCTTCGACCGTGAACTTCACAAAAGGATTAGCCTCCACAAACGACACTTCACAAAAATCCCCTTTAGCAGGATAAAGAACCGGTTCTTCAAAACGCTTCACCATATTGGACAAAACCGGATCCTGCGAATTGATAAAAACTGTTCCTTTATTCTCACGCAGGTGCTGGAAAAGCTCTGTTTTCGTTTTCAGAACCCCTTCAGGTCCGCCCATACCCTCCAAATGTGCCTTTCCTATATTGGTGATAAATCCATGGGTGGGTTCAGCGATGTCACAGAGTTCTTTGATATCACCCTGTTTATTGGCACCCATTTCCACAATTGCGATTTCCACTTCTTTCCCGATCGACAATAGGGTTAAAGGAACACCAATATGGTTATTCAGGTTACCCTCTGTTGCAGTGGTTTTAAATTTTCTTTTCACTACAGCATTCAGCAATTCTTTGGAAGTGGTCTTCCCATTGCTCCCTGTCAATCCGATGATCGGTATTGTCAATTGCTTTCTGTGATAATTTGCCAGTTGCTGCAATGCCATTAAAACATCCTCAACCAAAAAATACCTGTTATCGTGTTCTGGAATTACCCTTTCTTCATCCACTACAACCAGAGATGCGCCGATCTCCAAAGCCGTGGAAGCAAAATCATTGGCATTGAAATTCGGACCTTTGAGCGCAAAAAAGATATTGCCCTTATCTATTTTTCTGGTATCGGTACTTACGCCTGTTGCTTGTAGGTAATGCTTATAAAGTTGGGGTATATTCATGATCTTAGGTTTGACGGCTAAAATTAAAGGATTCGCAAACATCTTATATCAAAATCTATCGTTTAATTTTAGGACTTAATCCTCAGAACAATTGATGAAGTACAGTTTTATTGCATTCTTTTTTTTATTCACATTTTGGGCAAATGCCCAGCAAACTTTCACTTTTGACCAATCCATCAAAGTTTCTCTCCAAGGAAATGAAATCACAATGCCCTTTGCCGTAGGGATCAATGCAGCCCAGTTCCAACAAATGGATACCAATGGAGATGGAAATGAAGAATGGGTCATTTGGGATATCAATTCCCGTAGGATTTTGGTATTCCAAACTGATGGGGATGATTTTGAATATTTTCCAGAGATGTCATATTACTTCCCAAACGATGTTGCCGGATTTATGGTACTTGCCGATTTCAATGGAAACGGTAAAAAAGATTTGTTCACGAGCAGCCCTTTTGGTATTAGAGCTTACCGGAATATTACCCAAGAGGGTGCCAAACATCCGAGTTGGGAACTGGCGCAGAATTTTCTAAGATTGGACAACGGCTCAAACCTTCAGGCCAATAACCTGGACATTCCGCTGATCATGGACATTGATGGAGATGGGGATTTGGATATTGTTACTTTCAATTTTGCTTCGGGTGATTATCTGGAGTTTTATAGGAACACCAGTATAGAAAGAAAGGGTTTAGCTGATATCGATGGTTTTGCCTTTCCGGAAGCAAGATGGGGAAATTTCGAGTTTTGTGGTTGCGGGACTTTCAGTTTTGGGGTGACCTGCAATGGCTTGCCTATGGGAAGAATACAGGGAATTGACGCAGAAAAAAGAATCCAACATGCGGGAGGTCACTCTGTTCTATACACTGATTTCAATGGGGACGGCGTATTGGACCTTTTGATGGGGCAGGATGAATGCAATACCCTATACTATCTGCACAACAAGGGCAGCAATGCTAAACCCATATTTGATGAATTTTCTACCGAAATACCAAATATTGGCCCTTTGCCGGAGTTCCCCATTTTTCACACTTCCTATCTCTGGGAAAAGGGACTGATCATCAGCAGCAATTCATCAGCAGCTGCGGGTGCTTCCAAGGCCAACTTCAGTGAAAATGTTTTCAGCTTGGATTTCAATGATCCCTTCCCTGTAAATTCCCAACCCTTTCTACAATCCCATATCCTTGATTTTGGTGAAAACACCAGGCCATTTTTCAAAGGATTCCAATCTTCAGGTGAGTTGATTGTGACTGCAAACAGTTTTGTAAACGGAAAAGTGGTCGGAAAAGCATATCGCTTTGTGGCGGATCAGAATGGGTGGACTTTAATGGATGAAGATTTCAAGGGATTGTCAGCCATGAACTTGGATAACCTCCAATACACTGAATTCTTAACTTCTTCCAATCAACAAACTTATTGGGTAGCGGGAGTGGATACCAGCAACTTTACACTACAACACAAGGTATTCTTTGATACTGACGCCAACCTTTCCAACCTCCAAGAAATTAGCTTCCCTGGGATAAACAGCAGACCCCTGGACCACGTGGAAATGTTTGTATTTGAAAACAATGATTACCTTCTTTTGGCAAGACAAACGGGGGAAATGATACTTTTTGAATTGGATATCAATTCCCAGCAGCCACTTCAATTGGTTGAAAGGGATTATTTGGGTTTTGGTGATAATCCTGCAAACAGGAACTTCAACGTACATGTGATTCCCGGGACAAACCCATCTCTATATGCCATTGACCAAAGAGGAGTTTTGGTATTTATCCCCGATTTTATAAACCAAACTGAAAGACAAAACATAGAAATCCAACATCAGGAAAGTCAATTCACGGCTACCAAATTTGGCAGGAATACTTGGATTACTTCAGTTTCGATACCTTTCTCAGAAAATAGGGATCTTGTATTGGGAAATACAGGTGGAGGTTTGGAATATCTGAAATTCGTTGGTGGATCCAGTATTCCCAATCCCAGTGAGTTTCAGGTCAAGATTTATCCAAACCCGAACAGGGGACAATTCAATATTATCACTTCAAAAACATCAGACCTCAGACTGATCAACAGTCTAGGACAGGTCATGATTGACCAAATTAGGCTGACTGCCAACGGAGAGTTTGAAGTACAAGCCCAATTTTTATCACCCGGACTATATATTGTACAATTGACCACTGAGGATGGTAGAAGAATTGCCCGAAAGATTATAGTCCAGCCTTAGAATCCTATACGTGCAGTGTACATCTAAAAAAAATAATTCAATAGCTTTCGCTTTCATTGGGAAATTCAAAAGATTTCACATCTCTAATATAGTCCTGAACCGCCTTTGTCATCACAGATTGAAGGTTTGCATATTGCCTTAAAAATCTCGGTTTGAATTCCTGATTGATGCCCAACATGTCATGCACGACCAAAACCTGCCCATCTACATCTGGTCCCGCGCCTATTCCAATGACCGGGATTGATACAGACTCTGCCACTATTTTGGCAAAACTGGCCGGAATTTTTTCAAGAACGATTGCAAAACAGCCACAGTCCTCCAACAATTTCGCATCTTCCAATAATTTATTGGCCTCTGCTTCCTCTTTGGCCCTAACGGTATATGTGCCGAATTTATATATTGACTGAGGAGTCAGACCCAAATGCCCCATTACAGGAACTCCTGCACTGAGAATCCTCACCACGGATTCCCTGATTTCCGATCCTCCCTCCATTTTGACTGCATGGGCACCTGATTCCTTCATGATTCTGATAGCAGACCTCAATGCCTCAGAACTGTTGCCCTGATAGGACCCAAATGGAATGTCTACTACAACAAAGGCCCTCTTCACTGCCCTTACCACCGAAGTGGCATGATAAATCATTTGATCCAAAGTGATCGGAAGGGTGGTTTCATGGCCCGCCATCACATTAGATGCCGAATCACCTACCAAGATGATATCAATGCCTGCAGCATCCACAATTCCTGCCATAGAAAAATCATATGCAGTCAGCATGGAGATTTTCTCTCCACGGGTCTTCATTTCCTGAAGAATATGTGTAGTTATTCTTTTAATATTCGAGGATTGGTGGAGGGACATGGGTTTATCAGTGAAGGTGTACAGAGTGATTTTCTGAAGTTAAGTCTACAGTAATGTGTTCATTCAATGTGGTAGCCAATTCCAATCCTGTATAATCAGGAGTGACTGGAAACAATTTATGGCTTCTGTTGACCAAAACAGCCACTTCCATTTTTTTTATCGGCAAATCCAAAAAAGGTTTGAGCGCATATACTAAAGTCTTTCCTGTATTAAGTACATCATCCACCACCAAGACACATTTATTGTTAAGATCTGTATTTTCCGAAAGTGCCACTTCTCCTCTATTGACATCAGCTTTATCTAAATGAATTTCAATTACTTTGACATCCAAAGGGGAAATATCTTTGAGGCATTTGGCAAGAAATCCTGCCAGAATAAAACCCATACCAGTAATCCCAGCGAAAATAATTTCATTTTCAAATGCATTCCGTTCATAAACTTCGTAAGCCATGCGGGTGATCTTTTGCTTGATCTGCTTATGGTTTAGCACCAAGGCCTTGGTTTCTGTCATCTTAATAAGCGGGATTTTGATGGAAATCGAAAATTAAAGCAATTGAGCAAGGATTCAAAGGTTTTTTAATAATGGACTGATTTTTTCAGAACGGTTAATCATATCCCATACGCTGCCTGCTACTTTAATTCCCAGGCTTTCCAATATGTCTTTTGTCTCCAGTCTTTTTGTTTTCCTTCTTTGTCAAGTCTTGTTTCTTGTCTCCCCGATACTCGGGGCAGGCTTTGCTTCTTGTCTCTCAATAACATCACCTTCTATCATCCTCTTCATACAGGATATTCAAATAGCTCTCATACCTGTTAGGATGGATATAGCCCTCCTCCAATTTTTGAAGTACAACACAGCCTGGTTCATTGATGTGCTGGCAATTGTTATATCGACATTGCCCCAGATATTGGCGTATTTCCACAAAGTAATGTGACAATTCAAAATCATCGATATCTAAAATTCCAAATTCCTTGATCCCCGGTGTATCGATAAGGTATCCATCACCTTCCAATTCAAACATCTCAGCAAAAGTGGTGGTATGTACTCCTTTGGCACTGAACTTGGAAATTTCTTTGGTCGACTGGGTGGCATGAGGCACCAGTTTGTTCAGCAAAGTTGACTTCCCAACTCCTGAATGTCCAGAAATAAGGGTAGTCTTCCCTTTAAGGCTTTCCTTAAAAAGCACATCGAGATCCTTGTCATTTATTGCAGAAATTTCCAAAACAGGATATCCTATGGGGTCATATATTTCATGTAAAAGTTCTAAAAAATCTTTGTCTTTGTCCTTTATAATCAGATCCGTTTTATTAACCACAATCGTGGCAGGAATACGGAAACTCTCCGTACTGACCAGAAACCGATCAATAAAACCAAGGGAAGTCCTAGGTTGTGCAATAGTCACCATCAATAGTGCCTGATCAATATTGGATGCGATGATATGGGAGAAATGTGTCTTTCTGGTGGATTTCCTGATGATGTAATTCTCCCTTGGTTGGATTTCATTGATCACCGAAGAGGCTTGGCCGACTTCCATTTCAAGTTCCACATAATCCCCTACGGCTATTGGATTGGTGAGTTTAAGGTCATCTTGCTTGAATTTTCCTCTCAGCCTCGAATTGATCAATCCTTCTTCGGTCTTGACCGTGTACCAACTTCCCGTGGATTTGATTACCCTTCCTTTCATTTATTATCCAAGATTGACATTACCTTATCCATAATTTTCTTTGAACTTCCCAAATTTTCTTCCATCAATTTTCGTGCTCCCTCTTGACTCTGTAAATATGCTTTGTAATCAGATAAAGATTGGAGGGTTTTTTGTAATTCCGGAAAATCATTTACTTGAAATGAACAGCCGTAAGACTCACTAACACTTGCCTCAGGAAATTTTTGAGGATTTTTGAGGGCACCATAAACAACGGGAATTTCATAGGCCAATGGTTCAAGGATATTATGAAGGCCCTTACCAAAAGCCCCGCCAACATAGGCGATTTTGGCAAATTGATAAAGTGAGGATAACATCCCGATATTGTCTATGAAAATAACATCCACTTCTTTTTCGGAAGGCAATTCAGAATATTTCAATGTGGTTTTTTGGATTTGCTGCTGCCAAGTTGAAATCTGCCCATCATTTATATCGTGGGGGGCTATGATCCAATGATATTGCTCGGAATTGATCATCGGAACGATCAATTGCATATCCTCATCCCAAACAGATCCCGCAACTATGGTTGGTTTATTTCCAAAATGTGTTTCAAATTCTGGAAATGACTTAGGATGCCCGGCTATAGTGTTTACTCTATCATATCTGGTATCTCCGGTAATTGTGGTCTCATGGTAACCGACACCCTCCATCAGATTTCGGGTTTTTTCATTTTGACAAAAAATATGGTCAAACGAAAAAAGAATCTTCCTAAAAAATCCACCATAAGATTTGAAATAAATCTGTTCATCTCTCATCGATGCAGAGAAAAGGAATAACGGAATATTTTTGTCCCTTGCCTCTAAGATGTGATTGGCCCAAAGGTCATATTTTACAAAAAATGCCAGTTGGGGATTCAGAACTTCCAGAAATCTTTTTGCATTCCTTGGGGTATCGAATGGCAGATAAGTAATAAAGTCGATATCTACTTGAGGTCTTTTACTGACATGGTCAAAGCCAGATGGGCTGAAAAAACTAACGACAATTCCATATTCAGGAAATCTTTTCTTAAATTCTCCAATCACTGGTTTTGCTTGTTCAAACTCCCCCAATGAAGCAACATGAAACCAAGCCAAAGGACTTTTAAAATCCAATCTGAACGATTCCAGCTTTTCGAAAAGGTTTTTGCGTCCTTCTACCAGTTTTTCAAGCTTGGGATGAGTCCCCTTTGAGATGTCCACCAACTTGGAGAAAGTGCGTAAGGATAAATCATATAGGGGTTTTTCAAAAGATTTCAATGCCGTATTTATTTATTTTCTCCATTGAGTAAAGTTATTTCAAAGTATCTGTAAAACAAAAAAAGCTTTTCATCAAGCCTCTCATAATAGTTATAAAAAAAAGCCCCGACCTTAATGGAAGGGGCTTAAATAAAGTTCTATTAATCTCAGTTTTTACTCAAGTAAGCAGATACACCTTCTTTAGTTGCCGACATGGCTTCTTTTCCTTCTTCCCAGTTTGCAGGACAAACTTCCCCGAATTTTTCAACGTGGTGTAAAGCATCTACCAATCTGATCATTTCATCGATATTTCTTCCCAATGGAAAATCATTGATGGTTTCGTGTCTTACTACACCATTTTTATCGATAAGGAAAGAACCTCTGTACGCAATTGGAGCTCCTTCGAAAGTAAGCTGACCATCTTCTGTGTAATTCCATTCACCCGCCAAGACACCAAAGTTGTGGGCGATAGTTTTGGAAGCATCAGCAACCAACGGATAAGTTACACCTTCAATACCGCCTTGGTCCTTAGAAGTCATCAACCAAGCCAAATGGGTTTCTTCAGTATCTGTAGAAGCACCAACAACCGCAACTCCCCTACGTTCAAATTCAGCTAATTTTTCCTGAAAGGCCAAAATTTCGGTTGGACAAACGAAAGTGAAGTCCTTGGGATAAAAGAAGAATACTACTTCTTTGTTACCGATGAATTGGTCAAGAGAAAAACTTTCTACAATTTCTTCACCATTAATGACTGCCGGAGCTGAAAACATTGGCGCTTTTTTTCCTACTAATGACATAATATATTTGATTTTAGTTAAATTTTAAATTTAATATTTACCAAAAAGGTATTTATTGCAAATTAGACAATAAATTAGCCAAATTGTTTTGAATTTGATATGCAAATATAGCTATTTATGAAAAATTATCAGAATGAAAGCAGAATAATATTTGGTTCATTTTTAAAAAGTCATTTTACACATTCATTCAAATCCATATAATTGAACATTTTAGATAATTTATAAAGTGATTGGATAGAAGCTCAGAATTTTATTCTGAATAAGTTTTACAGATATTCAAATTAAGTTTAAACCTTTATTCTCTTCATCGGCATTTTTTTTTAACTTGTACCTTACAACATTAAAATTAAAGTTCCCCTTTTTGAAAATGATAAAAGTCTTGTTCGTTTGTTTGGGTAATATTTGTAGGTCTCCTCTTGCAGAAGCTGTTTTTAACCATAAAATCAAACTTCTTGGACTTAAAGAAAAATTCATGAGTGACAGTTGTGGTACCTCTGATTACCATATTGGCGAATTACCTGATGAAAGAACCCTTGTTTGTGCCAGAAGACATGAAATCCAGATTCATCACCGAGCGCGGCAGCTTAACAGGGTAGATATTAGAGAATTCGATTACCTGATCGCGATGGATTTTTCGAATAAGAAAAATATCCAAAATCTAATGAACTGCTTCAACATGGAACATAATCAGATTTTTTTGATGAGAAAGTTTCAGCCAAATCCTGATCATATTGAAGTTCCTGACCCATATTATGGAGGAGATGATGGTTTTGAAAATGTGTACCATATTTTAGACAATAGTGTAGACCATTTTCTGGAGCATCTTAAAGTAGAGCATAACATTTATGTTTGATAGTCTGGAATACTTTGAAAAAATTCTTTTTCTTAGTCTTGGGCAATGCCCTGAAATCAAACAAGTAAAGTTAATCGCTGCAGGAAATATCAATCAGGGTATTTATTTGGAGACCTCATTAGGATTGTTTTTTCTTAAATCCAATTTTCAATTAAATTCCGAAATCTTTGAAAAAGAAGCCGATGGCTTACAGATGCTCCGGTCTTACTGTCCTTTACAAATTCCCAAAGTCTTTCAGGTTGGAAAGATGGAAGATAGAAATTTTTTGTTGATGGAATGGATTTCTGCTGACAGGATCAACCCTGTCTATTGGCAGGAACTCGGAGTAGGCTTGGCCCAATTGCACATGGCGACCCAAGAGTCATTTGGCTATGAAAAAGACAATTTCATTGGTTCCATTGTCCAAACAAATAGCCCAACGAGTTCATGGCATGATTTTTTTTTTGAAAACAGACTGGAACCACTTGCAGGAAAAGCATATTATGAAGGACTTATAAGTTTGGATTTTTTCAAAAAAATTCAAAAAACATATCCGCTACTGAAAAATATTTTTCCAAAAGAAAAACCAGCACTCCTCCATGGCGACTTGTGGTCAGGGAATATCATGTGTGGCAAAAATGGCAGCCCTTCCCTGATTGACCCCGCTGTATATTATGGACACCGCGAAATGGATTTGGCTTTTTCAAGGTTGTTTGGTGGATTTGAAACAGGTTTCTACCAATCCTATGAAACAGTTTTTCCACTCGAACCAGGCTTTGAGGAAAGAATCCCTGTATATAACCTCTATCCCTTATTGGTCCATCTCTTGCTTTTTGGTAAAAGCTATCTCTCGGGAATTGAAAGGACCGTTGATAGGTTGATTTAAATTGGAAGTTGTTTGGTTATTTTACTTTTGATTTTTTTTCTAAAGCTTTTCTAAATTACAATAGTCACGAGATATTTATAAATATTGGATATGGATTGACATTCTAGAGGACTTCAACCCATCTTTATAATTTTAATACTTCTTGGTGAATAGCCTTAAATCGATTTTTGAATACTACTTGAAAAGCAAGTTTTCTCATATATAGCTTTATAGATGGGGACTTTTGACCAAAATTTGAAATGTTGTCCTTGTCATCTGTTCAAGCAATACTTCTTTGTTTTGCATTAATTCCTTCATCAAACTAGAATTATGATTTTTCACGGTGATCAGTTGAAGGTTTTCATTGTATCTGATTTCGAATTGGTCTCGGAGAATTTGGATGAGTTTTTCCAGCTTAAAACTTTCTTTTTCGATTACAATGGAAATAGATATAGCAGAAGTTTGGAGCAGATTTACCCTCAATTTAAGTTTCTCAAGCTCGGTGTAAACTGAATGGATATGGGATTCATTGATGAAGGTGAAATCGGTCACTTTAAAACTCACCAAAATCTGTTCGTCCTTGACGACAATGCAGGGAACTGAATTTATTGCATGGACATGATGGATCTTAGTTCCCGACCTATCAGGATGAATAAATGACTTTACATAAAGCGGGATGGATAGATTAGCCAAAGGCTTGATGGTTTTGGGATGGATGACGGATGCACCATAATAAGTCAATTCAGCAGCCTCTTTATAATCAAGCTCATCGAATTTAACTGAATCGGGAAATCGTTTTGGGTCGGCATTGAGGACGCCATCAACATCTTTCCAAATGATCACCGCATTTGCCCGCATCCCATGCGCCAAAATTGCCGCAGTGAAATCTGACCCCTCCCTACCCAATGTGGTAGTTCGCCCATTCTCATCCGCACCTATAAAACCCTGGGTAATCACAGGAAATTGTATCAATTTGGATTCTAAAATATTTTTACAAAGTTTTGTTGTGTCCTTCCAGTCCACTTTTGCAAACCTGAAATCACTATTGGTTCTAATCACCTCTCTTGCATCCTGCCAAATACAATAAAGCCCTTTGGCACAAAGATATTCCTGGACAATCCTAGAGGATACCAATTCACCGAAAGAAACTACCGAATCATAAAAACTGTCATAATTTTCGTGAGTCAAATTGCCATCAAGTATCCTCTCCAATTGCGAAAAATAATTTCTTACAGTTGGGAAAATAAGGCTATCTGTATCAAAAAGTTCTTCACAAATCCTCAGGTGATAATCCAATATTTTTGTACTATTTGAAGAATAGGCTTTTCCCTCTAATTTTAAATTCAAAATTTCCTCCAAAGCATTGGTTGTCTTCCCCATGGCTGAAACCACAATAATTGTATTATTTCGCAATCGATTGAATACAATTTCATGCAAGTTTTTTATAGATGTAGCATCTTTTACAGAAGCACCACCAAATTTGAAAACAAAAGTTTTTGACATTGAAATTAATTTGTAATTTTCGGGAGTTAAAATTTAAAATAGTATTTTTCAAACATTATGAAGACTAAGTATTACAAACCCAGCGATTCATCCATTGCCTACTCCGTAGGAACCACTTTGGATAGGTTTATCAAAATCAAACAAGATGAATTTTCTTTTGCATCAGGAGAATTATCACAGATTTTAAGGGACATTGCCCTAGCAGCAAAGATAGTAAATCGGGAGACCAATCGTGCAGGTCTTGCCAATATTGGTGGCGCTTTTGGGCAAACCAATGTGCAGGGTGAGGAACAGCAAAAACTGGATGTCATCGCCAATATCAGGTTTACAAGGGCTCTCACCAAAGGTGGTGAGGTATGTGCCGTGGTATCTGAGGAAGACGACGAAGTGATAGACCTTCAAAACGGATCCGGCAAGTATGTAGTCGCCATTGACCCTTTGGACGGTTCTTCCAACATTGACGTCAATATCTCGATCGGTACTATTTTTTCCATTTACAGAAGAGCGACCCCGATCGGTAGTCCGATTCAGCCGGAAGATATCATGCAGCCGGGGTGCCAACAGGTGGCTGCGGGATATGTCCTTTACGGTTCTTCCACGATGCTGGTCTATACCACGGGACACGGTGTCAATGGTTTTACTTATGAGCCTTCTTTAGGTGAGTTTTTCCTTTCCCACCCCAATATGTGCGCTCCCAAGGATGGGGACATTTACAGCATCAATGAAGGTACTTCCAATCTTTTTGAGCCTGGATTAAAAAAATACATTGAATTATGTAAAGAAAGACAATTCAGTGCCAGGTATATCGGAAGTCTTGTGGCCGATTTCCATAGGAACCTACTCAAAGGAGGAATATACATTTACCCTGCAACCTCAAAATCTCCCAAAGGAAAATTGAGGCTACTGTATGAGGCAAATGCCTTGGCATTTATTGCCGAACAGGCAGGGGGAATGGCAACGGATGGATATGGAAGGATTTTGGATATTAAACCTACCTCGCTTCATCAAAGAACACCACTCTTTATTGGATCTCCCAATATGGTGGTAGAGGCTGAAAATTACCTGAAAGCTTTTCAGGAAAGAGTGGTCGAAAAATAAAAAAGCATCTGCTAATGTATTAACGATAAAAAAATAGTCAATTACAATTCAATTTTCTGAATATCTCCTTTTAATCTTAATCTTGAGCATTTGTCTTTCAACCAAAGCTTTGGCAAGATCGAAAGCCATCATTTCAGGATCAGATTCATGAAGGATTTGTTGGAGTTTATTTTCTCCTAAATCAACCCTGTAGCAAATTTGAAGGAGTTTTTCAAAATTCCTGTTGAGCATTTGATGGATTATAGGAATCATCAAAGCAACCAATTCATCTTCGGTCGAAAGCCTTTCAGGAATTTTAAGATCGAAGGTTTTTTCTAAAAGAAGCGCGGTATCCTTAATAACAAGTTGTTCCATGTAATGGTGGACAATTTAGGTTAGCGATGCAATGACTCAAAGTCATGGCATCGCTCTATTTGATTTTGAGCTATGGCTTGACTTCTTCTTCAGAACCGCCTTCCTCTTCTGCTTGCTCTTCCAATACATCAGGGGCATGTTCTCTGATGATTTTATACCAGTTTACCAGTTTCTTGATATCAGAAGGGTAAACCTTGGTTTCATCAAATTCAGGAAGCACATGCTTCAGAAAAGCTGTTAACTCATCAGAATCAGCCGAAGCATCCAGGCCTAAATCTCCCTGAAACTCATTTTCTATTTTTTTCATGACCTCCTCCAAAGGCGTGGCACCCTCTTCGGTCATGGTGTACATGGAAATCTCTCCCAAGATGGAAACCCTTTGACTGGCACCTACTACCATTTTGGCTTTTTTGTCGTCCATGGATTCCAAAATCACACCGCCACGTGTGGGTTTTAATATTTTGTATAAACCTGATTTTCCTGAAACTGTGGCAATCTCGTTGAATTTCATTTTGTCTCTTTCTGATTTAAGCTTGCAAAGATATCATTTCAATTATTATGCCCAAGAATTAGTTTTCCTCTTCTCTGTATTCGCTGACCAATTCATCAATGAATGTAACAACCTCCTCTTTTCCTTCCCCTGAAGTAGCTGAGGTGATATAATGTTGTGGATGATCCTGAAAAATCTCAAATGCTGCATGGAGAAATCTATTGACATTCTCTTTGGTTCTTGACCTGGATTGCTTGTCTGATTTGGTAAATAGCAAAACAAAAGGAATATCGTTTTCCCCACACCAAGTGATGAATTCCAAATCTATTTTTTGAGGCTCAAGCCTGCTGTCAATCAAAACCATCAGTGCAACCAGATTTTCTCTGGCTGTAAGATAATCCACGATCATTTTACCCCAGGAATCTTTGATGCTTTTGCTGACTTTGGCAAAGCCATAGCCTGGTAAATCCACCATATACCACTTATCATCCACCAAAAAATGGTTGATCAATTGGGTTTTTCCAGGCCTTCCGGAAGTTTTAGCGAGCTTACTGTTGCCCGTCAGCATATTGATCAAAGAACTTTTCCCCACATTTGACCTTCCTATAAAAGCAAATTCAGGTTTATTAGGCTCCGGGCATTTGTTGTGGTCGGTATTACTTATCAAAAAGACCGCTTTCTTGATCATGACAATTTTTTTTGGCACAAAGGTAAGCCAATTTAAATTAATCTGTAAGTCTGAAATATTGTATGCGTCAATTCAACTTAGTCCTAGAACTGATATTTTTGGATATTCAATCGATATTGGGATATTATAACTGCTGTGGAACATTGCTTAATGGAAAATTGATATCCACCAATTAAGAATAGGATAAATTCCCAACATTTTTCGATTGCTCGGGTTTCCTTAGTAATATTGCATATCATTAGAGAAAAGTCCATGTCAGTAGTACCCTACAAAGAAAAGCAGGAAGGAAAGAAGGAGCAGGTAGCCGAGATGTTCAACAACATCAGCAAGAAATATGATTTTTTGAACCACCTTTTAAGTTTGGGAATAGACATTATCTGGAGAAAAAAAGCCATCAAGCTACTTAAAAAAGATAATCCCAAATTAATCCTGGATATCGCCACCGGGACGGGAGACTTTGCCATAGAAGCTTTGGCCCTCAACCCTGATAAAATCATCGGAGTGGACATTTCAGAAGGAATGTTGAACGAAGGCAGGAAAAAAATGGTCAAAAGAAAACTGGACCATATCATCGACCTTCAAATGGGAGATTCTGAAAAGTTGCTTTTTGAGGATAATAAATTTGATGCAGTGATCGTTTCTTTTGGGGTCAGGAACTTCGAAAATCTTGAAAAGGGATTACAGGACATGTATCGGGTTTTAAAACCTGGTGCCAAAACTGTGATAGTGGAATTTTCAAAACCGAAAAAATTCCCAATGAAGCAAGGATATAACTTTTATTTCAAATATATTCTGCCTCAAATTGGTAAATTGGTGTCCAAAGATAATTCTGCTTACACTTATTTGCCGGAATCAGTGCAGGCATTTCCTGATGGTGAAGATTTTCTTATAATACTTAAAAAAGTAGGCTTTAAAAACACGCAATGCAAACCGCTCACATTCGGAATCAGTTCTATATATTTAGGAGAAAAATAAGCTTTTCCATTTTAGGTATTTTTTTTCTGATCAGCCAATCAAGTGGACAATCAAGATTCAATGAAATCAGTTCTGCGGGACAGGATGATAAATTCATTTCTTATGGATTTTTTCTAGCTGCTCACACCAATATGTGGCGGATGAAGTATTCCGAAGCTTTTTTGGACCCTACCAACGCCCCTCTGAATAACATACAAAGTATTATCCCGGTCTATTCTCCAGGATTCTCCTTGGGATTCTTGGTCAATGTCAGGCTCCATGACCAAGTAAACATTATGATGACTCCCAAAATCGGATTTTACGAGTTTAAAACTGACGTGAATTATTTTACCGAGCCGATCAGTAATAATGACGTACTTGCCAATACGAGAAGACAAACGTATCTTAATGAGGCTACGATGGTTGAAATACCACTTCTTTTCAAATACAAAGCACAGCGATTTAACAATACCCGGATGTTTTTCACAGGCGGGGGCAGTGCAATGTTTCGCACCAAAGATCAGGATGAAGCAGATATTGAGGACTTGGTTGTTACAGGAAGGGACTTCACTGTTGACTTTGGAGTGGGATTTGATTTTTACTTCAAATACTTCAAATTTTCACCCGAAGTACGTTTTTCACATGGATTGTTGGATCTTTACCGTCCTGAACAAACCAATCCAGCTTTTAGAGACGCCATTTCCGAAATCCGTAGAAAATCAATTACACTTTACCTTAACTTTCAGTAAGAGTTGGAGGGCTTGAAAGTTTTTTTGCTTAGAGATTTTTTTAATTGTAAAATTTTAAAATTGGAAAATTGGAAAATTTTCCTTCTCCCTCACCATCCTTTTCTTGATTCTTGGCTCCCCGAAAGTCTTCGGGACAGGCTTTGTTTCTTGTCTAAGAGATTCATTTCCCCCCTTCATACTTCATCCTTTCTCCTTCATCCCTTTCTTGACTCTCGCCTCTAGCATCTCATTTTGTTTTTAATTCTAGGTTCCTGTTTCTAGCATCTCCCTACCGCTTGGTATCAGGACTTGCACCTGGTGTCGATCCTTCATCCTTCATCCTTTCTCCTTCATCCCTACTTGTTTTAGTTATATCTCGCCTCTCGCATCTCGCATCTCCCCCTCCATAAATAACCCATTTCATTCCTAGTCATTTCTTTTTAGATTAGGGCATGGAAAAAAAAATCGCCTTTATTACCGGTGCAACTTCGGGGATAGGAAAAGCATCCGCGATTGCCTTGGCAAATTTGGGATACAATATCATTGCCACGGGGAGAAGAAAGGATAGGTTAGAACACCTAAAAAATGAACTGCTAGCTGGAACAGAATTACATATCCTTTGCTTTGATGTCAGGGACAAAAAAGCTGTAAAATCAGCAATTGCCTCTCTTCCTGAACAATGGCAAAAAATCGATGTTCTGATCAACAACGCCGGCAATGCCCATGGAATGGACCCCATCCAATCAGGTAGTTTGGAAGACTGGGACGCCATGATGGATATTAATGTCAAAGGACTGCTTTATGTTTCCAAAGAAATCATGTCCGGAATGGTCAATCGGCAAACAGGTACTATAGTCAATATTGGTTCGATCGCAGGAAAGGAAGTGTATCCAAACGGCAATGTCTATTGTGCTTCCAAATATGCTGTAGATGCCATTACCAAAGGAATGCGTATTGACCTCAATCCTTTCGGAATAAGGGTCATTGGTGTACATCCGGGACTAGTAGAAACTGAATTCTCCTTGGTCAGATTCAAAGGGGATGCGGCAAGATCAAATACAGTGTATCAGGGTCTTCAACCTTTAACAGCCGAAGATATTGCCGATACCATCGCGTTTGCAGTCAGCAGACCACCTCATGTGGTATTGGCTGATATTGTGATATTGCCAACTGCCCAAGCTTCTGCCACTGTTTTGAAAAAGACCATTTAACCTCTTTACTTTGAAAAAATACCTGATCCTTTTACTGGCAATTTCATTTTGGAGCTGTGAGTCCAAAATGAACGAACAAACTGCTACAGGCTATGATATCTATGAAAATGAGATCGCCGATATCGGTGGAGAACAGTTTAAAATAGTCCATAAAGTAGGGGAATTGGAACAAAGCCTAATTGATGCAGGATTGGTCGATATTGAGGTCATTATTCCCGAGATTTATGTGGATTTGAAATATTCTACAACAGACAATTTCTTTGGGAAGGATGTTTATGGAGAATTGGATCGATGCTATTTGCAACCTGTAGTTTCTGAGATGTTGAAAAAATCACACGAAAAACTTCAGGCAGATCATCCTGACCTGACATTCCTGATCTATGACGGGGTAAGGCCTCAAAGTGTGCAACAAATTCTTTGGGACAACTTGGACAAACCGGACAGTATCAAACCCCTTTATGTTGCCAATCCCCAGATTGGTGGATTGCATAATTTCGGAGTCGCTGTGGACCTTACCTTGTCAAATGCCGAAACAGGAAAGGTATTGGACATGGGAACCGGGTACGATTATTTTGGGTATCCCGCTTACCCTGATCGGGAAGAACAGATGCTCAAAGAAGGGAAAATCACTAAAGAACAAATTGCCAACCGTGAAATACTCAGAGAAGTAATGAAACATGGAGGCTTTACAGGAATCGGCTCTGAATGGTGGCATTTCAATGCCTTCTCCCGAAAAGAAGCCGCCGAAAAATTTGGGATGGTGAAGTAAGGGAAGTTAAAATTGAATGGAAAATTGGAAAATTCCCTCAACCACTCAACTTCCTATTTATTTTGAGAAAGTTTATCTCGGTTCTCGCCTCTCGGTTCTCGCTTCTCCCTCTTGGTTCTTGTATCTTGGTTCTTAAATCTCATCCGCCACGGCGGACAAGTCGTTTCAAATCTCACATCTCATATCTATAAAAAAAATGATAAACCTAAAAACCTACATCCCCTCCCTCCTACTCGCCTTTATTGTCCTAATAGGCTTGAGTTCAGAATCATTTGCCCAGAGGAATTCACAGTTCAGTGTTTTGGTTTTCAGCAAAACCAAAGGCTTTAGACATCAGTCCATTCCTGATGGAGTTGTGGCCATTAAAAAATTGGGGATTGAACATATTTTTCATGTACATTCCACTGAAGACGAAGACTATATCACAGATAAAAACCTGGAACAATATCAGGCAATCATATTGATGAGTACGACAGGAACCATTTTCAATGAAGAACAAAAGGCAGTCATCCAACGCTTTGTGCAAAGTGGAAAAGGCATCGTTGGAATTCATAGTGCCACTGATACAGAATATGAATGGCCTTGGTACACCAAATTGATTGGTGCCCAGTTCCTGAACCATCCCCATCAGCAGACCTTAAGACTAAATGTGGTTGACAGAAATCATCCTGCAACTTATCATTTACCTGAAAAATGGCTGTGGTCAGATGAAATCTATGCCTTCAAAAATTTTAATTCTGATGTTAGAGTTCTAATTACTGCTGATGAAACATCTTATGACCCAAAAAGCGGCATGGGCGAATTCCACCCCATGGCCTGGACCCATGAATACGATGGGGGAAGAATATTTTATACTGCTTTAGGCCATACAGATTGGTCTTTCCTTGACCCTAATTTCCAAAAACACATTTACGGAGGAATTTGGTGGGCCGCCAAAGGATTTCCGATAGATTAATTACAAAAGTTTTATTGATACCTGCCAACCCTGAATTCTATGGGGATGGCAGGTTTTTTTATGCTTGTCCGGTTTTTTCAAGATGCTTCTTCTTTCTTTGAAGTAGCTAAATAAGTAGAGGAATTAGGGCAATAGAATAATGCGCTGCTAGCGTAAAACAAGATTGATTCAAAAGATTTATATCAATTTATCTCAACCCTATTTCCAACGTATTTCAATCTTTTTCCAACCTTATTCAAAAAAACTTCCTTCCCTTGTCATATAAAAGTAACTTTTAGACACTAATGAGTAAGAATGAAAAGCCCCCAACTGGAAAACATCCTTAAAGAACTTCACCAAGAAGCTTACCACTGGTCAAGACAGTGCTGCTCATTTGACGAGGATCTGGCAAAGGATGTGTTGCAACAGGTTTACTTGAAAATTCTCGAAGGAAAAGCCATCTATAATGAAAAATCCCAATTGAAGACCTGGCTATTTTCTGTAATCAGGTTTACCGCTGCTGAATGGAAAAAGAAGAACAAAAACATCTATCCACTCGAAGAGGAATTTGATGCAGCAGAAACATTAGAGGAGGTCAAGGCAGTCTCACATGATGAATTGATCGAAAGGCTACCGGAAAGACAAAAGGAGGTTTTGCTGTTGATATTCTACCACAACCTTACCTTGGAAAAGGCCGCTGAAGTCATGGGAATCAGCATTGGAACTGTCAGGACACATTATGACAGGGGGAAATCAGGTCTCAAAAAACTCATTCTAAAGAAACAAGCTTATGAAAATGCAAGACAATAACGGCGATGAGGATTTGGTTCAGTTCTTCCAGGAAATGAAAGAGGAAGACAGGAAAATTCCACTTCCGCCATTTCCCAATCAGAAAAATCCAAAATTGTGGTACCTGATTCCGATAGGGATTGCAGCTTCTCTTGCATTGGGATTTTTGCTTTTGCCACACGAAGATCAAGTCCCAAGCCCTCCTACTGAGGTAATCATTATTACACTGGAAGAAGATGAAAAAAACAATCAACAAATCCGGATAGAAGAAAAGACCTATCTGGAAACCTGGGAATCTCCCACCACCTCTCTTTTGACTAAATTCTAAACCAAAATAAAACTTACCTGCTATGCTAAAATGCACGCTTTTCCTACTCCTATCCCTTACCGCAAACTTGGCCAACGCCCAAGACATGTTTCAGGAATATCTTTATTCTGCTGACTTGGTAATGAAAAACCGGGATAAAATCTCGCTTTCTGATACCCAAGCAGATAAAATCAAAAAAATCCACAGTACCAATTCAGTAGACTTCAGCACCCTCAAATGGGATTTGGATGCCGCTACTGAAAAGTTGAAAAAACTACTGGCCGAATCGAAACCTGATGCTGTAGCAGTATCCAAGCAAATGGATCTCGTTTTGAATTTGGAAAACCAACTTAAGAAAAAACAACTAAGCACCTTGGTTGCAATTAAGAATGAACTGACAGAAAGCCAGCAAGCTTCGCTGAATTCTTCGAGAAGTTGGACAGTTTACGGTTCAGCAGCAAAAATTTCACCTACTCTGCAAAGCACTGGCCCTCGGATTAGAGTTGCATCGGGACCAAGGGTATCAGGACTTAGCTCCACTGAGTCAGTTAAAGGGAGAACCTTCAGTACAATAAGCCCTTCAGGTGATGTTTTGATTGTTCCAGATTCCAAATCGAAGTTGTTTTTTCAACTTGAGCAAGAATTGAATGGCAATAAACCTACCTATTACCTCAAAACAAAAAATGGAGTGAAGGAAATATTCAGCTTCGATGACATCAGCCCTGATGATATCGAAAGTATTTCAGTCATCAAAGGTCCCAATGCCTTTGAACTTTATGGTGATAAAGGAAAAAACGGAGTTATAATTATGACCCTAAAGCAAGCGCCTGAAGAACTTCCAAAGTAATAGTAAACACTTTTATTGGGTAAAATTCATGCCATGACTCAAGGTCATGGCATGAATAAAAAAACCTTCAAAGTCTGAAAAAGACCTCAAAGATTACGACGCTTATAAAAACCTCCAGTTACTTTTAAAATTCCTTGGCAAGTCTTCGCCTTTCATCCTTGCACGGAGCAATTCGATCGGCATATAGTTTTGGCTTATAAAGAAATCATGGAATTCCTTTTCGGTCATTTTCCCTGATTGGACCATTTCATTTTTTAAGGAATAAACCTGAAGTCCACCGATCATATAGGCCAATTGGTACAAAGGACCGTAGCTTCCTTCGAATGACCTTCTGACTTCAGCCTCGGCATTGGCACGCTCGTGGCCTACTTTGTCCACAAGGAAGTCAATACATTCTTGTGGGGTCATATTCCCCAAATGGTAATTCAATGAGAAAACAATCCTAGCTGCGCGGTGCATTCTCCAGAAAAGCATCCCGATTCTATCTTCTGCATTTCTGGGGAAACCTTTGTCCCAAAGGTTAAACTCCCAATACAAAGTCCATCCTTCCACCCAAAATGGTGTATTGAATATCCTTCTATGGGGAAAATGACGCTGATTCATAAATTGTTGCATGTGGTGTCCGGGTATCAGTTCATGCTGTACAGTAGCTCTAGAAAAATGGGGATTGTTGCCACGCATACTCATCATTTTATCCTCATGGGACATCTCAGAGGTAGGATAGGATATGATGATGGTCTCACCTCCCAAGAAGAATGGACTTACTTTTTGCCTTTCTGCGGACATCATGGTGGTTCTCCAGGTTTCCTTTGCCATTTCAGGAACGGTCATCAGGTCATTGTCCTCGAGAAAAGCAATCGCTTCCTCTGCCATTTCAGCTACCATCTGTGGCCATTCCCCTTCCGGAACATAGGTGTTTTTCACATGCTCCAAAGCTGCTTTCCAATCATTTCCAAAACCCAATTCATTGGAAGCTTTGATCATTTCCCGTTCACACCATGCATATTGTTTTTCACCTTCTTTGAGCAATTCTTCCGCCGTATAAGGAATCATGTTATAGGCAAGCTCTTTTTCTATGGCCACTTTTCCGGAGATTTTACCGATAATGCCCGAACCATCATCCTTCACCACGGTATTTTCGAAATGGTTATTCAAGAAATCGGCATAACCTTTCAAGCTTTCATCCAGACTTTTCATGGGCTCTTTCATCCACCAGGTAAACTCCGGATCATAATCATAGTAAAAATTGTAAGCCTCTTCGGTGCTCTTTCGCATGGCCTCCACCACTTGCGCAGCCAATTCAGCTGTCTGCCAACTGTTATATTTTTTAGCTTTTTTGGATAGCTCCCATTTGGTTTTGATGGCTTTCTCAACTTGTGTAAAGGTCGCTGCCAATTCTTGCGCATTGGGTTTGACAGCCATTCTTCTTGTCTGATAGAATTTTTCCAACGGCCCTGCAAAATCAACCACATCTTTGACAGCCTTGTATTCCTCATAAGCTGCTGAGTGGAAATAACTTTCTTTTTCCAGGTAATTCTTAAAAATCTGGTAATCCAGCTTTCCGTCTGCCGAATAGGTTTCATAAGGCATATTTTCCAAAGCTTTGAGCCAATCTTTATAAAGCCGATCCATCCTTTGGAAATATTCATCAGACAATGAATTGTTGTATTTTCTATTCAAGGCAGTTCTATCTGCCTGATAGCTCATGATACTGGGGTAGAGTTCAGTAGCAAAGGTTGAAATGCAGACTGAAATAGTCAAGAGAAGGATTAGTAGTGGTTTTTTCATTTTATTTAGATAATGGTGATTTGATAGGGTGGAAATAAGATTGATTTACATTTAAAATAAAGTTGAAATATGATTGATATAAATAAGGTTGATTACCCATACTTCAAATTATTTCGCGAAGTCTATTTTTACTATATTTCACAATGGCTGTCTTAATTCAATCCGCCTCGGCGAATAAGACAGCAGTCTGAAGACTGAATAGTTGTAGTCCAAGTCTGAAGACTTGAACCAATGAACCAATTTCACCTAATTTTTGACGAAAAACCAATACCCCATTGATCAATGGTGGGCCTTGGTTGATGGGTGGTGTTATGTTCAGTTCGGATATAAAGACTATCTTTTCAAGTCTTGTTTTCAAGGCATCAAAACTTCTCCCTAAACTCCTTAGGTGTCTCACCTCTGAATTTCTTAAAGGCCCGGTTGAAATAGGATAGATTCTGAAAACCGCTTTGATATGCAATCTGGGAAACTGACAAGTCTGTTTCCTGAAGGAGTTGACAGGCATGATGAATACGTACCTGACCTAGAAATTCAGTCAAGGTTTTCCCAGTTCTTTCCTTAAAAAACCTACAGAAAGCTTCTTTGCTCATATTGGCAAGATCCGCCACCTCTTGCAGCTGCACGATTCGATGGCTTTCTGCCAAAATAAAAGACATCACCTGACCCATCCTTTTACCTTCTGTTTCAGTATAGTTTTTTTGAGGGATTAGCTTATTGAGCAATGTCATTTCCCTGGAATGCTGTAATTGCCGGAGAATATGCAATGCTCCCATCAGTTTATCCAGCCCTTCTTTATTTCCAAAATGCAATAACTCTTCCTGAATAAAAGCGTTGGACAATCCCTTGACGTGATAACAGCCTTTGATTTGAAGGAGCCAATGTTGTAAAGGAGAAAATTCCTCTACTTCCCAGATATGCTTGCCCAATGTTTCAAAATCAAAAAAAAGTGTAAAGCTTAGGGATTTTTTATTAGCTTGTTCAGAGAAATATTCCGGATCGGAACGGAAGACATGGGGCATATTGGCCGAAAACAAATATAAATCTCCAGGTTCAAATCTTCCCAAATAATCCCCGACCATTAATTGGCCCTTCCCCTCCTTGATCCAGGTCAGTTGCCATTCAGGGTGTTGGTGCAATTTGTCATAAAAATGCTGCCCTGCATCCACTTGATAGCGGACGAACTCCATTTGGGACTTTGGTATTTTAAAGGGTATTACTTTCGACATTTACAATATGATATTAATTCGAATTTATTGAATTGTCTAATATTAAATCAATATTGTATTATCATTGACTAATCAAGTGTAAGTATCCGCACAAATACGGGGTTACCTTTGATAAAAAAACCAAAAAGACTATGAATTGGAAAGGCGTTTTTCCGGCTGTGACCACCAAGTTCCATCAGGATGGGAGTTTGGACATGGACATGTTTTTCAAAAACCTAGATGCACAATTGGAAGCCGGTGTGCATGGCATCATTCTAGGGGGAACCTTGGGGGAATCAAGTGTTCTCAGTCAGGATGAAAAAATCAAAATCACTACTGATACAGTAAAGTACATCAATGGCCGAGTACCTGTTATCCTAAACATTGCCGAGGGGGCAACAAGAGATGCTATTTTTTGGGCACAGAAAGCCAAAGAAATGGGAGCAGCAGCCTTAATGATATTGCCTCCAATGAGGTACGCAGCAGACCATCGGGAGGTGGTGCAGTATTTCAAAGACGTGGCAAACAGCACCGATCTGCCGATTATGATCTATAACAATCCGGTTGATTACAAGACTTTGGTTACACTCTCCATGTTTGAGGAATTGGCGGAGTGTGATAATATACAGGCCATCAAAGAATCAACCCGAGACATTTCTAATGTTACCCGAATGAGAAATAAGTTTGGTGATCGCTATATGTTGCTTTGCGGTGTGGATACTTTGGCCATGGAGGAACTGTTAATGAGCGCGGATGGTTGGGTAGCAGGGCTGGTTTGTGCTTTCCCAAAAGAAACTGTTGCCATTTATAATTTAGTGAAGGCGGGAAAGCATGAAGAAGCATTAAAAATATACCGATGGTTCTTACCTTTATTGGAGTTGGATATCCATCCCAAGTTGGTTCAATACATTAAACTCGCTGAGCAGATGGCCGGAATCGGCACCGAATGGGTCAGAGCCCCAAGATTAACTTTGGTTGGAGAAGAACGGGTAAAAGTAGAAAATATCATCAAACGAGGATTGGAACACAGACCGAACCTTTGAGGTCTTTTTCAGGTCTTAAAGGTTATTGGTAGGTCAGGACATTAATTTATCACCGTGAAATATTGTTGAATATGCCTTCGGCGATATAAAATGGAAATATGGGTCACTATCCTAAATTATTTCAATTTATTTCTACCCTATTTCAACCTTATTTCCCATAAAAAAATAACCTATTAAATCAAAAAAATCATGAACCTAGATCAGATCTTTGAGTCGGCCCAAGAGGCTTTTTTATTTTATAAAAATGTACCTGGAAAGGAAAAAGCAGCTTTTTTGAGAAAAATAGCTGATGGTCTCGAAGCCGAGAAGGCTGATCTTATCCCAATGGCTTCCGGAGAATCCAATTTGCCGGAGGGTAGGATTACCGGTGAACTGGGGAGAACCTGCGGTCAGATCAGGCTTTTTGCCAATTTGGTAGAAGAAGGGAATTGGGTGGAAGCAACCATTGACCACGCAGATCCTGAGAGGACACCTGCACCCAAGCCTGACATCAGAAGATTTTTGACTCCTTTGGGTCCTGTGGTGGTTTTTGGAGCAAGCAATTTCCCTTTGGCATTTTCTACGGCTGGTGGAGACACTATTTCTGCACTGGCTTCGGGATGTCCTGTTATTTATAAGGCACATCCTGCACATCCGGAAACCTCCAAATTAGTTGGGAAAGTAATTCAAAAAGCAGTTATCGATTCAGCTTTGCCAGTTGGGGTTTTTGCACATGTCGAAGGAGGAATTCAGATTGGGCAGGATTTGGCAAAACATCCTACAGCAAAAGCAGTGGCATTTACCGGTAGTCATTCTGGTGGAATGGCTTTATTTACACTTGCAAGTCAAAGACCTGAACCCATCCCGGTATTTGCTGAGATGGGATCTGTGAATCCTATATTTACTTTTGAAAAGAAATTGCAAAAGGATGTTTCGGGATATGCAAAATCTTTCATAGGATCACTTACTATGGGTGCAGGCCAATTTTGTACCAACCCGGGATTGATTTTTGTACCCAAGTCCCTGCAAAAAGAATTTGCGGAGGCAGTAAAAGGGGAGTTGGAAGATATAGCCGCTGCCCCAATGTTGCACGAGGGCATTGCAAAGGCGTATTACTCTGCCATTCAATACCTACAGGGAAGGGAAGAATTAGAATGGGTCAAGGTATCTGCAGCCAAAGACCTGATCAAAGCCCATCCAACCTTGGCCAAGATCAAAGCCAAGGATTGGTTGAAAGATGCTAAATTCCAAGAGGAGGTTTTTGGTTCTTTTGCATTGATGGTGGTTTATGAAAATGAAGATGAACTACTAAAAATCGCCAAAAAACTCAATGGCCAATTGACCATCACCATTTGGGCAGAAGAAGAGGAGCTGAACAACAAGCTATACTTGATCAACTTGCTGGAAGAAAAATGTGGACGAATGCTTTACAAAGGTGTTCCTACAGGAGTAGAAGTAGGTTTTGCAATGCAACATGGTGGGCCCTACCCGTCTACCTCTGATGCCAGAAGCACCTCAGTCGGCGTTTACGCCATCAAACGTTTCGCACGGCCCATTGCTTTTCAAGATATGCCTAAAACTTTGTTGCCGGATGCATTAAGGGAAAATAATCCGTTAGGGATTTGGAGGACAGTGGATGGGGAATTTAAGAAGTAAGGATTTATTCGAAATACACCATTTTAGAAACATACTTTGCCGCACAATATAGGCACGTGAAATATAGTAGATATATGCCTTCGGCGATATAAAATAGAAATATGGGTAACTATCCTAAATTATTTCAATTTATTTCTACTGTATTTCAACCTTATATCCATTCTATATCATTTTAATATGAAAACCACCTTCCAATGTATTGATGCCCATACGTGTGGCAATCCGGTGCGTCTTGTTTCAGGAGGAGTTCCTTTTTTGGAAGGAAAAAATATGCTGGAAAAGCGTCAGTTTTTTCTGGACAATTTGGACTGGATCAGGAAGGGATTGATGTTTGAACCTAGAGGACATGATATGATGTCGGGGTCCATGCTTTTTCCTCCACATGATCCGGAAAATGACTTTGCAGTGCTTTTTATCGAGACAAGCGGTTGTCTGCCCATGTGTGGGCATGGAACTATTGGTACCATTACCATTGCCATTGAGGAAGGTTTGATCCAACCAAAAACACCTGGATTTCTGAGAATGGAGGCGCCGGCAGGTCTGGTTTTGGTGGAATACAAGCAGGAAGGCAAAAAAGTAAAATCCGTCAAACTCACCAATGTAAAAAGCTTTTTGGCAGCCGAAGGACTGGAAATAGAAACCGAAGAATTGGGGAAACTGACAGTTGATGTGGCTTATGGAGGTAATTTCTATTGCATTGTGGATCCGCAGGAAAACTTCCCGGGTTTGGAACATTACAAGGCGGAACAGTTGATCTCCATGGCGAGAAACCTGAGGCAAAAGATGAATGAGAAATATGAATTTGTCCATCCCGAGCATACGCAAATCCGAGGATTATCCCATGTACTTTGGACAGGAAAAACTTTGGACCCCACAAGTACAGCTAGGAATGCAGTTTTTTATGGTGACAAAGCAATTGATCGCTCCCCTTGTGGAACAGGAACATCAGCTAGAATGGCGCAATGGCATGCAAAGGGCTTGCTCAAAAAAGGAGAACCTTTTATCCATGAGAGTTTTATCGGTTCCAAATTTACCGGGATTGTGGAAGAAGAAACCAAAGTCGGGAAAATTCCAGCCATCATTCCGAGCATTGAAGGATGGGCAGTGATCACCGGATACAATACCATTTTTTTGGATGATGAAGATCCTTATGTATATGGTTTTCAGGTGATTTAGAAGATGTTAGATTTGTGAAGGTTTACCGATTGAAGGTTAATTCTATAAATTCAGATTAACAAATTTGAAACGGGAAATCGGAATCATCCAAGTCTGAGTAAGTTTAGATTAGTTGGGAAGAGTTTTGGTGAGAAAATTAAAAATCAATTCCTATCCACTGAGAATCCTTTTGGTTAAAAAATTAGAGGATATTGATTTTCAATTCAGCCCTTTTAAAAACCTCAATAAACAGGAAAAGAATCCCAAACCTTATAAAGTCAATCAGACCGATTGTATTAAAAACTAAAAGAGCTTAAGTTTAGGTAAATAAGAGATATCATCAATATTAGTGATGAAATTCGAGCTAAACAATGGAAAAAAAGAAATCAAACTTGATAAAATGAAAAGTTGGTCAACTGCATGGTGGAATGCCGTAAAAAGGAACTCACAGACCTTAACTCCAATTCATACATTTAGCATTATAATTAAACAACCCCAATTTTTAAAATTCTCCCCCAAAAAACAATGTTTCTAAAACCCCGCCTCTATTTTACAGCCTTCATCACCCTTGCCATTTGGGCTTTGTTGTTGTGGAACCATTTTCATGGCGGAGTTCCAAGTCACCATGTTTTGGCAAGGGAAGATTTACCTGAAATTTCTAATTGGTGGGGCGGTATTTTACTTCCATTCCTGACTTTGTTTTTATCTTATCGTGTAGAAAAAAGATTGGCAATGCATCACGATGGCCAATCTCATTTAACCACAATTCCAAAACATGTGCTGATCGGTTTCTTTGCTGCCCTGCTTTATGGAATTACGTTGGCTACTTTTTTCAGCTTTGGCAATACCGAAATGCCCGGGTATATGATAATGGGTATATTGGCTATTTCCCTTTTCTATCCGATCTATAGGGCAGAGTGCATTCTGGGATTTGTAATCGGTATGACTTACACTTTTGGTGCAGTTCTTCCTACGGGCATAAGTTGCATTTTGGCATTGTTCGGGGCTGTGATTTACCTGTTTATCCGTCCTGCTGCTTTGTTTCTTTTTTCAAAAACCAAAAATCTGGCTGGTTCTAAGAATCAAAAGTAAAAGGTATTGCGAAATAAAACCATTGTGACCAAAATTGGAATTTTATTGATTAGGTAAGATATTGGGATCTTTTGTGGCATTTCTCTACAGCAGCAACTTTCGGAACCCAACTTAAATGAATCTGACCTCTCCCCAAACCACCAAAGATTTTGAATTGAGACCCTTTTGGAATAGGTTAATCAAATTCGATTGGAAATTTGGGTTAGCCCTTATCCTTATAGTTTGTATCCCACGGTTTGTATTGGTGTTGAATGCCAATGCCTCAGGAAATTACAGTGCTATAGGTATGATCATGCTTATTTCAGCCATTGTTCCATTTGTATTTTTGGGAAAGAATGGGCAAAAATCAATTGGATTAAAAAAACCAAAAAATTACAGTTGGCTGCTTTGGGCCTTTGCTTCAGGACTGATAGCAAGCCTGTTGCTATATTTTGTTGGAGAGGCTCTTTATGGTAATATCTACCAAAACTGGTATGCCTATATCGGTAAATCCTATCAAATTCCTGTAGGAATCAATCCGGATGATAAACGCATTATGTTTGCGGTCATGGCATTGGTGGGAATGACTTTTAGCCCAGTCGGTGAGGAGTTGTTTTTTAGAGGTATCGTCCATTCAAGTTTTGCTAAGTCCATTGGGGAAAAGCGGGCATCTGTAGTGGATAGCTTGGCTTTTGCGCTGACACATATATCCCATTTTGGATTGGTTTTCATTGATGGCAAATGGGATTTCTTTGTTGTTCCGACACTGATATGGGTATCAGGTATGTTTTTGCTGAGCTTGTTATTTATTTTGATGAAGAAACGCTCAGGTTCGATTTTAGGGGCTATTCTCTGCCATGCTGCGTTTAATTTGGGAATGATCTATTGTATCTTTTATTTGCTATAAGAAAAAAATTTACCACCGATCATATTAGTCGAACTAATCATTAAAATTTATAAGTTTTCATCAGATTTTTACATCTTTTATAGTATTGATTAGGTTAATTTTGACAGCAAAATTTTAAATAAAAATAGATCTTTTCGTAAACCTACAGGTATACCGGAAAAAGCATTTTTTAAAATAAGCATGGGAGAAGAATAAAATAAGTTATGCGTAGGTTAGGAGGAAAAATGCCTCAAAATTCGGTTAGTTATTTCTCAAAAAAACCAAATTAAGTTTACCCAAGTTTATAAACCCATTAAAAATTAGTATGAAAATTTATGTCAAAAATATGACTTGCCAAAGCTGCGTAGCTTTTGTCAAAGAAGCATTGGACGAACTTGAGATTGTTCCTTTTAAACTAGGCTTGGGAGAAATTGAAACAAAAGAAGATGTCTCGGATGAACAAAAAGTTGAACTCAACAAAAAAATTAAAAAAGTTGGCTTGGAGCTCCTTGAAAAAAAACATGGGATTTTGATTGAGAAAATCAGAACAGTGATCATAGATTATGTTTATCATTCAGATGAAAAACCAAATGTGAATTTCTCAACGCTTTTGAGTGATAAACTGGACCATAGCTACACCTATCTGTCAAATTTTTTCTCAGAAGTGGAAGCAACCACAATCGCACAATACGTGATTTCATTGAAAATAGAACGAGTCAAGGAAATGATCATCCTTGAGGAATTCAATTTATCAGAAATAGCCTACAAACTTCATTACAGCAGTGCTGCCCATCTTTCCAATCAGTTTAAAAAAATCACCGGGTTATCTCCCTCCCACTTCAAAAAACTTAAGGAAAAAAGAAGAATTGCGATTCAGGATCTTTAGGTTGTTAGATTTAATACTTTAGCCTTAGGGAGTTATTCACAAAACCTTCATTTTTAGGTTTTTGGTTATTAATTATCAATTATCGATATTGATGGGAAAAACCACCTAAATGATGAAATTTTTAAATAAACTTACCCTTACCATTCTTTTAATATCCCTGTTTTCAGGAATTGGCCTTGCCCAGAAGAATGATGTTTCGCCCTTGTTTTCAGAAAAAGATCCCATGCAGATCCGTCTGAATTTCTCTATTAAAGAGATGAAAAAAGAAAAAGATGATACAGTGTATTTTCCATCTTACATACACTATGTCAATCCAACTGGCACATGGGATTCGCTGAAGATAGACATGAGGGCAAGAGGAAATTTCCGGAGAACCAAATGTTTTTTCCCACCCATCAGGATCAAAATAAAAAAGAAAGATGCCGAAGGAACCATATTTGAAGGTAACAAAAACCTAAAACTTGTAGTACCATGCCAAACAGTCAGCGCCCACAATGACCTAGTTTTGAAAGAATACCTTTGCTATAAATTATTTGAACCTGTAACGCCATATATTTTCGAAACCCGTTTGGCAAATTTGACCCTCGTGGATGAAAGCGGCAAAAACCCTAAAACTTACGAGGTAAAATCATTTTGGATTGAAGATGATGACGTAGTTGCAAAAAGACATGGTGGAAAAATCGCAAAAGGAAGTCAGATTCTCCCTCAAAGAATGCAGCCGCTTGCAGCTACAAGACAGGATTTTTTCGCCTTCATGATTGCAAATACTGACTGGTCAAGCATGGTTCAGCATAACATCAAAGTCATGCAGATGGAAAACAAGGATTACATCCCACTTGCCTATGACTTTGATATGAGTGGGCTGGTCAATGCCAATTATGCCACAACCAGTGAAGTTTTACCAATCAGCAATGTAAGACAACGGCTTTACAGAGGATTCTGCTATTCAGAAGAAATGTTAGAACAGGTAAGGGCAGAATACATTGCTTTGGAACCGGAAATCATGGGAATGGTCGATAATTTGGATATAGGACTTAATCCAAAAGAAATTCCTGATTTCAAAAAGTACCTTGGAGAATTTTTCACAATCCTTAAAAATGACCGGCTTTTCAAAGATCAGATTTTATCCAAATGTCGTTAAAAAAACCAATTCTAACTTTCAAAAAATAAAATATCTAGAAACTGCTTTCTTTTAGTTTGCCTGCATTTAGCATATGAGGCATTATAGTATTATTATCCGTCAACAGGATATTAATTCCTTGTGCCAAAGAATGTCTAATTTAGTCTTTTGATAAAGAAAACAGTTTCTTCTTTCCTTAATTTTGTCCAGAACCTAATTTTATATACTCAAACTGATGAAATCCAGCTTTGCCAAAGGGATTTTATATTTCATTTTACTGATCTTATCAGGAAGCTATACTTATGGTTTTCAAAACAGCACACTTTTCTCAGAGAGAGAACCTCTTGATCTGGAATTGGTTACTTCATTGAACGAATTGAGAAATTCAAAATCAGATACAATTTTCTTTTCCACCGTATTAAAGTATAAAAATGAAAATGGGGAATGGGACTCATTACAGGTTGAATTGAGGGCCCGTGGAAATACAAGAAGGAAAATCTGTCATTTCCCTCCCATTAGAATCAAAATCAAAAAGTCTTATTCAAAAAACACCCTATTTGCGGAAGACAAAAGCCTCAAACTCGTACTTCCTTGTCAGCTTGCCAATTCCTTCAATAGTATGATCGCCAAGGAATATGTTTGTTATAAATTTTATGAATCGGTAACTCCCTACCATTTTCAGACAAGGCTGGTCAGCCTTACCCTCACAGATGTCAAAGACAGAAAAAGTAAAACCCATAACCTTACAGCCTTTATCATCGAGGATGATGACAAAGTGGCCAAGCGTTTTCAATACAAAATTTCAGATGCCAAAGTAATCAGGCCAAATTTCATCAATGATACCAGTGCAGTCAGACAGGATTTTTTTGCATTTATGATTGGCAATACAGATTGGTCCAATACAGGTCAGCACAATGTCAAAGTGATGGCTGACAGAAATAAAAATCATATCCCTTTACCCTATGATTTTGATATGGCCGGTTTTGTTAGTACTCCTTATGCTATTCCCTATGATTATTTGCCAATCAAATCTGTTCAGGAAAGACTCTACAGAGGTCTTTGTCGGGATCCTGAACTAGTAGAATATGTAAGAAATCAATATATCCAATTGGAACCTGAGATTAAAGAAATCATGGCCCAATATGAAAATTACATGAGTGCCAGTGATTACAAAGCGGCACGGAATTTTCTGAATGGGTTTTTTGATATCATCAAAAACGATAGGCAATTCAAAGATCAGATCCTTTCCAAATGCTTGCCCAACAATTACTGAATCAAAAATCTATAAAATTATCGCCCAAAAAATTTCCTGTAATTCCAACAATAATTACCAATCAAGGCTTATAGTCTAGATACGCTATAAATAAAAAATGAAACCAACTATTATAATTGGCGGCGGAATCGTCGGTCTTTTCACAGCTTATTTTCTCCAAAAATCCGGAGTAGAAGTTGTCATTATTGACAAAGGAGACATGGAAGTCAATTGCTCCACTGGAAATGCAGGCATGATTGTACCCAGTCATATTGTCCCATTGGCTGCTCCGGGAATGATCAGCAAGGGGATCTCTTGGATGTTCTCTGCCAAAAGTCCCTTTTATATCCACCCCCGTCTTGACAGCAAACTGTTGGAATGGTCTTGGCTTTTTTATAAGGCTGCCAATTCCAAACATGTGGAAAAAAGTATTCCTTTTCTTAAAAATCTCAGCTTGATGAGTAAGGCACTCTATCAGGAATTTAGAAATGAGCATCAGGATTCCAATTTGGGATTGGTGGAAAAAGGTCTCATGATGATTTACCAGTCTGTTGAGATGGAAAAAGAGGAGATTGAATTCGCGCATTTGGCACGGAAACATGGGTTGGAGGCAGAAATCTTAGGAATTGAGGATATCAGAAAGTTGGAACCCAATGTAGAAGTGAAAGCAAAAGGTGCGGTCCTATTTCCAGGAGATGCGCATCTGTCACCTTCTCTTTTATACAGCTTTTTGAAAAACTATTTGGAGAAAAAAGGGGTAGCTTTTAAAAATGAAGTCACGGTATTTGGCTTTGAGAAAAACTCCGATAATGTAAATGCTGTCCTTACCACGGAAGGAAAAATAGAAGGGGCAAAATTTATACTTTGTGGAGGAGCATGGTCTTCTGAATTGGCCCAAATGCTTGAATTCTCTCTGCCCATGATGGGAGGAAAAGGTTATAGTTTTGTGCAGCAAAATAACCCGGAAATCAAACAGGCCTCTATTTTGACTGAAATGAAAGTTGCTGTAAGTCCCTATGGTAAAGAAGTCCGTTTTGGCGGAACCATGGAAATCGCAGGTACCAACGAATCCATCAATATCAACCGGGTAAAAGGAATCTTCGAATCCATCAACCGGTTCTATCCCGATTTTCAAAGTAAGTTTCCCGAAAAAGAAGACATCTGGAAAGGCCTGAGACCCTGTTCGCCGGATGGACTCCCCTATATCGGATTAGCACCTAAATGGAAGAATGTGCTCGTTGGTACAGGTCATTCCATGATGGGAATCAGTCTAGCCCCCGGAACCGGAAAAATCCTTGCTGAACTTCATGAAGGACTCAACAATCATATGGATATCAGTGCTTTTGAGGTTGGGAGGTATTGATATTGTGAAGACGGGAGTCGGAAGACCGAAGAAACTACATTTTA
>NZ_JBGSXS010000233.1:0-10465 GCF_041751335.1 Aquiflexum sp.
AACCCATCAAATTGATCCCTGAAATAGAAGAATATATCATCAAGCCACTTTCAGTGGATAGGTTAAAGAATTTGATTTACGGATAAAAATTAATAAAAAGTCTCCCTTAATAATTCCGCTTTGCTAATAGCAGAAAAATCACCTTCTATTTCATAGTAAATCAAAAATGCGTTGTCAATCCTATCTGCATCAGTAATATCAGGCATCCTGATGTATTTATTGCCTACTCCGGGAGGCCAAGCCGCTGCAGAAACCCTGAATGCAATCTTCCCTTTATTCATCCCGATTTCTCTGATGGTAAGACTGTTTGTATTGCCATTGGTCAACCTTGCCGTTACAAAAGATCCCTTTTTGATTTTTCCTGATTCAGGATCTATTTCGCAAATAATACTGACCTTGGGACCTCCTCCTCTTTCATAACCACTCTGAAAAACCCCACTGAATGCGCCATCCATTACCTGATGTTTATTTAGGTATTTAGCATCAGTACTACCCCCGTCCAAAGTGAACACAGCTAATAGTTTCCCATCTACAAAGGCAATGACCGTTCCTCTTCCGTCCACCGGTGTTTCTTCATACCTGATTTTCCAAACCGTTTCGCCATTTGAATTGGTTTTACGGATATAGGGATCCTGATTGATACTACTGACCTGGTCATATCCTATTTTGTAGGTATTGCCATAGGTATCGATGGCTTCTGTGTCTTTGGACAAGACAACATTTAAATTTGGATCCGGTTGAGGTCCTTCAATTCCTGATTGACAGGAATAAAAACAAAAAAGACCAAAAACCCCTGCGAGAAAAGGGAGTTTTTTCATGTTAAAGTTTGAATTGGGTGATGGTTCAAATTTATTAAAGAATCCGGAAATAGCAATCATATTGAAATGAATACTGGTAATTGTTGGAAGTAGGAAGTCCAAATTGTCCGATGACAGGTGTCGGATGAACGAAGTTAGGAGGCAGACTGCAGTGGAAGTGGAAGCGTAAAGTTCTCCGTTATTCTGAGTACTCAACATTTTGAAAATGTTCAGAAAAGGAATGACATCAAGTTACCCGCTTGGCAACCGTCATCCTGAGTCCCCAACATTTTGTAAATGTTCAGAAAAGGAATGACATTAGGTTTCTCGTCATCCCGAGGCACGAGGGATCTCTAGAGGTCCTATTGATGCTAGTATTTATCATTTCCTGATCCTTCGCCATGGTGAGTGTCTCCACTCACTTACCCTCGCTTCCACTGAGTGTCCTCACTCACCCCTTGCATATATACTTTCAATCCAGTTCACGGCCCAAGTGAGTGTCCTCACTCAACCTTTACTTATAATCCAGTTTTATACTCCTCACGGCCCAAATGAGTGTCCTCACTCACCCCTTACTTATAATCCAACTTTATACTCCCCCCAGAACTCGCCATTGAAATCAGCACTCCTCCGCCATTGGATTTCCCCACAATTTTATCCCGCTTCATTTCTCCATCAAAATTCGTGAGCTTTGTATTGACATTCCCTCCTTTCAGATCCAAGTCCATGGGTAAGTCTTTGGGAATAGTGGCAGAAATACTGCCTCCGCTGCTTTTCAGTGTCAAAGCATCCTCAATATTGTTGATATCGGCTTTGATTCCACCTCCACTTGTATTGGCATAAATCTTTCCTGAGACATCTTCCAAACTCACACTTCCTCCGGAAGAATTGATGGTCACTTCACCTTCCATTCCATTAACTTTTACAGACCCTCCACTGGTATTAAGGTCCAATAAACCCGAGAACTCTGAAACGGATAGGCTTCCCCCTGAGGACTTGGTAAAAATACTTCCACTTGAATAGGATATTTTGACGCTTCCACCGCTGCTTTTGATGGATTGATCTCCTTCAATTCCGCTAATTGCAATTGAACCTCCACTAGTATTCAGATCGGTTGACATTTCGTAGGGTACCTGTATTTCAAAAGATAAATTGATATTATTTCCTTTAGACCAATCCGGACTTTTCTTTGTCTCTACAATCACTGAAACAGTATTGCCATTTTTCTGAATGTCAATTTTGTAGTCATCCAACCTTTTTTGGACGTCAGCATCATTGGGATCAACGGCTTTCCCATTTCTCTTGACAAACATCTCAACAACAACATGATTGCCTTCCGTACCAGTAATGGCAACACTTGCCCCTGAAGTTTTGGTTTCAATTTTTCCCGGACCCGAGAGATCAAAAGACTTGCTCAGATATGGGTCATTCAATGCAGATGCCTGTACTTGGACAAACAACATACAGATTAAAAGAACCGAATAATTAAGAATAGATTTTTCCATAAAATGGGATGGATATGTTTAACTCATATGATTTAGTATTAATAATCTTGCGAGTTTTATGCCAAGGGAAAATTGGGTTTTTGCTCGGTTAAGCTGCTTTTTTTAAAAAAGAAGTTGTAAAAATCGACCACTATCGTCCGTAATCGGGCGAATTTAAAATGATTGCTAATCATTCCCAACCGTTTGCTCCCATTTCCCATGGCCTTCATTCCAGACCTGGATCAGTCTTTCGGAAAATAACCTGATGCTTTCATCAGTTTGTGATGCCCTATATATTCCAGCTTGCTAGTTAAATAAGAATTTTTCTGTTTGCAATTTCTGTCCAGTAGTTCTGGAATTGATCCAAATTTTCTGAGAACTTGAGGCACCCAAAAAAGCAACCACCACCGTTGCCCCAGCACTGACCACAGGTAAGATCCAACGAGGGAATTCTGGTTACTAAATTGCCTGTAATTAGGATACTATAGTAGTCACTGCAGCAAGCAGAATACTCATGTACTTATAGAAGTAAAAATGCTTTTTGCCTTTCGCTGCCTTCCTATTAAAGTGGTCAAAAAGCCTTTGCCATTCCCGATTAACTTGTGCTAATTTTTCCTCCTCAGAAAGACGAGGATTCAACAAAGGAGTAATTGGTATTTCTATTTTTTCCATGATAAGACCTTTAGCATTTAAAAATGGAAAATAATTTTTAACTCTTGGGAATCATTCACTTTGGTAAATAAAGTTTATCAGTTAGTATGATTTATTTTATTAGCTGATTTTCATTGTATTTCTTGGATAAAAATACACAAAATCATGAACATCATTGAGTTTATAAAACATTTTCCAAATGAGGTAAGCTTTGAGGCTTCCTGGTTTAAGAAAGCTGAGGAGGTAGTATCACCCCCTCCTTTACACCTACCTTTTTCTTCATGCCACACCATCTCGCATCTCGTCTCTCGCTTCTAACATCTTGTCTCTCTAAAAAGATTCGATTCGCCACGGCGCATCAAAGGTCTAATATCTCGCCTCTAATCTCTCAAATCTAACGTCTAACGTCTAACGTCTCAAAATTACCTTTCCCAAAAATTCGGAGGCTCAACCCCCAATGCCCGTAGATAAACATACCCTTGTCCTCTGTGATGTGTCTCATTGTCTATAAAATATAGGATGCTGCAATAGACCTTGTCTTCATATTGCCCAAATGCAATGACTGTGTCCTGAAAATGTTCTACAGGAATTTGAGCCCACCAATGATTGAGTTCTTCGGTGGCTTGGTCCCATAACTGTAATAACTTTTCCTTGCTGCCGCCCAAGTCTACATTTTCGTCCAATTGTTCCCATTGGTCAGTTGCCATGCCTTTGGCGCCGGGAACTCCGATTCCCAAAAGTTCCTTTGCCAATTCTGAAAATGGACGCATCCCGCCAATACTGAAGCTGAAAAGTTTATCCTCAGGAAAGGCTTCGATTACTCTTCGTGTCAATGCGCGATGACCCTTCCAGTGTTCCAATAATTGCTGGGGTGTGATAAACTGAGAAAGTGTTTCTTTGGTCTTTTTTTCTTTGGTTTCCATGATTTTGTTGTTTGGTTGAAATTATATTTCAAATAAAACCTGCAACAGTGACAGCCCTATGTCAGTAGGGTTTTAGAAATTTTGATTTTTTTTGATTTTTTCCTCCATCAACAAATTATATTTGACCAAATCTTATTGTCAATAGTATGAACAGACTGGATAGGCTAACGGCTATTCTGACCCATCTCCAATCCAAGAGGATAATAAAAGCCCAGGAATTGGCCAACCGATTCGATATCAGCCAAAGAACGGTATATCGGGATATCAGGGCTTTAGAACAGGCAGGTGTTCCCGTCATCGGTGAAGCAGGAATGGGCTATTCCTTGGTAGATGGCTACCGCTTGCCTCCTGTCATGTTCACCAAGGAGGAAGCCATGTCTTTCGTTGTTGCAGAAAAAATGCTTAAAAAAGTGGCAGATAAGGACAGCAGCAAAAATTTTTCCACAGCCATGTTCAAGATCAAATCTGTACTGAAAAATGCAGAAAAGGATGTATTGGAAAAAATGGACACACAAGTGGAAGTTATCAGGAAAAAAAACAGCCTCCATTCCACCGGAAAAGACCATGTGCTCCAAAGTATTCTCAACAGTCTTGCTGAGAAAAAAGTCATCAAGATCCAATACACCACTTTTGTAGAAGAAAAATCTTCAATCAGAGATATTGAACCTGTCGGGGTCTACTATGCCTTTGAACAATGGTATGTGATTGGCTGGTGCAGATTGAGAGCAGATTATAGAAATTTCAGATTGGATCGCATTAGGGAAATCAAAATCCTGGATGAGGTTTTTGTACAACAACATCCTTCTTTAAAAGAATATTTGGAGAAAGTTGAAAAAGAAGAAAACCTCATCAAGGTAGTCATAGAAATACACAAATCAACCAATAAATATGTCCGAGAACAACGCTATAATCATGGACTTGTCATGGAAAAAGAAAAAGGGGATATGGTAGAACTCACCTTTATGACCTCATCCATCGAGGGCTTTGCAAGATGGATTATCATGATAGCAGACTACATCACCATCATCCAACCCCAGGCCTTGAAAGTCCGGCTTAAGGAATTGCTGGATGGAATGCTTGTTAATTTGGAAGTCAGTGATCAGTCTCAGTAGGCAGTTTTCAGTGTTCAGTAGGCAGTTGGTAGTCTCTGTGGGCAGTAATCAGTCTCAGTTGGTAGTGATCAGTCTCAATTTGCAGTGTGGCAGTTTTCAGTGTTCAGTTTCAGATGGCAGTGTTCAGTAGGCAGTATATCAGTCTCAGTTTACAGTTGGCAGTGGCCCATCTCTGTTTGCAGTATTCAGTCTCAGTGGGCAGTGGGTAGATTTCAGTTTCAGTTTGCAATTTTAGTTTGTAATGTTCAGTGAAAGTAGCCAGTATTCAAACAATCTTCCTTCCTATTTTCAAATCCACAAGCAGCCTATAGGGAGGTATAAATCTAAAATCATCAATCTAAAATCATCAATCCACAAAATGGATAAACAAAAAAAAATAGCCCAACTATTCTCTCCTGCTGCATTTATACATGATTCAGAGGAGAATATACTACAATTGGAATCTTTGATCCGAAATCATCAAATTGGCGGGATCACTTTTTTTCATAGCCGATATAGCGCCGCTGCAAATTTTGAGAAGAGACAGGAGAAACTTTCTTATGAAAACACTCTGGAGAAATTACCATCACTAATCCAACGCTTTCAAAAAATTTCTGAAACTCCCCTCCTTATCAGTATAGATGCGGAATTTGGTCTGGCCATGAGGATTGAGAACACCCCGCAATACCCTTACGCCATTACTTTAAGTGCATTACCAGAAAAAGAGATTGATCTGGTGTTTGAAACCGGATATAGAATTGGTAAGGATCTGAAATCATTGGGAATTCACCTGAATTTCGCACCTGTGGCTGATATCAACACCAATCCCAAAAATCCTGTAATCGGATACAGGTCTTTTGGCAATGAAAGAAACAAGGTCAGCCGTTTTGCATTGGCCATGTACAAAGGAATGATCAAAGCAGGAATTGGAGCTTGTTACAAGCATTTCCCTGGTCATGGGGATACAGATGTAGATTCACATCTTGGATTGCCCATCATCAATAAGTCCAAGGAACAACTGATGAACGAAGAACTCTATCCATTTATGGAAGGCATCAATGCAGGAGTGAATATGATTATGGTGGGGCACCTTGCTGTCCCTTCACTATGCCAAGGAAAAAACACCCCTGCATCGATCTCAAAGGAAATCATCACTGATTTTCTCAAAGAAGAGCTAGGATTCAAGGGCATAGTGGTATCAGATGCCTTGAATATGAAAAGTGTCAGTAATATGTTTTCCCAACCGGGCATGTTGGAATGGGAAGCATTCAATGCAGGGAATGATATTTTATGTTTTTCGGAAAATGTAAAAGAAGGAATAGAATTAATCGCTGACAAAGCAACAGACGTACAGATCAATGAGAGTTTTCTTAAGATTATGAAGTTAAAAGAGAATCTGGGACTTTTTGATCAGCAACCCATCCATTTTCAGGGCTTCGATTGGAACAGCCATCATGACTTCAACCAACAATTAGCCAAGCAATATATTTCGGTGATTTCTGAAAAAAAATCATCGTTAAAAATTGACCTACATAACCGAAAAACTGCTTTGATTTCGGTTTATAAAGGAAAGGGAAACCTGTTTTTCCTAGGGATTGACCCTAATAACCTGATCCCAAAATTTGAAATTTCCCAAGGAGTGGATTTCGATTTCCTAAAATTCATTGATTTTGAAAGTATCCTGATTGCCTTGTTTGTACCCTCCGCCAAACCCATCAATCATTTTGGATTGGAAACCCATTTGATGAAAAAAATCGCTGAATCGGCAGAAAATAAAAATGTTGAATTATATCTTTTTGGTAACCCTCTTTGTCTAAGTGAAATCCCAAATGTTAATAATTTTCACAAGGTAGTCTGTGCTTACCAGGATTTCGAAGTGACCCAAAAAGAAACTGCCCGCTATTTCCAAAAATAATTGAAATAGCAGGCAGATTCTTTTATAAAGTTTATCAGTTTCTGGTCAATACCCTGAATTGATCCATCACCCTGTAGGTTGCCTTAGTCAGTTCTGTGCTGACATCAGGGGAAACAAGATCAAAGTATGCTGCAGTATATCCCTGCCAAATGGTGTTACCCTTTTTGTTATCTATCACAAAAATGACCAATAAGCCATTGTTTTCAGTGTATTTGACCCTGTTGTAGTGTTCATCTTTTTCCCTGTTTTCTTTCTCTTGTTCCTCAGTCAGTTCTACAATTTCAGGTTTTCTTTGTAACCAAAAGTCAAAATTTGGCTGATCATAGCCTCTATATTTGACCTCATCGGTAAAAATCTTATAATTGATCAACAGGTCAGGTTTTTCATCTTGAAGTCTGAATCCTTGTGAACCTAACCTTGAACTGATAGTCCTTTCAATGGCTTTATAATAAGTAACTGAATCAGGATTAGAATCAGGAAAGGGATTGTTTACGAAACCAAAAGTCTTGTACCTCTTAAAATTTCCTGAGTAGTTAAAATCAGAGTCGGCTATATAATCTTTTTGGCTTACACAGCTGGAAATTACCACGATGATTGCTGGTATGAGAAATTTTAATTGTTTCATAATTGACAATTTTTGAGAGATTACAATGGTTTAATAGGTTAAGAATTATGAATAACCGTCCTATTTGATGGTTACCTACGAATAAACATGAGAGCGTGGTTTTTGTTTGATATATATTAATTTGAACATCAATACATTATAAATATATTTCACTGTAAGTTCAAGATTTTTTTGTTGTCCTGCTATTCTTTTTTTATAAATGTCAAATAGTTAACATTATTCTTTATTAATTTAATACCAAATGGCTTTATTTATTATAGGAGACGTACATGGTTGTCTTCATACTTACCTCAAACTTTTAGACCACTGGGATCCCAAATCGGAAATACTGATCCAACTTGGGGACTTGGTGGACAGGGGAAACCATTCCCCTTTGGTTTTGGAACTGGCATTTGAGCTGAAAATGAATTTTGGGAAAGAAGTACATTTCCTCATGGGTAATCATGAACACATGATGATCAAATATATGAGAGGTGAAGACAAACAAAAAAATTGGCTTTTTAATGGAGGCCAACAAACATTAAATCAATTCGAAACCCTCAACATCGACCCTGATAATTATTCTGCTTGGTTGTCTGACTTACCACTATTTTGGGAAAATGATTTTATAAAGGTATCACATGCAGGGGTAAGTGGCTTGGGCAATATCAATGACTCAAACAATCCCAATGGGCTTTTATGGAACAGAAAACAACTGATAAATATTCAAAAACTGCAAGTCATCGGACATACACCTCAATGGGATGGGCAACCTAAATATGATCCTGAATCCAATTCGTGGAATATTGACACAGGGGCATATGGAAGTGTTTGTCTGACGGGAATTAAATTGGAGGAGAACGGAAAATTTTTGGAAACGATTTCAATCCCAACTGATAGCAGGGATGTAAGAAAAGGCGATTATCCGACTTGATTATTGCTAGTAAGGAATATTCTACACCACCCTCCCTTTTGATAACCTCAACACTTTGTCCACACATGCAGGTATATCTTCTTCATAATGACTGACATAAATCATCGCAACTGGAATGATACTACATACCTGATCTATGGTTTTTCTAAAAAGTTTTCTCTGTATTTCATCCATTCCCTGTGCAGCTTCATCAAGAATAAGCAGACAGGGACTTTTGATCATTGCTCTTGCAAGAAGGACAAAACGCTGGTTTTCAAGAGAAACCTGTTTCAAGGGGAGGCCGGAGGTATTTTCAAGACCGAATAATTCCAACCAGTCCTTGGCGAGTTTTTCCTGTTCATAGCCAACCTTTTTGAAAAGTCCCATGGTATCAAATAGTCCAGATAAGACTACTTTTAAACAAGTTTGATTTGGAGGAAAAAACCGGGATAATTCAGGTGCCACGAATCCGATTTGCTTCTTTATATCCCAAATACTTTCTCCTGTACCTCTCTTTTTATCAAACAACCAAATATCATTGGCATAAGCCTGAGGGTTTTCACCCAATACTAAACTCAATAAAGTAGATTTCCCTGCCCCGTTATTTCCCTTTAAAGCCCATTTTTCACCGGGCATTATGGTCCAGTTCACATTGTCCAATATCCTTTGATCTCCATATTGGACGGTCACATCTTTAAGATCAACTATAACCTTAAATTCTGAGTTTTCTTTGACTTTCAAAAGTCCACTCAATAATTGATATTCAAATCCATTTTCATAATATTTAAAAGGTTCAATATCATTGAAATCATTGAATTCAATAACCTTCTTTATCTTTTTATCCCCAATTACCGCTACATGAGTGATGCTATCTGGTATTTCATTGCTATGGGTAGTCATCATCACATGAACTCCTGCTTGTACAATCTCCTTTAAAATATCCCCAAAATCCATCCTGCTTTGGACATCCAATCCCGTTAGAGGTTGGTCCATCAACAGTATTTTGGGATTCTTTATCAGGGCAGAGGCAATGGCAAGCCTCCTTGTTTCTCCATTCGAAAGTTTGATCAAAGACTTTTCCTTCAGATCGTTCAGGCGCATAATATCCAGTACGCTTTGAATATCCCAAGGTCCAGGAACTTTCACTTCAACTTCATTCAGGTAATCAAAGACAGTTGCTGTCTCTTCAGATTCCATCGCATTGAAACGCTGCTGATAATAGAAATTCTGAAGATTGGATTTGTTTCGAAAGCTGTATTGCTGGGAAACTACGGATATAAGATCCCTAAAAGAATTGATCTCTCCAACGAGAGATTTTTGTCTTTGAAAAGTTTTGGTAAATGGTCTTTCAACCAACCCGTGAGTCACCAGTGTCCTGCCCAAAATCGTTTCCAAAAATGCCGTCAACAAAGCCCCAGATTGACCCACCACTGCCCAATGCTGACCTTCATCCCACCCAAAATACAAACCCTCAAAAACGGTTTTTCCGAGTTGCTTGACAGTGGCGTTTTGGATGTTAATGAGTACGGACATTTTAAGACGTGAGACGTGAGACATGAGACAGACGTAGTTTTCAGTAGGCAGTATTCAGTAGGCAGTCGCAGTGGACAGTGGGCAGTCAATGCCGCAATTAGGCAGTCGCTAGGTGCAGTCGAAGCGGGCAGTTATTAGTAAGCAGTCGCAGTGAGCAGTAGGCAGTCTCAGGGGGTGCTGAACACTTTATCTTGAACACTAAACACTGAACATTGTAAACTGGACACTAAACACTGAACACTACCAACTGAAAACTGTAAACTGTACACTGTACACTAAACCTTATTCCTGCTATCAATAATGATCGTGACCGGGCCGTCGTTAACTAGAGCTACTTTCATATCTGCACCAAACTCACCGGTTTGAATGGATTTTCCTAGATCTGATTCAAGGGTTTGGATAAAACGCTCGTAAAGGGGGATGGCAATTTCAGGTTTGGCGGCTTTTATGTATGAGGGTCGATTTCCTTTTTTTGTACTTGCATGGAGGGTAAACTGGGAAATCAATAATATACCTCCATCAGTTTCCAAAAGACTTTTATTCATTACGCCATT
>NZ_JBGSXS010000234.1:0-5077 GCF_041751335.1 Aquiflexum sp.
AATTCATCCAAATCCAGAACAAACCCTTCTATACATCTTGATGCCACATGGTCACCTAAAGTAAAAAGTTTGGAAGGAATATATTTTCCATCAGAAAGCGTATAGACCAACAATGTTTTTTCATAAGGATGGATAATCCAATATTCCTTAACTCCGCTTTCCTCATACACTTCATATTTATTTTGAAGTTCTTTTTTATTGTTACTAGGGGAAAGAATTTCCATAATCAGGTCAGGGGCACCTACACAGCCCAAATCATCTAGCTTTTTCGGATCACATACCACACAGATATCGGGTTGGACTACTGTGGTGATGTCCTTATGCTTTTTGGATTTGACAGGAAGGCGGACATCGAAGGGGGCGATAAATACTTTACACGTATTACCTGTCAAATGACCACTTAACTGGGATCCAATTTTTAAAACCAGTTCCTGATGGATCCTCCTTGGTGCCGCTGCAGCCTGCCTGAACACTTTTCCTTTGATCAGTTCGACCATATGGTCTATGTCCCATGTCAGGTAATCTGCATAGGTATACAATCCGTAATGGGAATAAGGTTCTTTGACCATGTTGTTTTGTTCCTCATTTTCCATAGGCCTAATTTAGTGAAAAGAGATATATAATATTAGATTGTAGTAAACATAGATCAATTGAAATTTGATAAATTCAATATTTACTTTAATTGCACTTTAATTTGAATTGATTATGAGGAAATATGTAGTGTTGATTATGATGATTTTTGGATGCCAGGGAAATGAAATGTCCAATCCTTCAAAAATCTTTATTGACTTGGACGATACTGAATCTGCTTATTTTTCCGATTTTTTTTCAAAAATTGAATATGTTCTGATAGACGTCCCTGAAACTGTTCCTTTTGTAAAACCTTGGAAGTTGGTGTTTACTCCAAAACATATACTTGTTAATGATAGGGAAATGAGTAATCTCTTGATATTTGATAAAAATGGTGTTTTTCAAAACATCATCAGATCAAATGGAAGGGGGCCAAAAGAATTTTCATTTATCAATGATTTTCAAGTCCATGAAAACAATATTTTAATTTTAGACGGGAGTTTAAAAAAAGTTCTTCATTTTGATATGGAGGGCAATTTCCTCCACGAAGATTTTATTGATTTTCAGCCAAGAATTTTTACCTCCTACAAAAACACCGGGTTATACTATTTCGGGAACTCCCCTGAAATTGAAGATTTTACAATAGTAAAAAAAGTGGGTTCGAAAACTGAGGGAGTCAAAGCTTTAAATCCATATTTAGAAGGCATAAACTATGGCTCTATTTTAGGCTTTCAGAAAGGACATAATAAGAACATTGAATATTTAAAATTAGACCCTTCCTATGAGATAATTTTTTTTGATAATGAAAAACAAATATCTTCTTCAATAGAATTTGATTTTGGTAAATATAATTTTCCCATAGAAAAAAGGAAATCAATTACATTTTCTCCTGAAAGATTTGATTTTTTGAGCAATGGTCAAATTGTCGAGATGATTTTCTCATTCCTTTCTCTAAAGGAAAAATATTGGATGACGGTGAATCAAAATGGATTAAATGTGAAATTTGCAATACTAAATAGTGAGTTCCATCCTGATAAAATTATTGACAATTTTATTAATGATTTGGATGGCTTAAAGACAGATTTTTCTCCTTTTACAGTTGAAGGTGATAATATCGTGACTTTCAAAAGTTCTTTGGACTTTTTTAATGATTATAATGATTCTTTTCAAAATGGAATTACTGGAACTCAAGAATCAGATGTAAGTAACATTCATGATTTTGTAAAAAGTAATTCAGACAAATTGAAATCAGACAATTATGTGGTTGTCAAATATGAAATCCAATAATTCAAGTTTCATTAAAATCTTGATTAAACAAGAGTTCCTATTTAGTCCCAAAAATAGTTTAGATAAACAGGATTCCTTTTTTTATCAGTACTTTATTCCAAATAATTAATCCCTTCGATTTGGATACATTTCAAAAAAGAAATAACTTTGTGCCTCATTTCAAAAAAGCGATCCAAGATAAATAGCAATACAATGAAAAAAGACATTCATCCAAACTACAGAGACGTCGTATTTTTCGATACCTCAAGTGATTACAAATTCATCACAAAGTCTACAATCGAAACAAGTGAGACCATTGAGTGGGAAGACGGAAAGCAATATCCGGTTTACAAGATAGAAGTAAGCTCCAATTCACATCCTTTCTACACTGGTAAGAAGATGTTGTTGGATACTGCAGGTAGGGTTGAGAAATTCAACAAGAGATACGCCAAAAAATAATTTCATCATTAAGATGAACAGGTATAGGTCTCCCGGAAGTTGTTTTCCGGGAGACTTTTTTATTTTTGTGCCATGGACAATTTGATTTTATTTGATGACCCCGCAATCAGGGGTTCCCTGTTGCCTTTTACTTTTACCCGTCCGATTGCAGATGTCAGGGTCGGGATTTTGAAGATTTCAGAAAAGTGGGAGAAATATTCTGATTTAAAAGCGGGCTTTCATACCCAAGATTATCTTTCAGAGAAATATCCCAAAAACGATTCCCCCGCATTGATGGTCAACGGGGCAATTTGCCCTGATAAGGAACTTTGGGAAATGGTCGCAGGTCTGAAAACCAATCAATCCCTTTGGTCACAAAATATGTTGATTGCCTGCTATTCTGGGCAGCCAGCTCTTTTTCAACCTGAGCAAGCAAAGAAGAATGAGTCTATTCTATATGAATCAGGCTTTATTTCTATTCAAAAGACCTGGAATATTTTCCAACACAATGCTACCGAACTCCAAAAAGACTTTGAACTGATTACTTCAGGGAGAACTTCCAAAGAAATTTCAGATCCGCATACCATAGTGTATAATCCTTCCCAGATATTTGTAGAAGAAGGGGCAAAAATTAAAGCTGCTGTTCTCAATGCTGAAGGAGGGCCGATTTATATTGGTAAGAATTCAGAAGTTCAGGAAGGGGCATTGATCAGAGGGCCATTTGCATTGTGTGAAGGTTCGACTGTGAACATGGGTGCCAAGCTACGAGGTGACACCACTATAGGCCCTTATTCCAAAGTGGGTGGTGAAATCTCTAATTCGGTGATTTTCGGATATAGCAACAAAGGCCATGATGGTTTTTTGGGCAATGCTGTCATCGGGGAATGGTGCAATCTCGGTGCTGACACCAATAATTCCAATCTCAAAAATAACTACGCACCAGTCAAAGTATGGGATTATACCCGAGGAGGATTTTCCAATACTGGATTGCAGTTTTGTGGACTGATGATGGGAGACCATTCCAAATGTGGCATCAATACCATGTTCAATACAGGAACAGTAGTAGGAGTTGGAGCCAATGTTTTCGGAGATGGATTCCCCAGAAATTTTATTCCTTCATTTTCTTGGGGCGGAGCTTCGGGTTTCAGTACTTTTCAGGTTAGAAAGTTTGAAGAAGTGGCCATTGCTGTGATGAAACGCAGAGGCAAAGTCTATGACCAAACCGAAAAAGAAATTATCCAAAAGGTTTTCGATTTGACGAGACATTACCGTATTTGGGACAAAGAAGTTTAGAAGATTTATGTTGTTTTCATCCATACCTGGACTGGGAGAAGTCAAGGAAAAAATCATACAGGCAGTCAAGACCAATCACCTTGCCCATGCCCTGTTGTTTCATGGTCCGGAAGGGTCGCCCAATCTTAGAATGGCATTGGCACTGGCCACCTACCTGCACTGCCAAAATCCAAGGGAAGAAGATTCCTGTGGACAATGCCCCTCCTGCCAAAAAATGTCCAAATTGGTGCATCCTGATATGAATTTTGCATTTCCGGTGGTGGGAGGAGATTCAAAAGATGATGAAGACCCGAATAAAGAAAAGAAAGTTGACTTCACTGCTTCCTTTAGGAATTTTGCCGTAAAGATCCCTTATGGAAATGTTTCTGATTGGATTTACCATAATGGATTTGAAAAAAAGCAACTCAATATTTCCAGAAGTGCCGGCAAACAGATTATCAAGACCCTTTCATTGAAGTCATTTGAAGGAGGATATAAGATTATGTTGATCTGGGCACCGGAGTACATGCATCAGAATTCGGCGAATTCCCTGTTGAAGATCTTGGAAGAACCGCCTGAAAAGACAGTATTCATGTTGGTTACTTCCTCACCTGAGCGGTTATTGACCACTATTCTTTCCAGAACACAAAAGATATTGGTCAGGGCTTTTAATGATGAAGAAGTGATGTCACACTTATTGTCTGATGGCCTTTGTTCAAGAGAAGCTGCCGTACAGATTGCCCCTTTGGCGGATGGTAATATGCGTGAAGCTTACCGAATGGTGGATCAGGTGGAGGATGAAAACACCGTGTTGATCAGGGACTGGTTCAGGGCCTGCTTCCTTCTAGACATCAATGTGATATTTGAATTTGTGGAGAAATTCAGTGGGAAAGATAAAGAATCCCAAAAATCCTTATTGCTCAGTGGAATCAATGTAATCAGGGAGGTGATGCTGGATAAATCCAAAGCAACCGAACTGATGAGAAGTGTAGAATCAGACCGAGACTTTATCCATAAGTTGGGCGTGAATGTGTTGAATGAAGAGAAACTCAGCAGAATTTACGAAGCCTTGAATGAGTCATATTACCATTTAGAGAGAAATGCCAGTGCTAAAATTTTATTTGCTGATCTTTCATTTAGGATTTACAGAATCATGAAAGCTTCAGAAACCATTACATCATGAAAAAAATAATCGGAAGGAGGGAGAGGATAACTTTGCCTGAATGGGGTTTGAAAAACGTGACAGGCAAAATTGATACGGGAGCCTACACCTCATCCATTCATTGTGAATTTGTAGAAGAAAGGGAGGAGGAAGATGGCAGGAATGTACTTTTCTTTAAAGTCCTGTCCCCATTAGACAAAAAATATAATGGGAAACTGCTCATGTCTGAAAACTATTCCCAAAAAAAAGTAAAGAATTCATTTGGTCAGGCGGAGGTCAGGTATAAAGTGAGTACAAAAGTCATTATGTTTGGTGTCGAATTCGAAGCAGAGTTTACATTGACAGATAGGTCAAAAATGAGGAATCCCA
>NZ_JBGSXS010000235.1:0-2806 GCF_041751335.1 Aquiflexum sp.
CAAGCCCCATAGTATTTCGGGGAATCTCTATTCCTTTACACACCGCACACTAAAGCCGTCTCTTGGATTGACAGAAATGCCGGTCGATAAATAATCTACAGATCCTTGTAGAAAGCCTAAATGTGGATAACCTCTTTGATCCCTATAGCTTGTCCAAAATGTTGAAAACTCCCCACTGCTTGGGCCGAAACCTCCATCTGTTCCCGAGCGGAAACCACTTGGCAAAAATCGAAGGCCGGATAGATTGTTGGATTTTAAAGAACCAATTGGCCAACCAGCTACAGCTTTTATATATCTTCCAACATTTAATCCAAAAATAGATCCAAAAGAACTTATTTCAAATATGCCAGGTAGTTTCCATCCCTCGGGGCAAATTTCACAGCAGGCTGCATGGTAGTTGTATAATTTTCCGTAACTTTCATCAAGGTCGGAATCATTATCTTTCCAAGAATATGAAGGTCCTGTTGCTGAAACCCAAACGGCATCTGATTCAATAGATTGAATAGCAGTTCCATCCCGCATTCTAGTAGTACGAAGATTATCAGCCATCCACCAGGTATTGCCGATTTTGACAGTCTCATAAGTGTTTCCATCAATATCTTCTACTGTACCAAACTCAGGCGAGGTAAATTGAACCGTTCTTTCACAACCATTTGTATCTGTTACTTTAACATCATAATTACCCGGAGAAAGGGTTTGGGACAGAACACCGTTTACACCGTTGGACCAAGTGACCTGATAAGGTGGGATCCCAGACTCTATTTCAAGAAAATGCGTCCGGTCGATCAACAACAGATCGGCTGATAAAGGACAACCTGTTTCCAGGATTGCGGGAACAACAAACTCAGTATTGAATGCAGTTGCAAATAGGGTCAATTTCATGTTGAATGGAAGGGGATCTACCAGATTATTCTCAAAAATCAACATTAAATTGCCTTCTAAGTCTTTGTAATTGGCCAATCGGACATCTGGGTTATCTATCGTTGGCAGATACCATGACTGACCATGTACAGGCCCTGTGGTAAAGGGAGCTTCATCGGGAGCAGACACCCATGACTTCTCATCCAGAATGGGCAATTCCCATTTGTAATCTTCAATGTACAATTGTATCCAATCCGAAAAATCCTTTGAAATCAGTGACTTTCCATTAAACCCATAAGTAGGTGTGAATAAAGTATCTTCCCCTTGTTCCAAATCAGTTTTTGTAATCCGTCGAAATATCCCTAAGGTTTCAAAAGAAATCGGCACCAAGGGTTCAATGATTAGGGTATCATTTGGCTGAATTACTTTTCCAGAGGCTGATTCTATCAATTGAATTTCTTGAATCACAGGGCATAGCAGGGTCTGATAGGCATAATATTCCAAAAGGATTTTCTGGTACCAAAAAGATAAACCAAGACCTGCAACAACAGCATCATGAAAAGCTGTTTTGGGAAGTTTGGAAAAGTCTCTCAGATAGGAATTGTCAAATGACCCAAACGCCCAAGTCATTGAAGCCATAGTGGATTCCGGACTGTTGTGACAGGGTAGTTCGAAGGTTTCATGCCGGTTGCTAAAAAACAAGTGATTTCGTCCATATTGGAACACTCCGGCCAAGGTTTCCTTCTCCAATTCCGATAAGGATTGTTGCTTTTGGATAAAAAAGCCGATCCACGTTCCAAATGGGTTGGCCAATTCCTTTAGCTCGTCAATTTCTTGGATTTTGTTTTGGAGTGTTCGGGTACTTGTAAGAAACGATTCAATAAATATCTCCTGATCTTGGAAATTCGGCCATGTGCTAAGTCGCAGGTTCCATGTTCTGACCTGATTACCCATAGTGACCTTTAGTGCTGCCGGCCCCTCCCCTACATTGGGGATAATAAATATCAGCGTATCACCGGCGATTCTACCCAGGCTGATAGGAACATCCCCTATAGAACCTGAAAAGCTATTATCGGCCACGGGTATTTCCGGTACATGTATTTTTGCTAACTGATAAATCACCCAATCTCCTCCTGGCACAGGGGTCAGGATTTGGAGGGGGATTTCTTCTTCTTTGCAGGAAAAGAGGAGAAAACTCAGCAGGCTGAAAAATAGAAAAAGTAGTTTCCTGATTTTCATTTTTTTTCTTATTCAAAATTATGTTAAACTATAGACCAAAAATTTATTTCTCTTCAAATTTTAATTTTACACGTCTTATCAATTTTAAAATTGAAAATCAATATAGGAAATAACAGTCTTCTAAGACACAAGGCAGACTGATGTATTTTTTTATTTAGAACTGTCCAACTATGACTTTTGATTTCCATTTGAAGAATTGTTTATAGCCAAATCCCAATGTTCTGATAATCTACTAAGTATATCCAATCTTTCATCGATAAATCTCTTAAGCTCTGCATCCGAAATAATTGGAATCTTTTTATCTTTATTTTTTCCATCCTGACTCTTAGTATCCAAAACTTTTTTATAAGCATCTTCCACTTTGTCCTTTAAAATTCTCAAGCGAAACAAAATAACCTTATGGGTCATCCAGTATTTTTCGAGATTCCAATAAGAAAAAAGAGAGGTTAAGACAGTAATACTAGCAGTAAGAAGCAAGACCGAATTTTTGATTACAGTTCCCATCACTTCTACATCCATAAAGTTTATTAGCCTTATATCAAGTCCTATAAGTACTGTTGAAAGCCCACCGAGAAATATGATCAGGAACTTATACAATTTGATAGTTTTGAAGTAATAAGAAGACTTTTCTTCAAGTTTATAACAATCATAGTCGAGATTGGTCAGGAGAAGATGTGCCCTGTTTTTCTTTTCTTCCAGATTTTTC
>NZ_JBGSXS010000236.1:0-7451 GCF_041751335.1 Aquiflexum sp.
GATTGATGCTATTTGGGGTTTCAATTCCTCTACCTTAGATTGGCCCTCATCTGTCAGGACCAATTGAAAACTCCGTCTGTCCATTGGGTGCGGGACTCTTTCAACATATCCTTTTTTAGCCAAAATATCTACAATTCTTGTCAGTGTTGGTTGATCTTTGAAAACCAATTGGGCCAGCTCAGCCTGACTTAGAAGCTCGTTTTCAGAGAGATTTTTCATGATAAGCCACTGATCCACAGTAATGTCAAATTCACCCAATTTGAATTTTTGCTGGGCATATTGTTTGACCCGCCTTGCGGTCCGATCCAATAGAAATGAATATTTACTGAATTGTTCTTGTGTCATACCAATAATTAGCACAACAAATATACGGAGTAAATTAAAATAAAAAATATTATCCTACAAAAATTATAGGGTTTGTGAGTATTTAATGTTGAACATTAATTTGCCGCAACTCCTTCTTTTCTATAGATTAGGTTGCCTTCTTGGTCCCATTCTGCTCTAATGTATGGCCTAAAATTTTTGGTAAATGGGTTTTCCTGATATTGAATCTCTCTTTTTCGGATGATTTTGTTGTTTTTGGTATTCCAGTATTCTGTCCAAAGACCTACTTTTTCCCCAAAATGATATTCACCTGTTACCCCAATTTGACCGTTTTCGTGAAAGTGAAAGAAATTGCCTTCCATCAATTCGTATTCAACGGGAGTTAGTTTTTCAATTTTCCTTTGTTCCCTATTATAGTAGGTTACTTTTGAATCTTTTGGCCATCCTTCCGAATAGTGCAATTTGTCCAACAATACTGTTTTGGTATCAAAAGTAAGCCATGTACCATGTTTGGTTCCATAAAAGAAATTCCCTTTTTCCACTACAGCATCTCCTACCTCTCGGGTATATGGGCCATGTAGCAAATACCCCCTTGATGGATCAAATTCCTTAGTCCTGATTACTTTATCTCTTGTATCGAACCAATGAATATCTCTAATGTAGGGATCAAATTCTCTGTTTTGTGTAGTAAAATTGAAGATTTGATATTGGGTTTGGTCTCTTACCGTTTGTTTGGTATAGCCCTTCTTGGTTCTTTCTCCAAAATAGATATTTTTTTTGGCCTTTTTCTTTTCTTCTTTTTTCTTGTCGGATTTTGTATAATCATCGAAAAGAAGGATCGGAGCAGTGGTTGGCAATAAATTGTCGGCCATTACTCCCGTCGAATCAGGATCAACCAGTTCATCTTTTTCATCTTTCTGAGAAAAAACAGCATTTGATACTGTCATCAAAAATAAAAGAAGTGAGATTTTTGAATTCATACATTTTTATTAACGCCCAATGAGCAACAATATTTTATCTCAAAAATATTGATTCCAAATCAATTCATCAGCTAATTGTAGAATTAATCATAGTAATCCGTATTTTTGGCGGGATTTAAAAAACAACCATAATAATGAATTCTATTCTATCCGACAGGATCAACCAAATGGAGGAATCGGCTACCTTGGCTATGGCCAAAAAAGCCCGAGAACTGAAAGCCCAAGGCATAGATATCATCAGTCTGAGCCTAGGTGAGCCTGATTTCAAAACCCCAAAACATATCCAGGAAGCTGCAAAGGCATCCATCGATGAGGGAAAATATTTTGCATACCCACCTGTAGCAGGATATCAGGACCTGAGGGAGGCAATCGCAAAAAAACTTAGAGAAGAAAATCATATCTCAGATGCGAAAGCTGAAAACATTATGGTGTCCACCGGTGCAAAGCATTCTATTGCCAATATATTTATGTGCATGATCAATGAAGGTGATGAGGTGGTTATATTTTCCCCTTATTGGGTGAGTTATGCTGAGATTATCAAATTAGCCGGTGGTGTGCCTGTTTTGATTCAAGGTAATCTTGAGAATAATTTTAAAGCGACTGCAGCACAGTTAGAAGATGCATTGACCGATAAAACAAAAGCCATTATTTATTCTTCCCCTTGTAATCCTACGGGCTCTGTATTCAGCAAAGAGGAATTGGAGGATATTGCATCAGTTGTAAAGAAAAGAGAGAATTTGTTTGTGATTGCTGACGAGATATATGAATTGATCAATTTCACAGGAAAGCATTCCAGCATTGGCTCTTTTCCAGGAATGTTTGAAAAAACGATTACTGTTAATGGATTTTCAAAAGGATATGCCATGACAGGATGGAGAGTAGGGTATATTTGTGCCCCTGTTTTTATTGCCAAAGCATGCGAAAAAATGCAAGGACAATTTACTTCGGGAGGCACAGGAATTGCTCAAAGGGCAGCCTTGGCAGCAATTGTTGGTGATCAAAATCCTTCAAAAAAAATGGAAGAGGCTTATCTAAAAAGGAGAGACTTGGTATTGGGACTATTGAGAGATATTCCTGGAATCAAAACACATGTGCCAGAAGGCGCATTTTATTTCTTTCCTGATGTTACTGCTTTCTTTGGAAAATCTGTAGATGGTTTTACTGTAAAAGATGCAGATGATATTTGTCTGTATCTTTTGGAAAAAGCAAATGTATCTTTGGTAACAGGTGCAGCTTTTGGAGCACCTGATTGTGTAAGGCTTTCGTATGCTGCTTCTGAAGAAGATTTGACAGAGGCATTGAAGAGAATGAAAAATTCGCTTTTAAAACTGAAATAAGTTTTTAAAAGAGACTTTAAATCAAGTTTTTTTGTAAAAAATACAAAATATTTGGTGTGATTAAACATTAAAGGAAAACCCCTTGCCATCAGCAGGGGTTTTTTTATGCTTTGGAAAAAATTAACTTTGATTTTAATTTGATTCAAAATATATGTCCAAAGTTTTTGTAATTACACCGGTCAAAAATGCAGTGGATAGCACACTTGAATGTGCCAAAGCGATTGCAGAATCCAACTATTCATTGATACACACGATTTTTAATGATTTCAGTACAGAGGAGACCAAATCAAAGTTGGAGGTTGAGTCAATGACACTCGGCTATAGATTGGTTAATCTTGAAGACATCACTGATACACCCTCTCCTAATTACAAGTTGGTGCTCCAAATGGCCCAAAAAGAAGCATTGAGCCTAGGTATTCCCCTTTTAGTGATCGAGTCTGATGTAATGATCAAACAAAACACAATAAGTGAAATGGCGGCTTTTCTTGCCGAAAATCCAAAATCAGGACTTATCGGTGCCATTACCGTTGATGAAAAAGACGTTGTAAATTTTCCTTACCTAAAATTCAAGTCAGTGACAAAACTTATTATCAAAACTGAAAGGAGTTTGAGTTTTTGCTGTACTTTATTTTCACCCGGTTTTTTAAAATCTTTTGATTTTATGGAATTGGATGATACTAAAGATTGGTATGACACTTTTATTTCCAAAAAGTCGGTGGAGTTGGGTTTTGAAAATTTTGTATTGATGAACATAAGAGTGCTTCACCGCCCACATGGAAGCAGACCTTGGAAACAACTGAAATATACCAACCCGATCAAATATTATTTTTTGAAATTCTGGAAGGGAATGGATAAAATCTAATTTTTGAAATTTATTCATATACCCAAATAGGCTTCATTTAATTTGTAATATAATACTTAGGGTGTTTCAAAATATAAATATTTAAAGAATAAATTAATTCTCCTTTCTGTTCTCTCAACAATGATATTTGTCAATTGAAATACCCTTTTTGGGGTATTCCGTTGGATACCTAATGTGGGAAATAGCCTTTGTACTAAATAAATAATTAATTGTTTTTCAATGTATTATATTTTAAGTAGATATATGTATTGGAAACTCCAATAATCCATTTCATTTTTTTTCACTGATTTTTTTTCGATTGTTAGATATATTTATTGGCTGTTTTCCACAGTTTTTATAAAACAAATAAAATTATTTATAAATTTTTTGTTATTTAATCAAAAAATACCGTGAACAGGGTATTGGAATTTTAATTTAAAGTTTCTTATATTTGTCACGGGTGATTAAGCAACTTTTTCTGCTAAAGACTTTTGAAATTAAAATGAATGGAGATTATATAGATAATCATTTTTACTGATTTCCATTCAAATTTAAACAATCCGCCAAGTAAGCGGATTTTTTTATAGTGTTCATTTTGATTAATCTTAATTTTGTAAATGTTTAGATATATCGTAAGACTGAAATTAGGTTTCAGGTTTATTTTCCTTCTTTTGTTGCTAGGATTTTGTTTCTGTATTAATACGCTATCGATAGCTCAGGATGATTCGACTTATTATGTGTCTTACAAAGAAATGCTTTCCACAAGGGTTTATGTTTCAAGAAAATATACATCTTTAATAATCACGGATAGAATACTGGACAATAGGTTAAGATTTGAACCCAATTCCACTCTCAACCTAGGTATTGGGGCTACCTATAATGATGTGACATTAAATCTTGCCTATGGCTTTGGGTTTATGAATCCAAGAGAGGGGACTGGTGAAACAAAATATTTGGATCTTCAAGCTCATATATATCCAAAAAATTGGGTGATTGATTTGTTCGGGCAGTTTTATACCGGATTTTATTTGCAAAGGATTGACGGTAATCTCTTGCCACCTGAAGAAATCCTTGTTTTTCCCGATCTGAAATTAAGGAAGCTTGGAGCTAGTGTTCAGTATTTGTTCAATGGCGATAAAGTATCATTGAAAGCGGCATTTTTACAGAGTGCTTGGCAAAAAAAATCGGCTGGAAGCTTTTTAGCAGGATTTGAAGCGTATGGTGCATGGGCTGATAATAATGGAATGTTGCTGCCGCCAACTAGTCAGGGAAACCCTGCTGGTGATTTTCAAAGGCTTGGTTTTTTTCAGTTCGGACCAAACATTGGTTATATGCATACCTTGGTTTTTTGGAAACATTTTTTTGTTACCGGAATGGCTTCTGCAAGCATGGCTATGGGAAGATCATATTTGGATTATGAAGAAACCAGGGTAAAAAACTGGGCTTTTGCTCCCAATTATTTTTTGAGAGGGTTTGTTGGTTATAATGGACCCGTTTGGTCAATTAATGCCAATTATGTTCACAACAACGTAGGGAAACCACAGGTCAATGATTATGCTGGAAAAATCATGACCGGAAATTACAGGATCAATTTTGTTTACAGGTTTAAGGTCGGCTCAAAACTTCAGAAGTATTTGGATTATGTAGATCCTGAAAGATATATTCCCAAAGGACTAAAGCAGAAAAAAGAAAATTAGGCAAAGGCCTGATGAATTTTTTTTAATTTTGTCTCTTATCGAATAGCAATAAAACCAAAATAACATGTCAGAATTTTATGGTATAAAAGCCGCTTTAAAAAAGCTCGGTGTTCATTCCGAGAATCTTGGGACTTCAACAGGAAATAACTGGATGGAAACAGGAATGGACTATATCAGTTCTTTTTCACCTGCTGATGGAGAACTGATAGGGAAAGTTCAAATAACTAACAGAGAAGGTTATGAGGCTGTTGTATCCAAAGCCCAGGAAGCCTATAAAACCTGGAATAAAACGCCAGCTCCTCAACGAGGGGAAATCGTTAGGCAAATTGGAAATGCACTGCGTGAGGTAAAAGCTGATTTGGGAAAATTGGTTTCCTATGAAATGGGCAAATCTTATCAGGAAGGTCTTGGAGAAGTCCAGGAAATGATTGATATCTGTGATTTTGCCGTTGGATTATCCAGGCAATTATATGGCTTGACCATGCATTCGGAACGCCCCGCACACAGGATGTATGAACAATGGCATCCTTTGGGAATTGTCGGGATTATTTCAGCTTTTAATTTCCCGGTGGCTGTGTGGTCTTGGAATAGCATGATTGCTTGGGTATGTGGGGATGTTTGTATTTGGAAACCTTCTGAGAAAGCACCCTTATCCGGAATAGCTTGCCAGCATATTGCAGCAAAAGTTTTTAAAGAAAATGGATTGCCTGAAGGGATATCTTCTCTGATTGTTGGAGATTATAAGGTGGGGGAATTTATGACAGAGGATAAGAGGGTTCCCCTTATTTCTGCAACAGGTTCTACCCGGATGGGCAAAATCGTAGGTCAGACTGTTGCGGCTAGACTAGGAAGGTCACTGTTGGAGCTGGGTGGAAATAATGCTATCATCATCACCGAAAACGCAGATATTGAAATTGCTATCAGAGGAGCCTTGTTTGGAGCCGTCGGTACAGCGGGTCAAAGATGTACCTCAACCAGAAGGCTGATCATTCACGAGTCAATTTATGAATCTATAAAAGAAAGATTAGCTGCTGCTTATACTAAATTGGTTATCGGGAATCCCTTGAATGAAAAAAACCATGTTGGGCCTTTGATAGATAAACTGGCGGTGGAAATGTATGAAAAGGCAATAGAAAAAGTCAAGGCAGAAGGAGGGGAGGAAGTTGTAGCCGGAGGAGTGCTATCAGGCGAAGGTTATGAATCAGGATGTTACGTGAAGCCTTGTATCATTGAGGCAGAGAACCATTTCAAGATGGTACAGGAAGAAACATTTGCGCCTATCCTGTATATCATGAAATATAAAACCTTGGAAGAGGCAATTGCCATGCATAATGGTGTTCCTCAAGGTCTGTCCTCAGCAATCATGACTTTGAACATGAGAGAGGCCGAAGCATTCCTTTCAGCATCGGGTTCTGATTGTGGTATCGCCAATGTCAATATAGGAACCTCAGGTGCGGAGATAGGCGGGGCATTTGGAGGAGAAAAAGAAACAGGTGGAGGACGCGAGTCAGGTTCTGACTCCTGGAAAGCCTATATGCGCCGTCAGACCAATACGATCAACTTTAGTACTACTTTGCCATTGGCGCAGGGGATTAAGTTTGATATTTAAAGATAAAATGAGGCTGTCTCATAAGTAGGGACAGCCTCTTTTTGTGTGTCAGGCATGGTCATCACGCTATAGGGTGCAAGTCCCGAACGAGAGTTGCAGTACTTATCGTTAGCCAAGAGCAAGGGTGTCGTGGGCGACTGCGAATCTGAAAGAAGCTGGCGGCAAATGTTCGAGCCTACGGACGGAAACTTCATATAAGGCGGGTATGTGCGGGTGATGTTGCAAAAGAAACAAAAGCCCAATACTGCACGGAACACATAAACGTAAATGGAGAGGCTACATGAACAGAAAGCGGATGATCTTACCCTGAGAGATCTGTCAGTATGCTGGCGAGGGTATGCGCGAATGCCTGAGCGGTGAACGATCACAGTGATGTGACTCGGTACTGTCAGAAGTCAGCAGAAGCCATAGTAGGCAAGAAACGAGCCCTGCAAAGGATAAAACAGGGAGGTCTCACAAAAGTACCGAAGGGCTGAATGTTAAAGTAAGGGAACGATTTACAAAGTTTCAGGGAGAAGGCGTAAAGCCGAACCACGTAAGAGAACTGTTTGCATGAGGATAGGGCAGTACCCGAAAGTAGAATGCAAAAGGAGCTCAGCCCATCTATGAAACAGTAATGGAGTAACCCTGTGAACCAAAAGTCATGTAATATGCTAGATTCAA
>NZ_JBGSXS010000237.1:0-21313 GCF_041751335.1 Aquiflexum sp.
GATAATAATTTTGCCCGCCCACGTTAGATGTTCTGCGCTGCATTGCTAAATTTACACGATTATCTATCATCAAATCAACCGAAAAAACATAATGGGATTATTCGATTTTTTCTCCAGTGATATTGCTATCGATCTTGGTACCGCCAATACACTTATTATACACAAAGACAAGATTGTAGTGGATGAACCATCGATCATTGCAATAGACAGGACTAATAATCGTGTGCTAGCAGTTGGAAAGGATGCGATGAACATGCACGAAAAGACCCATGAAAACATCAAAACTATCAGGCCATTGAAAGATGGCGTGATTGCTGATTTTTATGCTGCGGAACAAATGATCAGGGGACTGATCAAAATGATTCCCGGTCATCAAAAAGGGATGTTTCCAAAATCCCATAGGATGGTAATATGTATACCATCAGGAATTACTGAAGTTGAAAAACGGGCCGTGCGAGATTCTGCAGAACATGCTGGTGCCAAAGAAGTCTATATGATATATGAGCCGATCGCAGCGGCGATAGGTATAGGTATTGATATTGAAAAGCCCATGGGTTCCATGATTGTGGATATAGGTGGAGGCACGACTGAAATTGCCTTGATTGCATTATCTGGTATAGTTGCGGACCAATCCATCAGAGTTGCCGGTGATACTTTTACCAAGGATATTTTGGATTACATGAGGAGGCAGCATAATCTTTTGATTGGGGAACGTTCTGCCGAGAAAGTGAAAATAGCAATTGGATCAGCACTTACTGAATTGGATGATGCCCCTGAAGATTATGAAATCAGAGGCAGAGACCTTATGACAGGGATTCCAAAAGTCATTAAGGTATCTTATTCTGAAATCGCGTTTGCTTTGGATAAGTCTGTTTCGAAAATCGAAGAAGCAGTTTTGAAAGCGCTGGAGATAGCCCCGCCGGAACTTTCTGCGGATATTTATGATAATGGTATTCACCTAACGGGAGGTGGAGCTTTACTCAAAGGACTTGATAAGAGATTGCATCAAAAGACCAAATTACCAATACACATTGCAGAAGATCCATTGAGGGCTGTGGTGAGGGGTACAGGTACAGCTCTGAAAAACATAAATAATTTCAGAACAGTACTGATGACCTAATCTTTGAATGCAACGCATACTTCTCTTTTTATATAAAATCCGTGCATTCCTTTTGTTTGTACTTCTGGAAGTGATAGCCATTTGGATGATCGCTTCCAATAATTCACAGCAGGGCGCTGCCATTTTCAATAGTTCCAATCAATTTATCGGCTCCATGCTTGGTGCCCAAAACGATGTTGTGGAGTACTTTTCTCTATCCTCTGTCAATAAAAGTCTTGTAGATAAAAATGCTGAACTGTTGACCGAATTGGAAAAGTTAAAGCAGCCTGTAGACAGTGTTTTTATAGAATTGGACAGTCTATTATCAAGTACATTTCAGTTTAAAGGTGCTAAAGTCATCAACAACTCTTTGAGACTAACTCAGAACCATCTAACCATTAACAAGGGTTCTAACCATGGTATTAAACAGGGTATGGGGGTTTTCAATGAAGAGGGAGTAGTGGGACGGGTGAAGAGTGTCAGTAACAACTATGCCTCGATCATATCATTACTACATACTGAGTTGCTCATTTCTTCCAAAATCAAATCAAATGATGTTTTTGGGTCAACGAAATGGGATGGGAATAACCCCAAGATGGCCAAATTGTTGTATGTCCCAAGGCATGTGGTTGTAATAGTGGGGGATAAGGTTGTTACTTCTGGGTACAATGCGGTTTTTCCAGAGGGGATTCCCATAGGTACAGTAGTAGAAATAAAGCCTGGACCTGAAACCAATTACCTTGATATTACCATCGAACTTGCGACTGATTTTTCCAAAATCTCCTATGTATATCTGGTTGAAAATTTTCAGCAGTTGGAACTGGATTCCTTATATCAATCAACTGGTTTGAATTATGAGTAGTAGCAGGATATTATCTTTGGTAGGAGGAGGGATTCTTTATTTTTTGTTTCAGGTGATGATCCTGAAAAATCTCGTTTTATTCGGTAGTGCGTTTTGTTTTCTTTACATGCTGTTCATTTTGCTTCTGCCTGTTCAGATAAAGACTATACCAACGCTTTTGATTAGTTTTTTTTTAGGTTTGGGAGTGGATCTTTTTTATGATACAATGGGTATTCATACAGCCGCTCTCTTGGCGATTGGATTCATCAGATATAGATGGTTGCAGGTTTTGGTGCCTACAGGTGGTTATGACGATGATCTTCAGCCTAGTATGTTGAATATGGGCTTTGGTTGGTTTTTGTCCTACAGTTTACCCTTAATACTGATCCATCATACTTTGTTTTTTTATATAGAGAGTTTGGGAACAGATTTATTTATGTCATCTGTTCAAAAAATAATTGCCAGTGCTATTTTTGTATTTATAATGAGTATAATTGTCCAACTGTTGCTATACAGGAGAAGGAGAGGAATTTAATGAACGACCAAAGACAAATCACTATTATCATCGCCGTAATTCTAGTGGGGATAGTTCTATTGACAAAATTGTTTTTGATCCAAGTTACTGATGATAGTTTTTTAAAAAGGGCAGAGCGAAATGCCATTCAGCGGGTAGTAGACCATCCTTACAGAGGTTTAGTTTATGACAGGAAAGGAAAAATTCTTGTATATAACAATCCCATTTTTGATTTGATGATCATTCCCCGTGAATTTCATTTGGGGGACACGACAAGATTTTGTGAAATTTTTCAGATTGATAAAGAATACCTGAAAGAAACCTATACAGCTGCAAGAAAATATTCTACCGTCAAGCCATCGCCTTTGATCAAGCAGATTTCAACTACTGATTTTGCAAGGATTCAGGATTACCTGATTGATTATCCAGGTTTGTTTGTAATGACAAGATCTGTTAGGTCATATCCGCAGGCAAGTGCGGCCAATGCACTTGGTTATATTGGAGAGATAAGTTCCTCACAGTTGGACAGGGACAGCGCAAGATATTATACCCAGGGAGATTATGTGGGACTGAGTGGCATTGAGGGTTTCTATGAAAATGAATTGAGAGGGGTAAAGGGGGTCAAATATAAAATGGTCAATGTAAGGGGAGTAGACAAAGGGGCATTTAAAAGTGGGGAATTTGATACTGCCTCTGTCGCCGGTAATAACCTGACTTCGACTATTGACCTTGATCTACAGCTGTATGGTGAATTGTTAATGGCAGGAAAAAGAGGTTCTGTCGTTGCGATTGAACCTAAGACCGGTGAAGTTCTTGCCATGATTTCAGCACCTACTTATGACCCCAACACCTTGACGGGCGGCAAGTTTGGAACCAACTATATGGTTTTGAACAGGGATGAAAGCAAACCTTTGTTTAACAGGCCGATAATGGCTATGTATCCTCCGGGCTCAATTTTTAAAATTGTACAATCCCTTGTCGGACTGCAGATGGGGGTTTTGACACCAAATACTGTTTACAGTTGTAACAGGTCTTTAGTGGCATGTCATAACCATCCTAATCCTGTAAATTTATTCGGTGCGATTAGGAATTCCTGCAACCCTTACTATCATCAGGCCTACCGTGCCATGATCAACAGGGAAGTCTCCAAGAATACTTTTAAGGATACTGAGATTGGGTTGAATGAATGGAGGGACTATGTCCTAAAATTCGGACTTGGAGGCACATTGGGCATTGACCTTAGAAATGAAAAGGGAGGTTCGATTCCTTCCAGTAAGCTTTATGATAAAATCTATGGTGAAGGTAGATGGAAATATTCTACCATTTACTCTTTATCTATAGGACAAGGAGAAATGTTGGTGACACCATTGCAAATGGCCAATTTGGCAGCAATTTTTGCCAATAAGGGTTTTTATTATCCTCCCCATTTGATCAAAGCGGTCAATGGAGATCCTACCAAAATACCGTTGGAGTTTCAGGTCAAACATGAAGTAGGGGTTGATGCCCATCACTTTGATCTGGTGCAGAATGCGATGGCTGAAGCAATATTTGGGACGGCAGCAAGAGCGGCCATCAAAGATATTGCCATAGCAGGCAAAACAGGAACAGCACAAAATCCACAAGGTGAAGACCATTCGGTGTTCATTGCTTTTGCACCAAAAGAGGATCCTAAAATAGCAATTGCAGTATATGTGGAAAATGCTGGTTGGGGTGGACGTGCTGCTGCGAGTACTGCAAGTTTGATGATTGAAAAATACATCAGAGGGGAAATTACCAGACCTGCTTTGGAAGAATATGTGAAAGTTGGGAAATTTATGTAGACTGTGAGGCAGGACGATTTATATATCAATAAAATTGATTGGATTTCCATTTCCATTTATGCCACGCTTGTCATTATTGGCTGGTTCAATATTTATGCAGCCGTATATGATGAACAAGCAGCAAAAAGTATTTTTGATTTTTCCATCAATTCGGGGAAACAACTGGTTTGGATTGGGACAGCTATTTTGTTGATCATTGTGATCATGGTGGCGGATTATAGGCTTTTTGAGAATCTTGCCATACCACTTTATTTGATTTTCCTTTTTCTTCTGTTGATCACTCCTTTTTTTGGGAAAGAAATCAATGGGCAAAGAGCTTGGTTTGAAATCGGTGCATTCCGACTTCAGCCTGCCGAATTTGCAAAGTTTGCCACAGCACTTGCTTTGGCAAAATTTATGGAAAGACCTTCTTTTGATCTTTCCCAGATCAAATACCAAGGTCAGGCTTTGGCCATCATATTACTTCCTGTGGCTTTTATCATGTTGCAGCCCGATACGGGTACAGCTATGGTTTACTCAGCATTTTTCATCATGTTGTACAGGGAAGGAATGCCCCAGAATTATTATGTCCTTGCACTTACCTTCATTGCCATATCACTATTGTCATTGGCAATTGAAAACAACATGTATCTGGCAATTACAGTAGCAGTCGTCATTGGCATCATATTTTTGTTAGGGAAGAAGAAATTGTCAAGAGGGATAATCTTGGGAGTAATAGGTATGGTCATCATAGCATACTCCTACAGTCTTGATTATGTGGTGTCCAAATTGCCCGAACATCAGCAGAACAGGATTATGGTGTTGTTCAATCCAGATCTAGACCCTTTGGGTGTGGGGTGGAATGTGACCCAATCCAAGATAGCAATTGGTTCTGGGGGATTTATGGGAAAGGGATATTTAGAAGGTACGCAGACCAAATTTGATTTTGTGCCGGAACAGCATACGGATTTTATTTTCTGTACTTTGGGAGAGGAGTTTGGTTGGATAGGCAGTTTGGTGGTTATTGCTCTATTTTGTACCCTTTTGGTCAGGCTGGTAATACTTGCGGAAAGACAGAAAAATCGGTTTTCACGGATTTATGGTTATTGTGTTGTTTCCATACTGCTCTTTCATTTTGTTATCAATATTTCCATGACAATAGGACTGTTTCCTGTGGTAGGGATTCCTTTACCTTTTTTTAGCTATGGAGGGTCTTCCCTTTGGTCATTTACCATTCTACTCTTCATTTTTGTCAAGTTGGATTCTCACAGAATCCAGCAGCTGAGCAGGATGGGATAAGAACGGTAATGGATACCTCCTTCTTTGCCATCACCCAATATTCTAAAACAGATGAGATGCCTGGCTGTCCCTTTGGTAGGTAAATTCGAAGTCCGAAGTTGGAAGATGACGTTGCCTGAAATTCAATCTCCTGATATGAATTATATTGAATTCCGAATAATCAAAAAATCTTAAGGGAACCTAATTAAGTTTTGGATAAAAATGCTACTTTCCCAAACAGCAATCAAATATGATTTTCGTGTATTTTTTTAAGCCAATTTTGCTTTTTTGGGGATCGATATCTTTTTGCAAAAGGCGTATGGAAATAGTGTTTCGTCAAAAACGAAATTTGAAGGTTTTTCCAATCCAGATCTGTTTTGATGACATTTGTAGCTTTGAACTCCAAGAATAACCTACTGCTTATTTCTGGATAATCATTGCGTCCTAAGTAATCAAGGTCAGAATCACAAATAATTTTCTGAAGTTCGGTTTGAGGATTTTGGGGGATTTTGGTAGCTAAGATAAGACCTCTTACAATGTCAATATGCTTTGGTTCCATATTCAGGGAAGCCATGATTTCGGCAGCCATATCCGCTCCAACTTCCTCATGGTTGATATTTGTTTCCAAAAAACCCATATCATGCACAATTGCCCCAATTCGGAGTAAGAAAGCATCATCTCCTTTGATTTTGTTTCTTTTGATATATTGATTGCAAACATCAAGTACATCCAAAACATGATCTATATTATGATAGGTTAAATGTTTTGGTAGACCATTTTCCAATTTGGTTAAAACTATACGTCTAAGCTTCAGATAACCTTTCATTTTTTAATGTTTTTTATACAAAAAGTTTAAAAATTGGTTTTATAGCATAATTGTTACTAAAATATAAATTATAAACCAAATTAGGATATAAAACCATGGTGAAATAAAGGTAATACAGAAAATATTTTTGATTTCGGGCTAGTAATATGACTTGTAAAACAAATAAATACTCTTTATCATAAATTACCAAATCGATTTTATAGAAGTTTTTCCAATATAGAAATTAAATAATATTTAATTAATATTAAGTTTATAAATTATTCTTCTGCCTTTAGTCTTTTTGGTCAAATTTTCTAAATATCAATTGAAGAAATTCACTTACTACATCAGAGTTTTTTTCCCATTTTAATTCTCCCACAAATCTATCATTTATCAAATTGATCGCTTCCACAAAGCTTTCACAGTTGTCAATGGATTTGAGTGCATGCTTCATCAGGTCGGGATTACCGTCAAAAAGTTCCTTGGTAAACATGAATCTTTGGTTTAACCCTACACTCTCCGAAAGTTCTTTGATAGTCCCTTTCATGATAGAATATTCCTCTGTTTCAAATTTTGCCCAAGTCTGTAATGGATCGATCTCATTTGCAGATGTTGCAGCATTCCCACGTTTTAAAGTGGGTATGTTTTCAATAAAAAATTCCTCGTCCTCATTTTCAAAATCATCATTTGTTTCATTGCTGTCATCTAAATGAGGCTGACCTGGGGTCTCTTTGACCAAAGTATCAGATTGTTCAATTTCCTGTTTGAAAATTTCTTTCGGTGTATGGTTTTGAACTGGCTTTACTGTCGGAATATATTCTTCCTCCGGATTTTTGTTGTCTATTTCTTTGGCCAAGACTTCATCGAAGTCAATAAACCTGATTTGTCCCATACTGTTAAGCAAGATTCTGAAATCCTCCAAGTTGTCTTTTTGATTCGAAAAATTAAACTTTAAGGCTTCTTTGTAAGCTTGCTGGGACTGTTCCAGACCCGCTTTGTCAATCAGGTTAAATACAAGGCTATTATGCCATTTATAATACTTTTTGTTTTCCTTCAGAGATTGATTGACCGCATTATTTGAGACTTTGTCAAACTCTTTTGAATAAAATTCCAATGGGTCCACAGCTAGGTTTATTGAATTAATCACAGCCTGATTGATCAATGGTTCGAAATGTGATCTTTCAATCTTTATTGTTCGGGATAACACATTCATGAAATCTTTAAGCGCTTCATGAACTGACTTGTCCCTGTAGTCAAAATAAGGGCTGCTCTTCAGTTTTTCAAGTTCCATTTGCCAAGCTTCAAAAATGGTTTTGATGGTAAAAAAGTTTACCTGAGGGCTAGGACTCAGGGTGATGATCTCGTGGCCTGTCATATACTTTTTTTGGGAAAAATACTGATCACAGATTTGCTTACTGAATTCTTTGGCGTAGTTTTCTACGTATTTGCTGTTTATCTTAGCGGACATAATGTGTAAACGACTTTTTAATCTAATATAGCACAAACCATGCTGAAAATTATCATCGAAAATTTAAATCATCGCGAAATTAAATCTCCTGATAAGGTACGTAAAGTTATAGATTTAATCCATGAAAACCACATTGATTGGATGCATTCGTGTGGAAAAAAAGGGAGATGTACCACTTGCAAAATCATCGTGGAGGAAGGTATGGAGAACCTGTCCGCATTGACAGACCGGGAAGAATTTTTCAGGAAAAACAACAGGTTAAAGTCTTTCGAAAGGTTATCTTGCCAAGCAAATTTATTGAAAGGGGAAATTAGCGTGAAAGTGGCTGAGGAAAATAAATTCCCCCATATGGATTATAGTGAATGAAAAAATATGTTCATAGAACCTACCATAGGTAAATCAAGACATCCGGATAAAAAAGGACATATCGAAGTGATTTGTGGCTCGATGTTTTCCGGAAAAACAGAAGAACTCATCAGAAGGCTAAATAGGGCTCTAATTGCCAAGCAGCAGGTAGAGATATTTAAGCCTTCTATTGATAAAAGGTATCATGAACTTGATGTGGTCTCCCACAATGAAAATACAATTAGATCCACTCCGGTACAGTTTGCGGATGATATTTTACTTTTAGCAGGCAATTGTGATGTGGTGGGAATTGACGAAGTCCAGTTTTTTGATAATAGGATTGTCAATGTGGCTAATGTACTGGCCAATTCCGGGAAGAGAGTCATATTGGCCGGATTAGATATGGATTTTGAAGGTAAACCGTTTGATCCAATGCCTGAATTATTGGCCATTGCTGAATATGTCACCAAAGTCCATGCAATATGTATGAAATGTGGTGATCTAGCGTCCTATTCCTATAGGTTATTGGAAGTCAGAGAAAAAGTAGTTTTGGGAGAAAAGGAAAGTTACGAGGCAAGATGCAGAAAGTGTTTTTTTGGGGTGGAAGGTAAATAGAGCATTTTAGGCTATGAAAAAATCAGGGGACGTGTTTGCAATCGGGAACCAAAAAATTACTCTTAAAAAAAGTTTTTCTAAAAGGTTTTTTAAGATAGTCTATTTAATTATTCTCTTAGTTTTAGTTCGGCATTATTTATTTGGTCAATCTCAGATATCTGTGGGCAGCTGGAGGATTCATGTATCTTATCTGGAAGGGGGCTATTTGTCAGGAAGTGATCAAACGATTTTTTCCCAAGGGAATTCTTCGCTTTTTTATTTTTCGGTAAATACTGTTGATCCCAAGCCACTTACGTTAATGGATGGGCTTTACGATCAGTCTTTTTCTGCTTCCGCTTTCGATCCTGCATCAAAAAAATTGATAGTTGGATATCAGGATGGTACTGTGGATTTGGTCGGAGAAAAAAATGTACAAAGACTTACCTCTATCCGTGATAATCCACTTATTCTGAACAAAAACATTAATTCCGCCAAGTCCATAGGTGGTTTTATCTATTTGACAGGAGATTTTGGAATTGGTGTAATTGATCCGCAAAGAGCTGCCTTTGTTTCATCATTTATAAATATTGGACCAAACGGGTCTACTTTGGAAGTCTTCGATATTGATGAAGATTCCAGGATGTATTATCTGGCTACTTCCTTGGGATTGGTAACCGGGGATAAAAATCAAAACTTGAATGACTTTAGAAATTGGCAAATCCAAAATCTGGATTTGGATAGTGGAGTCAGGGAATTGGAGGTATATGATGGAAGTATATACCTGATAGGTTTGGATAAAAGAGCTTATGTTTTCGAAGGGGGAGCTTTGAACTGGATGATAGGAACTGAAAATGTAAGCAGCCTCAAAAAATTTGGAGGACAATTGTTTTTTTCTGACAGAAATTCTATCTACCAAGTCGGGGAAGCAGGTTCTTTTTTGCTGTATTTCGATCATACGCCGAATGAAATCTTTGATTTTCATATAATTGCAGAAGATATTTATATCAGTCAGGCAGGAAGTGGTATTTTGAATATCTCCTCCAATACCTTCACTTCCCCAAATGGGCCTTCATCCTCTGTCAATGGTTTTTATTGGGACAAAAATGGGACATGGGCCTTACCAGTAGGATTTCAGTTGAATGGAACTCCTTTCAGATCAGTAGGGGGAAAAACATCGGTTTTGAAAAAAGGAGTTTGGTCTGAAAGCAATGCACCTGAGCATGTTATTTCCAAAACTATATTTAAAAATTCCAATTATTTCGGAACCCTCGGAGGTGGATTATGGCAAGAATTGAATTCGGACCTACAACAAATAGAATTGCCGGGAACAAATCAAAATCCTAATATCAGCTCATTGGTGGTTGAGAATGACAATACACTTTGGGTTGGGATTTTTGACAACTTTGGGAGTTTATTGAAGATATCAGGAAATGGAGATATCAGTCAGGTTCAAGTACAAGGCCTTCAATTTCCGCGCAAAATAATTGTGGACAGGTCAGGTAATCTATGGATATTTCAGAAGCCACCGTCCGGGCAAAGCAGGATCAGGGTGTTTAATGAGCGAACAGGTCTCAACAGGTTGTTGAGCAGCGCTGTAAATCAGGGAAACCTTCCCAATACAGAAATCAGGGATATGGACCTGGATTTAGAGGGAAACCTTTGGGTTGGAACATCGTCCGGTGTTTTTTACCTTCCATTTGTTCAGTTTGTAAATCCCAATAGCCCTATAAATTCCATCTTTCCCATATTTGAAAACAGACAATTATTAAGTGGTGTATCCATAACAGCGGTTTTGGTGGCGCCGGATCAGACTAAATGGTTTGGTGCCGAAAGGGATGGTTTATGGCAGTTTTCTGAATTTGGGGATGAGATGTTTGGTCATTTTACAGGAGACAATAGTCCCTTGACCCTAGCTTTAATCCAAAGCTTGGCTTTTGATCTTATATCAGGTGAATTGCTCATTGCACAACCCAATGCTGCTTTTTCCTACAGGACAAATAGTATGATATCATTTGAAAATTTTTCAGAACTTAAAATTTTCCCTAATCCGGTTCGCCCGGATTTTTCGGGTTATCTGAGTCTAGAAGGTTTAACTGATTTTTCCCAAATAAAAATAACGACTTCGTCAGGAAGGGTTGTGTATAGTACTCAGGTACGTGGGGGTAAAGCCACATGGAATATCATGGAGGGATTGGGAGGTAGACCTGGACCTGGAGTTTATTTGGTGTATGTCATTGATGCATCGGGACAAGAGCGGATTTCAGGGAAATTTGTGGTTTTATGAAACTAATAAAAACCAAAGGTTTGGTCCTTTCATTTCTAAAATACCGGGAGACCTCGATCATTGTGCGGATCTTTACCAGAGAATTGGGACTGAAATCCTACATAGTCAATGGGGTCAGGACAAAAGGGGCCAAAAGCAAAATGGCGTTTTATCAGCCTTTGACGCTATTGGATTTGATAGTTTACGATAAAGAAGGAGCGGGTTTGAACAGGATTTCAGAGGTGAAGCTTTCAAAAGCATACGAAAGAATACCGTTTGACTTTCAGAGGTCATCCATAGCCATGTTTATGGGGGAGGTTTTGGGTAAATCGATATATGAGAGTTATCACAATGAAAGTTTTTATGACTTTCTTGAATATGCTTTGGGATTGTTGGATGAAGAATCAGTCATATTGGTGCACTATCCTTTGGTGTTTTTGTGGGAAAGTTCTAAATACCTAGGCTTTGCACCTAACAATGCAAATTCCTTTTTTGAAGAATTGACTGATGAAGCGTATCACCCGGCGGAGGTGAAAGAAGAAATGGACTATTTGGATGGATTAATAGGAGAATCATTTGCATGTACACATAAAGTCCATGCTATATTTAGAAAAAAGCTCCTTGATCATTTCCTGATGTTCTATTCCAAGCACTTGGAATCTCAAAATGAATGGAAGTCGGTTAAGGTTCTCAGGCAGTTGCTTGAATAAAATAAATTTCTTGAATGGTCAAAAATTTGGTATTTAATTAATGAAAGCTTAATATTGCATTGTTATAGTATCAAAAAGATCCATTCCCCGTGGATTTTAACTATCCTGAATATCTTTTTAATTCAGTTCAGTAATACTCAATAAAATATCATTACTAATCACACATCTTATTAATTAATTTCATACGCTTTTTATGTATAACATAGAAGAACTAAGAATCAGACTTCTTTCTGAATTGAAGGACATTGCTGAGGAGTTAGGTGTTAAAAATTTCAAGACACTTAAAAAAGACGACCTTGTTTATGCCATATTGGACCAACAGGCAATCACTCCGGAGCAGGCCATGCCCAAAAAGAAGCCTTCTTCGGTAGAATCAGAAACATCAGAAATGGAAAATAAACCTGCCCCTGAGGTAAACTCCGAGTCACCCAAATCAAAACCAGCTGAGAATCAGTCCAAATTCAAAAGGGAAAATGTAACAGCATTGCCCAAAGAAAAAGAAACTTCGAACGCTCAGCCAAAACAAGAGGAGCCTAAGAAAAAACAAGAGGAGCCTAAGAAAAAGCAGGAAGAACCTAAGAAAAAGCAGGAAGAGCCAAAAGTGGAGCATGTTACTTCAAAAGAACCTGAAGTTAAAAAAGCCACAACTCCCCCAGTTCCTCAACCTTTACCGCATCAGGAAGAAAAGGCTAAATTTATCAGGCCAAGAAGAAAAGTTGTAGATGATCCTCAGCCAGTTGCTCAGCCTGTTCACAATCAAGTTGCTGACGTAGAAGTTGAACTTCCAAAAAGGAAAAATTTCAAAAATATTGATGAGGTTCACATTCCCTCTGCGGAAATGGTTCCTTCCAAAAGAAAGCCATATGTCAGCGTAAAAGAATTCGAAGGGATTATAGAAAACGAAGGGGTTTTGGAAATCATGCCAGAGAGTTATGGTTTTATGCGATCGCTTGATTACAACTATTTGGCATCACCGGATGATATTTATGTTTCTCCATCTCAAATCAAACTTTTTGGTCTAAAGACCGGTGATCATATCAAAGGTACGATCCGTCCTCCAAAAGAAGGAGAAAAGTATTTTGCACTTTTAAAAGTTATCACCGTCAACGGTAAAACAACCGAAGAAATTAGGGATAGAATTCCTTTCGAATACCTTACCCCTTTGTTTCCTGAAGAAAGGTTGAATCTTTCTACAAAATCGGACAATTATTCAACTCGGATTTTGGATCTATTTGCTCCTATTGGAAAAGGACAAAGAGGTATGATCGTGGCACAGCCTAAAACAGGTAAGACGGTTTTATTGCAAAAAATAGCCAATGCTATTGCAGAAAATCATCCTGAGGTTCATTTGATGATTCTCTTGATTGATGAGAGACCTGAGGAAGTGACAGAGATGGCCCGATCTGTGAAGGCAGAAGTGATCTCCTCTACCTTTGACGAACAGGCGGATAGGCATGTAAAAGTAGCTACAATCGTTTTGGAAAAAGCCAAGAGAATGGTGGAATGTGGACATGATGTCGTTATCCTTTTGGATTCAATCACCAGATTGGCTAGGGCATATAATACAGTTGTTCCATCATCAGGCAAGATTTTGTCAGGTGGGGTGGATGCCAATGCATTGCACAAGCCAAAAAGATTCTTCGGTGCTGCCAGAAATGTAGAAAATGGCGGTTCCTTGACCATCATCGCAACTGCTTTGGTTGAAACCGGATCAAAAATGGATGAAGTGATCTTTGAAGAATTCAAAGGCACGGGCAACATGGAATTGGCGTTGGATAGAAAACTTTCCAACAGAAGGATTTATCCTGCTATTGATGTTCCGGGTTCAGGAACAAGAAGAGAAGACTTGTTGATGGACAAAGAAGAAATGCAACGTGTTTGGATACTCAGAAAACTGATGTCTGATATGAATCCTCAGGAAGCAATGGAATTCTTGTTGCAAAGAATGAAAGGTACTAGAGATAATGTTGAGTTTTTGATCAGCATGAACGGGTAAAATACTATTCTAATAATCAACCTTTAACTTTGGCCTTTGGGAATTCCCAAAGGCTTTTTTTTTGGAAAAATTTTGAACATCGAAAAATTATTAACCTGACTTCAATTTATTTTTCTACTTGGGATTTTTATTAGTCAATTTATTCTCAACAATTTTCCCACTAAAAAAATTGATAAAAGTCAATAAATAATAAGTAAAATAGTGATTTATTTGTTGAGGTAACAATATTAAGCTACTTTTAAAGCATTCACCCAGGATTAAATCACCCAAAAATCCTAAATCTATTTTATTACTTAAAATTAAAAATGTGCAATTGAGGTTTTGTGCCCTGTTATTCTACGTAATTGTGGTAATAGTCTTAGCATTCCCTTTGGAGAGTTTGGCACAGGACTGTCCAACCTGCACTGCTACTACTTCGAATACACAGTCGGGTGGCACCTTGGCCTCTCCCAGAGCGGTCAGCAATAATAATACAGGTTGGAATGCTAACTTTCCAGTCATCACAGGTATTTCGCGGTTTGTCAATCCAGGCTATTACAGATGGACTGCGGGAGGGAATAACACCATACAAATTGGAGGTTTGATTTTGGAGTCTGGGGTAACTTTGATTTTGGACAGGTCCAATGATGGGATTTCTGAAGCATTCAATATTATAGGTGGCTGTATTGTTGTCAAAAACAATGCAGTCTTGGATTTCAGGTATTTTACGGCAATGGAATCTGTTAACATATGCGTTGAACCTGGAGGGAAAGTGATATTTGACAGCAGGAGAGGCGGGGCAGGGGTCAGAGATGATTTTACTTTTGACGATGTGGTTATCAATTTACAAGACCCAACTGCCACCTTGGAATTTGGTGATGCCGATATACAGCTTCTTGGAGAGGAAGGTCTGCTTATCAACGGTTGGTCGGGGGGAAATATCTGTGAGGATGATGTTCCTCCTCCTGGAGGTGTATCCGGTAATATCTCCTGGGACAGTGGGACCATCAATATTTGTGAAGTTCTAAACCTCAGAGTACTTCCTGTTGAGTGGCTGTATTTCAATGCCGGATTCCAAGCTACAGAAAGACAAGTGAGGATTGAATGGGGAACGGCAAAAGAATGGGAAAGCTCCCATTTTGAAGTGTTGAGGTCCATTGGGAATATTAGAGAATGGGAAAGCCTTGGTGATGTAAATGCAATGGGCTGGTCAGATGGGCCAGTGGATTATAACTTTACCGATACCCAATTGCCGCTTGCGGGGGGAGTGGTTTATTATCAGCTCAGACAAGTGGACCTCGATGGTAAATTCTCTATGAGTAAAATAGTTTCCGTAAGAATACCGCCAAATCAGAAAAACAGCAAATCATGGGGGATTTATCCTAATCCTACCAATGGCGATCAATTGAAAATCGATCTGCTGAAATTGGAAGGGCTCAGAAATGAAAGAATACAGATTAAGCTAATCCATCCAAACGGTGTAATTAAAAACTTCGATGGGATCAATTCGGATTTACTTTCTGGGGATATCTTGTCGCATTTAAAGATTAATTCAAAAGGAGTATATGTGCTGTTGATATCTACGGGTATCGAAATGGAATATCATAGGCTTTTGTACAAGTAATACTTGAGGCTTTATCAGATACAGACGTCTCATAGTCCTCATTATTTTTCTAAATTTATATAAGTCAATATTTTAACAAAATATTCAATCAGTCTTTGATTAAAGAATTTTTAAGTTTTACTTGCATTGTGATTATCACCCCAAATAGTTCCCAATAGACTCGAAATTGATAAAGACACAGCAATTCACCCATTGTGATCTTTTTATTTTGAATTATGTTATTGGTAAATTAATATATTTTATGATTTAGAATTGAATCTGGGACTTGTCATGAAGACCAAATTGAGTTTTTGTTTTTTAATTTCATTTACAGCCCTCTTTTTTGATTTAAAAGAGCTGTATGCCCAATGTACCCCTTGTACGGTAAACATTGTTGGAAATGCTGCGCCTGACGCAGCAATCAGCAATGGAAGTACAGTTTGTATCACAGGCAATAGGACTTCCCAGATTGTTTTTAATAATAGCACTAATATCAGTATCTGTATCGGTAACGGAGCTTCGTGGAACGGATCTTTCAGTCAATTGTCAAGTTTAAGCAGTATAGATAATTTCGGCGAATTACAGATCAGCAATGATTTCAATGGTAATTGGACCATCAATAATTACAGATTCTTGACTTTTTCCGGTAATATCAATTCCAATAAATCCATCTATAATTACGGAGATATGATCGTTCCTGGAGGGTTGAATGTCAGCAGTAATGCTACATTCAATAGTAATGGAAATTTATCAATAGGGGGTGCAGTCAATTTAAACAGCAATGCCAATGTTTCATTGGAAGGAAATACGGCTATAGGGGGTTCAATGAGCATTAATTCTAACGTCTCAGTCAATTTTTCGGGTTACTTGTCAATAGGAGGTGCGCTTCAACTCAATAGCAATAGCGGGATTTACAATTTAAACGCGAACAGATGCAATAGTATTTCGGTGGCTGGTGCATTTAACAATAATGGAATAATTAGTGGAAATAATTTTAATAACTCTGGATCACCTTTACTTCTAAATAAAGCACCTTCAGGAAATGCATTGAGTGGGGGTGCAGCAGTAGGAAATTGCCCTTTTCAGGACTGTTTGCAAACTGAAATCATAGAGACCCCATCTGGTTATGATGCAGTATTTATTTATAGATGTTCAGATGTATTTACTATGCCATCTGTTGGTGGTGACGAAGAAATTGTAGATGTAATGGTGGCAGTGGTAGCTGGAGGTGGTGGGGCAGGTCGGGGAGAAGCAGCTGGCGGCGGGGGAGCAGGGGCCATTTCAAAAAGAGATGGTTTGCCATTGAATGTCGGCGCAGCATATCCTGTTGCGGTGGGAAGTGGCGGAACAGGGTCAAATGCTGTGAACCAAAGAGGTTCAAATGGGACTATATCTTCTTTTTTTGGCATAAATTCATTTGGTGGAGGTGGTGGAGGGTCATCTTCTGCAGCTGCAAGAAACGGTTTGACAGGAGGTTCAGGAGGCGGTGCTGCCGCAAATAATAATCCCGGTAATGGTCAAGGTACCAGAGGTGGTAATGCAGGTAATCAAACAAACTCTGGTGGTAATGGGAGAAGAGGAGGCAATGGCAACCAACTTAATGGCGGCGGCGGCGGGGGTGCAGGAGGTCCAGGTAATGATGGGGCCAATAACAATCCTGGTAATGGTGGTAATGGTGTCGGTCTAAATATTTTATCAAATATCCCCAATATCCAAAACAGTTTTGGTGGTGGCGGAGGATCCACAGGAAGAAACCCTTCGCAGACTTATGGAACTGGTACAGGAGGTTCGTTTTCAGGGATTCCTTTAGGCGGGGATGGAAATGCCTCGCCCACAGGAGGGGCTGGTGGAAGTGGAAGAGCAAATACGGGTTCCGGAGGTGGTGCTGGCAGCATTAATGGAGGTGCTGGTTCTGCAGGAATAGTCATCATTAGGATTTCTTACAGGATTTTACCAGTTCAATATCTTTACTTTGATGCTGATTTCATAGTGGAAAAAAATGCAGTTGATCTTAAATGGAGTACAGGGGAAGAATGGGAAAATTCCCATTTTGAAATCGAACGTTCTATGGATCATATGAACGATTGGGAAACCTTGGGAGAAACAGAAAGTGTTGGTTGGTCAGATGTGGCCATAGCATATTCTTTCCAAGATACCGCATTACCTTTATTAGGAGGGATAGCTTATTACAGATTAAAACAGGTCGGTCTCAGTGGAATGTCCCATCTCAGTAAGGTTGTTTCGGTCCGAATTCCCTCACAGCAACTAACAAATGATATTTGGAGAGTTTTCCCCAATCCAAATTCTGGAGGTCGATTTACATTGGATCTGCTGAATTCTTCAGAATATGCAGGGGAAGATTTGAGGGTAAGGTTGATTTCTCCCTTATCCGGTAATTATGTTGTTGAAGGTAACGATTTACGGAAAATTTCAGAACAGATTCGGGAACAATTGGGAAAATCACCCAATGGGGTTTACATCCTAGAGGTTTCTTGGGGTAAGAAGGTAGAGCATTTGAAATTGATGAGGAAGTCTTACTCAGATTTTTGAGATAAATTTTTTGGGCAGTTATTTTTTTTAATACACCGAAAAACGTATTTTAATTAAGGTTAAAATCTTTTTATATTTTTTATATTCGGATTTTTGTTAAATTGAAAAGCGGTTTCTTATCCCTTAATTATTTGATATTATCAAATTGACATAAAAATTCATGCGATGCTTCAATGTCGTTAATTCACCAATCTTATTTGGGAAGAAATAAGTAAAAGGAAGAATTCTTGTATGAGATTTAATCACTCCCATTTATGCTTTTTTTTGTTGGTAAACCTATTTCTATGGGGAGGTTCACAAGTTTATGGGCAATGCAATAGTCCGGTCGTATTTAACAGTCCTGGTGACAACACCTTTTTTGTTCCTGCAGGGGTCAATTCCTTAGTAGTTGAAGTTTGGGGAGCTGGAGCCGGTGGGGCTGGGAGAACGATCAATGGAACTGGAGGTGGTGGCGGTGGCGGGGCTTACTCAAGAAGTGAATTGATTGTAACCCCCGGTTCAGTATATACAGTGTTTGTTGGACAGGGAGGGGGTTCCAGTACAAATGGACAGGATTCATGGATTGCCCTTTCTGAAAATGAAGCAAACAAAGTTGTACTTGCCAAAGGAGGACTTAGCCCCGGTATCAACAGTCAGTTAAGCGGATTGGGAGGTTCCTCGGCAAATGGAGTTGGTACATTTAGGTTTAACGGGGGTGATGGGGCCGCAGCAGCTGCGAACGCAGGAGGTGGCGGTGGTTCATCAGCTGGAATCGGGATAGACGGTAATCCAGGAATTGAGCAAAATGGAGGCACAGCACCTGTCGGTGGTGGTGCAGGTGGAGATGGAGCCACAAGTGATAACCAAAATGGCAACTCGCCCATTTTGGCTCCGGGAGGTGGAGGTGGTGGAGCAAGAGGGAACAACCAAAGTGGTGGAACAGGAAGTAATGGAAGAGTTAGGATTACCTATACCTGTCAATTTTTTGTAGGAGGGACACTTTTGGATGATGGTGCAATCTCAGGAACCACAATAATTGAATATGGTTCAAGAGGTTTGAATTATTGGACTGCTCCAAAAGGACTTACTGAGTTTGAAGTTTTTGTAGTTGGAGGCGGTGGCGGTGGAGGATTTGGCAATGCAGCAGGTGGTGGAGGGGCAGGTGGTGTAACCATGACTAGTTTCACTAATATAAACGGGGGGCAAGGATTTTTGGAAGAAACAGTATTTACTATGAATGTTGGAGATGGAGGGCCTGGTTCAGGTGCTATAACCACAAAAGGTACAAATGGTACAATGTCCATCTTTGGATATACAAATCCCATCTACCAAACAATTGCAGGCGGAGGCGGAGGGGGTGCATCAAATAATTCAGTAAATGGAAATAATGGCTTTCAGTTAAATGCTTCAGGAGGAGGAGCAAGTGGGTTGAATACGCCAGGAGGAGGAAGAGAAAATGGAAATGATGGTAGCGCAGGATTTAATAGTAGCTTTGGAGGTGGAGGAGGTGGTAGAGGTGAAAATTCCCCTGGTACTTCTGGAAATATTACAGATGGTCCTGGTGCTAATTTCACCGCATTTGGAGGTAATGGGGGAGATGGTTTTTCTTCTGATTTCAGAGGAAATATAGTCATATATGCAGCAGGTGGTGGAGGAACTACGAATGGTGGTTCAAACTCAAGCCCTCAAAGAAATGTTGGTGGAAGAGGTGGAAGTGATGGTACAGGTGGTAATGCCAATCATGAAGGATTTGGCTTACAGGGAAGTAGTCGTGGATCAGGAGGTGGAGCAGGAGTTAGTGGAGGAGGTGCTGGTAATACAGGAATAGTCATTATCCGCTATCCCAATGTCAGGATTTTACCAGTCGAGTATCTCTACTTTGATGCTAACTTCAAAAGGGAAACCAAATCAGTTGACCTAAAGTGGGCCACTGCCAAAGAATGGGAAAACTCCCATTTTGAAATCCAAAGGTCACTACAAGGTGTCAAAAACTGGGAGGTAATAGGTAATGAACCAGGTTATGGTTGGTCTGATACTTCGGTTGAATATGTGTACAGTGACAACAACCTTCCATTGATAGGAGGTATGGCCTATTATAGACTCAAGCAGGTTGATTTTAGTGGCAATTTTGATTTTTCTAAAACAGTATCAGTTCGTCTTCCAACCCTCAACCAAGTGAAAGGGGTTTGGCGAGCCTTTCCGAATCCCAATTCAGGGGAAATATTCAACCTGGAATTGATAGATGAAAAGGAATATTTTGGAGAAGACCTCAGGGTCAGGCTCATATCACCTTTTTCAAGCAACAAAGTGATTGCGAGAAATAATCTCCGTCAGATTTCAGGATCGATTTTGGAAGAGCTACGAAAGGTATCAAAAGGAATTTATGTTCTTGAGATATCATGGGGACAGAAAGTGGAGTTTATTAAGATTATGAAGCATTGAGACTGCAAATTGTACAATGACGGATGTCCGATGACCGATGATGCGCCAATCGAAGGTTCCAAACCATAAAATACCAAGTTAATCAAGAGGTGACAAGAGCCATCCCTTAAGTGTGAAAATCTTACGTACTAAATTTTTTCAGTTTAAATAATAAAAATATTTTCTGATTTTATTATTTTCGATTGATTGCAGATTCTTTAGAAGAAATGGGATAGTTAATCCTGGATTTTAAACCTTTTATTAGTTAAATATCTATAAATCAAAGACATAAATATAAAATTTTTGATTCGTAAATCCAAAACCATCTGGATTTACGTAATTTTTTCTCTCAGTTGTATATTTTATAAAACAATAAAAAAGTATTTCATATATAAAAAAATGCAAAAAGATTCATTTTTTATTTGTTTTTAAAATACATAATTGTACATTTGAAACACAAAATAGACTCTACAAAAATCAATCACCCAATGAGATTTTTAAAAACAGTGTTTTTCGCCCTATTCCTTATGCTTAGCTATAATAGCTTTGCGCAAGTAACTTACACGACAAGTGGAACTTGTTCCCCAACTCAGACCAACTACATGACCACAGCTTCTTGCTGGGTAAGGACTGGAAGTTGTTCTCCAAACCCTCCATCTACTCCGCCTGCCAATGGCACAACAGGTTGCCCGGTAACCATTGTCATCAACCGTGAGGTTAACCTAGCTAGTTTGACGGTTGGAGCTTTTACCACAATCAGAGTCAATACTGGTGGTAAATTGAATATCTCAGGAAACTTAACAAAGAACGCCAGCACGGAAGCAAGCATTTTTGTAAATGGAGGAGAGATTGCTGTTGGAGGAAGTATGATTTTGCTTAGCGGGGGACAAAATAGCAACACAAAGCTTAACATAGATATCAGGAATAGCGGTAGCTTTAATGTTACAGGAGGATTGATGGACATTGAAAATAATGCCCAATTAATAATCAATGGTGATGGTGCTGCAAGCAGTATTTTAAATGTAAAGTCATTTAATTTTGGTCAGAGATCCAAGGTTGATGTATTGGT
>NZ_JBGSXS010000238.1:0-11449 GCF_041751335.1 Aquiflexum sp.
CTTGGGAAGACAGCATAAGGGCGTTGAAAGAAGGCAAATTGATTCAATTGGATGTTTTGGATGTCAATGGAGATATATGTCTTCATGTATGTGATTTCGGGTTTAATGCGGGTCTGATTAAGAAATTTGAGGAAAGTGATGTGCGGGGCATGGGCAGTTATTTTAAAAGCTCATTGGCCCAAGTATTTGAAAACAATAAGTTCAGTTTTGACTTGGAATTAAATGGTCAAAAAAAACGAGTCAACGCCAAAATGCTGGTCATCGCAAATGGAGATAGGTATGGTACAGGTGCCAAAATCAATCCTACCGGTAAAATGGATGATGGGAAATTTGAGGTAATCGTCCTCAATCCCGACAGTCTTAAGGAGTGGATGGCCTTGACGGCAGGGTTTATTAGGGAAGACTTTTCGGAGTTGGATTTTGTGCAGACGTATAGTGGAGAAGAAGTCACTATTGAAAATCTGGACAATGCCGCCTTTCATATAGATGGTGAGATGAAAGAGCAGTTAGGAAAAACGGAAATCAAACTCAATCAGTTGAAAATCGGGTTTTACACTAACTTTACAACTTAAAATAACAGCAATTCTGGCTAGCGGATATATTCTTATAGTTGGGTTATTACCATGTTTATTACCATTGTTACAGTCCTGTCTGTGGAGTTTGGTGGAATGATGGAACTTACAAGCTTACCAATAATTTAATTGGATCGAAATCCTTGATTTACTTCTTCCAGCCAAAACTTCAAACCTTCCTGATTTGACCATTCTTTATCCGGATAGTTGGGGCTTAACAAAAGATTTGTTGTTCTCTTGACCAACATACCGTCTTTAGCAAACCCATCACCTCTTTCCTTTAAATGGTTTATCATCCTGGACTTCCATAATTTAAGTCTTTCGGAATAGACTTTATCTGAAATTAAGTTTGTCGTTTCCCCCGGGTCCTTTTCAAGGTTAAAAAGCTGCTCTTCTCCTGTGGAAAAAAACCAAATATACTTCTCCTTGCCATCTGTTAGCGCAGCCCAATAATTATCAAACACATAAGTAGAAGCATGCTCCAGGTCTATATAATCCCTCCATTCTTCCGTATTTGGATTTGCCAAAAGTCCCAAAAGTGACTTTCCTTCCATTGTATTGGGCTTAATTCCACCCGCTGCTTCCAAAAAAGTAGGCAGAATATCCCTGATTTCCACTGGATGGGTGAGTTTCTCCAAGGAAGCCTCATAGTCAAATGATTTGGGTGGTTTTATGACCAAGGGTACTTTGGAGGAACCTTCGTAGGCGTAAGTTTTTCTCCAATGGTGATGATCACCAAGCATATCTCCATGATCTGAAACAAATAGAATCAGACTGTTATCATACATGTTTTTTTCTTTCAAAGCTGCAATGATTTTTCCTATTTGCTCATCGATAAATGTGACCAACGCAAAGTAATGTCTCCGGCTATGGAGTGCATGTTCTACTCCAAAATCTCCAAAAGCTGCTTCCCTTTCTTTTGGAAATTTCCGGAATTTATCTGACCATTCTCCTTCGTAGGGGGCTTTGATGGGGAGATCTTTATACATATCAAGAAAACGCTGAGGAGGGTCATAAGGACTATGGGGTCTTGCAAAAGAAACTTTCAAAAACAAGGGGTTTTCCAAATCGTAGTTATGCAAAAATTCTACTGCCATCTCTGATTTCCAATGGTCAGGGTGTAAATGTTCCTCTAATTGATACGTTTTTGCATTATGTTCATTCCACAAGATTCCTGTTTCATCCGGATCTTGCCCTGGAGCTTTAAGTTTAAACCAAGCTCGGTAGTCACTTACAAAACCATCTGATTCTATTCTACCACTTTCATCTACCAAAGTGCCATGAAATCCATGTAAAGTCTTCTGAGGAGTCCAATGCATTTTGCCTATACCATAGGTGTAATAACCAAGACCCCTCAGCATTCTGGGCATTTCAAATGGATATTGCCGGGCAACTTTAGCATATCCCAGCATGCCATGACCCCAAGGTGACATTCCTGTAAGCAATGCCGCCCTAGCAGGGGTACAACTTGGAGTGGAAGAATAGGCATTGGTAAAATATACTCCTTCCTCTGCCAATTGATTAAGGTTTGGAGTAATGATATTCGAACCTTCAATATAACCTACTGCATCATAGCGCTGCTGATCTGTTACAATCAAAATGATATGGGGTTTTTGGGCAAAGGAATTATAAAAAGCAAATACAAATAAGTAAATCAAGGCAATAAATTTCTTTGGGATTAAATGCTTTGAAATCATGATTTTTTAATGTTAAAACTTTATAGCCGAGACTGGATTTGTAATTTATAATGTAATCCAATATAAAACGAAAAATGAATATTCCACAAAATCCTTTTTTTTACCAAAACAGTAAGCATGTGACTATCATCCTCTATATCACCCTCGTCTCTGAATACAGGTCATAAGCAGCCACCAATAGCTGATGGTCAGGTGCCTGACCATAGCGGGCGAACTTTTGCAGTTCACTTCTCTCCTCAACATATACTGGAGAGTATAACCCATCCAATTCATCCCAAATGACAATCAGGTAAGCAAAAGGAATTTTGCTTGAACGCCCTTTTTCCAGCCATTCATCAAAAAGTGATTCATCTAGGGTTTGGGGATAGTTGGGGCCTTCGAACATGTTTTATGCATTTAATAATTTGGATCAAAGATAGCATGAGTAAGGAAGCGGGCAAAAGATTGGTTGACATTGAGCTGAAAAACTAATTATATTTTGATTAGCCATTAATCTGGGTAATTCCTATAATCGGATTGGAATAATTTATATGATCCTATATTCTATCCAAAAAAGATGTAGCCTACTTTTCTGGTAATGTCAATCGATATTATTTTCCTTTTCAAAATATTAGGAAAAACCACTATCTTAAACCAGATAACTTATTGAATCCACTCACATGAAAACAATCCTTCAACTATTGGCCATTCCATTTTTATTTTTTTCAGCATTAGGAAACCTTTATGCCCAAGAAAAACCCCGGGTAGTGATCATGACAGATATGACCCATGATGATGGGAATTCCCTGATCAGATATCTTTACTATTCGCATTATTTTGACACGGAAGCCATCATTGTCACCCAACAGCTACCCGATTTCAATTATGATCAGGATGGGCCTTGGCAGAAAGTCAACAGTATCTTGGATGCCTACAGCGAGGAGTTTGAGCAACTTCGTAAACACCATTCTGAATTCCCGACCTATGCCACACTTAAAAACCTGACCAAAAAAGGAAGGGGTGCATTGCCCATCATTTGGTTGACGAATGAAAAGAAGTTTGCACAGGAGATTGCGGGAAGGTACGTGGAGAGCAGTTGGGGTGACATACACTTCCATGATTGGATTGGTGAGGGGCTCAACCCAAATGGGGAATCCAAGGATTCGGAGGGGAGTGTACACCTACAAGAGATATTTGATAAAGATGATGACAGGCCGATTTTTGTGCAGATGTGGGGCGGGCCGATTACGTTTGTCCAAGCGCTTTATCGCTATAAGCAGAATCATTCCGATGAGAAATTTCAAAAGCTTTTGGACAAGCTCCATATTTTTGGGATCCTTTTACAGGACATTACTTTCGATTATTTGATAGACCTGGATAAAGTACAGGCATTGAAATGTACCAATATGGGAACCGTAACTTCTACTTTCGAAGGGGATAGGGTTTCACCTGCATGGCTGCTTCATGATGGAGGACAATTTTGGAAATACATCAAGGTCATGCAGCAATCCGAAGTCAATGGCCATGGCCCCATGTCGGAGATTTATGACCATGGGGGAGAGGGGGACACTCCTGCATTTTTATATCTATTGAGTGCAGTGCGGGGTCTGAATGATCCTTTGGAACCCACCCAAGGAAGTTGGGGAAGCATGTTCAGGCCAATGGGAGAGGACTTTCCTGAGGGATATTACCATACCTGCAATGTAGAAAACAAGGAATTGGAAAGATGGATACCTGAAGTGAAGAACAGTTTTATGAACCGCCTCCAATATTCGATTAAAAACCCCGATGAAGTAAACCATGAACCCATTGCTGTCATAAATGGCAATAAAGGCAATGAAATCATCCGGATCAAAGATAAGCCTAGTGCTGTGGTCAAGTTGAACGCTTCAGATTCCTATGACCCTGATGGAGATGAATTATCCTTCCGTTGGTTTCATTACAAAGAAACCGGGACCTATCCAACTGAAATGAAAATCGAGGGTAATGATGCTCCAGTTTTGGAATTGAAAGTGCCGGCTGACATTGGCGACAGTGAAATCCACTTGATATTGGAAATCAAGGACAATGGAAATATCCCTCTGGTTTCATACAGGAGGGTTATTTTGTCAAGGGAAAAATGATCCTTTTTCCAGCGCGATTATTTCTTTCAGTGGGAAATTAAACTTAATTCTTAAATTTAATTTCCTACTTAAAAATAGAGAGTGAATATGGAAATGAAAGGACATTTATCTCAACGAGGATTCCAGGCAGCCAAAAAACCAATAAGGGTTGACCTGGAGATTTATAACCAAGCCAAAAAAAATCAATATGATGCATTAGAAAACCCCAAGGGAACTTTTCTAATGAATGTGGCTGAAAATCACCTTTGTTGGGAAATGCTTCAGGAGAAAATTCAATCCATCACTAAAGCTAAAAACATTCCTGATTGGGTATCAAGCTATGGTGACCCCGCGGGGGTGTTATCTTTTAGAGAAGCTACAGCCAGATTTCTTTCTGAAATTTTAATCAAAAAAGAAATCCCTGCGGACTCTCTCGCATTCTCTGCCGGTGCAACCTCAGTGATTGAGATGACTTCTTTTTTATTGGCCGACCAAGGGGATACTGCTGTGATACCTGCGCCAAGTTATCCGGTCTATACAGCTGATATAGGCGTGATGCCAGGAATAAAGAGATATGATTTACAAACCCATACTGATATTGAGGAATTGAAAGATGGACTGCCAATATCCATTGATCAATTAGAGAAAGCGAAAAAAGAGATTGAAGCCTTGGGAAGTCGGTTTAGAATGTTGATTTTAACTTCTCCAGATAATCCCACGGGAGGCATTTATTCCGCATCACAGCTTAGTCAATTGGCTTCCTGGTGCATCGAAAATGAAATTCACCTGATTGTCAATGAGATTTACGGCTTATCCCGTATTGACATCAATCATCCTGAAATCAAATCCGATTACCCTAACCCCATACGGTTTGCGTCCTTTGGGCAATTCATGGCCGAAGAGAAAAACCCTTTCCTCCATTTTTGGTATTCATTTTCCAAAGACTTGGGCATCTCAGGTTTTCGGATAGGATTACTTCATTCTTACAATGAAGACCTGATCAATGGCTACAGGAATGCAGGACTTTCTCACTCCGTTTCCAACTTTACCCAATGGGTAATGCAGGAGGTTTTGGAAGACCAAAGTTTTATGAAGCAATTTGTTTCGGCCAACCAAAAAGCTTTGACTGAATCCTATTTGATTGTGGTGAGGTCTTTAGGGAATTGGGAATCCCTTATAATCCCTCCTATGGAAGTCTGTTCGTATGGATGGATATGTCAGAATTTTTGGAAGAAGACACAGATCAAGGACAACACGACTTGTGGAAGGAGATCTTTGAAAAGACTGATATTCTTTTCACCCCAGGGGCAGGATTTGGACATCGAAAAAAGGGATTTTACCGCATAGTGATAACCAGTCTCAGTCATCAGGCTTTGGAGGTGGCAATGGAAAGGTTTAAAGAATTTGTGGAGGGAAAAAGGACTTTTTTAACCAAATAATCAAATAGCTTTAAAACAAAGATTTTTCAAAAATGTTAAGATGACGTAAACATGACGTGTGTCTGACGTATATTTTTTGGTTGATTAGATTGATATTTGAAAAGTGAATTTAGGCGAAAGAATCAAATCCTTAAGGAAAAAAAAAGGCCTCACTCAAGCCGAGCTCGCTGAGCAAAGTGGCCTTTCCATCCGTACCATGCAGCGAATAGAAAACAAGGAAGTCAATCCAAGTGCCTATTCACTGAAAATGCTTAGTAAGGTACTGAAGGTTGATTTGGAAGATCTGAATTCACATAAAAAGAAACCTTTTCACTTCAATTTATCAAAATCTCTTATGACCACGCTCATTTCATTCTTGGGAAGTTCTTCAGGTAAAAAAGCCATTGGATTCACTTTAATGCCAATTATTGCGATTTTGCTTTATCTATGGCTTCCTGTCAAATCAAATCATGGCTATTCACCAAATGAAGCTCAATATTCTGTTACCACCATCAACTGCGGTGCAGAAACCGTCTGTGACATCGAAGTAACCAAGAAAGATAAGGATGGAGAAATACTCTGGCAGCATACTTTTGGTGGTACCAGCTATGATAGGGCAGGAGAGGTTGTTTGCACTGAAGATGGGGGATGCTTGGTGGTAGGGTCTACCAGTTCTTTTGGCAAAGGAAATTATGACGTCCTACTTTTGAAGATTGATTCAAGAGGGGAACTTGTTTGGCAAAAGACTTATGGTGGATTTTTCAATGAATATGGAAAAAGTATTTCCAAACTACCTGATGATAACGGATATGTGATTGAAGGTACACAACAAACTTGTGATACGCCCAATGTGTCAAACGAATGCAAAGATTATGTTTGGGTATTTGAAGTGGATGAAGATGGCGAGTTGAAGGGGTAAATTTTACTGTTTTGTGTCATCTAAGATTTTCATCAAAAATTCCCCTCTTTTTGTCGTGCTTATTTTCAGTTTTTTGCCAGATTGAACTGAAAATGAATTTTGATTAGGGATTCAGGTTACAATCGTCCTAAAAGTCAAATTCACCCGAGGTCTTTTTACCATTTTAGTGGGTGGAAGTCGGTGAAGCCAATGGGTTTGGGTCTTGCCGGCCATGATCAAAAGACTTCCATGCTCCAAGAGCAATTCGACTTTATCTTTGTTCTCCTTGTGCTTAAACGCAAATTTCCGCTCCGCTCCAAAACTCAAAGAAGCAATAGCCCCGTCCTTTTTGAGGTCTTTTTCCCCATCACTGTGCCAAGCCATGCCTTCTTCTCCGGTATGGTAAAGATTGAGAAGACAAGAGTTGAAGGTTTCTCCGGTTACTTTCTCGATGGCTTTTTTCAGGTCTAATAGTTCCTTGGTCCAAGGCAAAGCCAGTTTGGTAGCATTGGAATAGGTGTATTCAAAATCCCGGTCCCCATACCAAGCCACTTTTCTTTTGGTGATATACTTTTTCCCGAAAATATAGGCCTCATCATTTTTCCATTCAATGGTATTTAAAAGGTTTTCATAGAAAAAATCAGACTCTTTTTGGTTGAATATTTTTCCATAATAATTGACAATACCTTCTTTTGGAAGCCAGTTTTTGATTTTGCCTAATGTTTGATCAAATAAATCCATAATTCTAAGGTAAGGAGTAATTGGAGATTTGAGACGAGAGACATGAGATCTTAGACACAAGATTCAATAACTAAGATCCAAGACATGGTACACTTGCTCAAATCAGTTGGTTTGGGATTATAGCCGGTTTGTTGCTAAAGAACATCTACAGACCTGCTCATTGATTGACTTTTTCTACAAAAACATCCAATCAATTTTCTAATGCACCGTCATTCACCCAACATACAATGGCATCAATATCCGCTTGATTTAGTCTTGGACCATTTTTGGGCATGTTGCCGCTTTGGATTCTGGCGATGATGTCGGCAGTCCTGACCTGAATGTTTGCAAAGACGGCAAAGGTAATATTACCTTGATCCAGATGACATCCCGTGAGAGCGCAATTGGTCTCTATGATGGGTTTGATAATTGCCCCAAATCTGATGCCATTTGAAACTTGGACTGTTTGGGTAGTCGAACAACCGGTATTATCAATGATATCGACTTTGTAGTTTCCTGAGGAAAGACCAAAAAAAGCATTTGTTAAAGTGGCTAGCCCATCATTTAACCTGTAAGCAAAAGGTGCAACCCCCCCTGAAGGCTCTATGATAATTGCTCCGTTTTCCAAATTACAGCCGCTATCAGTGGTCTCCAAATTAGCAGATAAGTTTGATTCTGGAGATTTTAACAACACACTGACAGACCGTTCGCATCCGCTTTGGTCTTTGACATTCATTTGATAGATTCCCGGACCCAGATTTTCAAACCTTGATATGGATTGAAATTGCTGCCCATCCAGATTAAACTGATAGGGACCATTTCCACCACTGACTACCGGGATGATGCTTCCGTCTTTTGCAGAACAGGAAGTTGGGTCTGTGTAAGTGAATTCCACTGTGAGATTTGAAATTGAACAATCTACTGAAACAGGGTCGTCTGCCTCTGAACAGCTGATGAAGGCGAAAATAATTAATAACCCCAGAAGTGGGCCTGAATATTTTATGTCAAAGTGCTTCATGATGTTTTGGGTTTTAAGAATAACTCCTTTGGCCATTGAAAGTTTTCAGTTTTCAATTTGTTGTATTTCGGAATAGATTAGGTTCAATTTTTATTTTTATTGGTCATTAATTGGGTGGAAATCTGTGTTTAAAAAAGAATTTTTTTGAGAGATATATTTTTATTTTCTTTTTTTAAATTTTTCAAAAATTATCTTCTTGTTGCCTAAATTCGCTTTTTCATTGACAATCAGCGCTCAAACTTATGTCCCGTCTTACTGCTTCCAGAATTGTTTCAGGTTTTATAATGACCCTTACGGCGGCAATTTTCTGGGGAATATCCGGAACCTGTGCCCAATATCTTTTTGAACATAAGCAGATTGACCCGGCTTGGTTGGTCTCCTGGAGGATGCTTTTGGCAGGAGGGATTTTGATGCTTTTTGCCATTTTCAGAAAAAATTCAGATGCATTTCAAATCTGGAGAAAACCTTGGGATGCGGTTCAGCTTGTGCTTTTCAGTATTTTTGGCATGGGAGCTGTTCAGTTTTCATATTTTTATAGCATCAGTTTTTCCAATGCTGCCACTGCCACGGTATTACAATATATAGGTCCTGTTTTCGTGGTGGGATTTTATGCCATAAAAAATAAAAGATGGCCGATTTTGGTAGAATATGCAGCACTTATATTGGCATTGACCGGTACTTTTTTATTGGTTACCCACGGTAGTTTCCACCAATTGGTGATTTCTGAAAAAGCTGTTTTTTGGGGAATTTTTTCAGCGGTCTCTTTGGCTTTTTATACCATTTTTCCTGTTCAACTGCTTCAAAGATATTCCTCTGTAACAGTGACAGGCTGGGCCATGATTATTGGCGGCCTCTTGATTTCTCTATACAGCAAACCATGGGAAGTCAGTGGCATCTGGAATATAGGTACATGGCTGGCTTTTGCTTTCATCATTATTTTCGGTACAGTGATCGCGTTCACGATTTTTCTTTCCTCGCTCAATATCATCGGGGCACAGACCGCTAGCCTCCTTTGTTCAGTAGAACCATTGTCAGCAACCTTGGCTGCAGTGTTTTGGTTGAATGTTGCTTTTCTGGAAATGGATTGGCTGGGAACATTTCTGATTCTGATCACCGTGGCTTTGTTGACTTTGTCAAAAAAACCTGTAGAAAAGAAACAAAGTGAATCCGATATAAAAATAGAGCCTGCATCTTAAATTGCTTTTGTTGCCAATGATGTGAGTCTTTTTTTGAAACAGATTTGTCAATGACATTACCTGAGAGTACACAGTTCTGGCCAGATGCAATAATCTATTGTAATTAGATTCAAAGTCTAAAAGCCTGTCTGGCTGTCAGTTTCCACTTTCCCTTTTCTTTGACCCAGACCAATAATACGCCCAAGTTAATAGGATTGGTTTTGGTTCCATCCCATACCTGTGCGTGAAGTTTGTGTCGGACAAGGGCAGTGTTTTTGTTGGGGAAAATAATGGTCTGATCCTTCAGCTCAATGCTTCGGAAATCAGAGGCTCCTGAAATCAGTGCTTCGATAAACTCATCCTGATTCTCAATTACTCCACTGGAATGCCCGTATGTTAGGGATGTGGAAGAGATTTCTTTCAGATTTTCGACTGTAGGATTTACCAGAGAGAGCCGGAGCTTTTCGACGGCGTTTTCTACATCTGATTTGGATTGGGAAAATGAAATTGTGCTGATCAGACATAGAGATAAAATTAAAAGGTACCTCTTCATAGCTCAGTTTTTGGGTTGGTGAAATGGACTCATGAATATATAATTTTTATAATGTAAGTACCAAATGATGACAGAAAAATAGCAATTCGATAAAATTCTTGTTAGGAGATTGAAATGTCCGGTACACCCGTCGTCCGACTTCGGTCTTCCCTGCCTAACGGACAGGCAGACGTCCTCTATGTAATAGAATATTGTGGTACTTGCAAAGAAACGGATATCCATGCTTATTATACTCAATCCAGCTTCTTTAACTTGATTTCCTTAAACTCTACCCCTTGGCCTTCTGCCTGTAATCCGATATATCCTGATGTAAGGGCTTTCCCGTCAATTTTGACATTTGGATCAAATCTGTTGGCCACCTCGCCACCAATATGAGGTTTGGAATAGCGCAGCACCGTATCACCATTGACCATATGAATAATCAGAGAGTCCCTGTAAACGATCAGATCTGCTTTGACCCATTCGTCCCAATCAAATGTAGGCGAGGATGAATTGAGACAATGATCGGGATACAAGTTCCCTTCATAAAATACTTCCGTTCCAGGGGAGCACATATTTCCGGTCGGACGTGCCTGTCCATCCACCTCACGTGCCAGCAACTGATACTCTACAGATATTGGCCAATCTTGATCCTTCAAAATACTGTTTGGATCCTGGGAGTGGAACATGACGCCACTGTTTCTATAGGTGTAGCTTGCCGCATCTTCCATCCATTGATCTGTAAAGCGGTATTCGAACTTCATGTGGAATGATGAAAAGGGTTCTTTGTAAAATAGATGCCCATACCGATTGTCGAATGTGACATATTCATCATAATTGACCTGAATGATTTCATCTACTATCCGGAAGGTATTCGCATAATTATCACCCACTTCATGTTGGTGGATTTTTACCACCCAATCATCAAGGTCTTTACCGTTGAAGAGTATTTGCCAGTCTTCACCGGAGTCTGATTGGGAGGAATCTGGTGTACAGCCGAATACAAACAGTATGCATAAGCAAACAAAGTAAGAGGTTTTTATCATGAAATGATGTGTTGGTTCGGAAGTAGGATACCGATGAGTTGAAAATAGAAGAGCTAAAAGTCACCTTTTTTTATCAAAAGTGCAAAGTAGTAAAGATTATGGATTTTTAAAGGACATCTTGTATAGCACATTATAAAACTTACAACAATAGATTGGTAACACTGCTTATATTTTCTCACAGATGGCGCTGATTCCCACAGATGTGAAAGAAATGGATCTGTGCAAATCTGAGTAATCTGTGAGAACTCATTTTTTTGATGCGGTCTGTTTTATTTCTCACAGATGGCACAGA
>NZ_JBGSXS010000239.1:0-56015 GCF_041751335.1 Aquiflexum sp.
GGGGTGAGTAAGAACCGGTACCTTTACAATCAAGGCGCAGGGGAAGTCACTTTCGATACCGAAAGGATACCTGAACTCAACATCGACCTGACCCAGTTCAGGGCCTATGATCCGACCTTGGGGAGGTGGTGGCAGGTGGATCCGATGGCCAGTGAGATGTCAAGCTGGACTCCGTATAACTACAGCTTCAACAACCCCATTAGGTTCAATGATCCTTTGGGTGATCGTCCCTCGGCTACGTTTAATGTTGGTCAAAGTGATGATTCCATAGGGCAAGACCAGTCTGAGGACTGGTTTGGGAACCAGCGGGCAATGAATTCCAATGAGGGGAGAGATGGACAAGATCATGTACCGAGTGGTGGGGATAAGGATAAGAAAAAGGAGGACAAGGAAAAAAAAGATGTGGTATATAATGATCTTGGGAAGCCCATGGCAACAGGACAGGCAGATCATGATCTTACAATAGAAGGATTTGCACTTCCCATCTTTAGTTTTCTAAAAGTACTAAAGATTCCTGGGGTTCAGGATTTCTTCAAGGCATTTGCCTCTAAGTCGAGTGCACAAGGATTTAAATCTCTGGGAGCCGCTGCAAAAGGGTTCTCCAAGAACAGCTTCAAGGCAGTTGATTCCAACTTGTTATCCAAGCACGGCATAGCAGATATTCACATATTCAAGCAGGGATTTCTTGGAAGAAATGCTGTGCTAAAACACTACGATGTTGTGAAGCATACTCACAGTGGAGAGCTACTAATAATAAGGAAGTCCACTCAAGAAATTATTGAATACACTGGAACCTTTATAAAATGAGATATACATCCAAAGCATATACGTATTTTTCTATCAGCGGGAAAAATTTTGATACTCAGGACTTTGTTAATCTGATTCAGATTACACCAACCAAAGTAGGCGAAAATCGACTTGGTGAGAAGTTTTGGGAATACAAAATTGAGGCAACCGATTCAGATCAAGATTTAGATAAGGCTATAGAGAAGCTCATTCAAATTTTTAATCCAAAGTCAAACGAGATTCAAGCCTATGCATCTCAGAAAGGTTTGTACATCAAAATATTTGTAGTTATTCAAAGTAAGAATAATGAGGATAATGGCGTGTTTCTAAATAGGAACTTTATCAAGTTCCTTGGTGACATGGGCGCGGAAATCGAAATTGATATCTATAATTAGTACGTGTTTCGATGAAAGAGATGCTAGAAAATAAAATTTGTTTGTTAGCAAGACTGGTCTTCGTTCTTATCAATTTTTTTATTTTCCAGTTTGGTATCATATCTGCCTTTGTCCGATCAGTTTTTATCAAAATCATCAGACTGCTATTTTAGAAGTTTATATATGATGAAATTGAACATTCGGTTTGTGTGGAAGTTGGTCGTACTGGTGTGCTAATCCGAGTACCCCATCTGGGTGAAGATTGGCGAAGGCGCTAGGTGTAGATTGCATCTACACCTTCTTATTTTTGGAATTTGTAATTCCAGTTTTGTATAAGTACTTTTAGTTATGGGGGAAGCATATCAAATTAGAGATCAGGAAATACCCTATTTTTTAACATTCCAAGTGGTGGGATGGGCAGATGTATTTTCCAGAAAACTGTATCGGGATTTTATCTTGGAGAATCTTACTTATTGCAGAAATGAAAAAGGACTTTTCCTCTTTGGTTACGTCATTATGACCAATCACCTTCATTTGGTGGTCCAACAAAAGGATGGGAATTTGTCAGGATGGGTAAGAGATTTTAAGAAGTTCACAAGTAAGAAATTGCTTAAAATGGTATTAGAAAATCCACAGGAGAGCAGAAAGGAATGGTTGAAGATGATTTTTACGTATCATGCGAAATCTAATAAAAGATCTGGGGAAATGCAGTTTTGGACACATGAAAACCATGCCATTGAGCTTTACCGACCGGAAATGATAGAAAGTAGGATGAATTATATACATGAGAATCCGGTTAGAGCGGGAATAGTAGATAAATCAGAAGATTATTTGTATTCCAGTGCTAGAAATTACTCTGGGTTAAAAGGTCTAATTGAAGTGGATTATTGGTGAATTTAGGATATATTCCAATTGTAAATTGGTTAGAATAAAAGGGTGTAGTTGCAAACTACACCCAGCTGCCGCCGGAAGCCTAAACTACACCGAGGGGGGGAGATCGTCCCTCGGCTACGTTTAATATTAATCAAACCAATGATAACATAGGTCAGGACCAGTCTAAAGACTGGTTTGGGGAGCAAGGTGCAATGAATTCCAATGGGGGCGGAGGAGGAATACAGAAATATTTGCCAAGTGGTGGGGATAAGGATAAGAAGGAAAATCAAGAAAAGAAAGAAGAGATTAAAATTGAGAATAATATTAGCGGCCAGAACAAGGTGTCTTCTAATGCTATGACCATTGGAATTGGAGTTGGCATAAGTCTGGAAGGAGTTGGAATAGCTATAAGTAGATACACTCCCGTTGGATTGGCTGGTGTTGGGGGATGGCAGATCGGAAATTCGATAGGAAATAATATTGAGATAGTCACTGAAACCTTAGCAGGATGGTTAGTTGGATTAGGAGTATCTCCAGAGGTACTGTTTGCAAAGGATAGATTAAAGGGAGGAAAACAGGGACAAAGAGATAGGGATTATGGATTGCCTCCTGAATTATTTGACTGGTATCATAACGGTGGTGGTAAAGCACAACATGGAGGGCAAAATATTGGAAGTGAATATGGACCATCACCTGGTGAGATTTTACAAGAATGGAAAGATTTAGGTCGACCAAGTGGATCGAAGCCAAAGGGGAAAAAATAAATATGGAAAAATTATTATGAACAGTTTTGAAGCACTAATTGAAGATTTAGAATCGTCTATATTGGAGAAAAAAATTGAGACAATAAAATATATTGGCGAAGTTCAGTATAAAGAATTCGAGCCGATATTATTGAAATTGTTGTCCAATGAAGAAGATATAAATGTTTTAAATGCATTAGCTTTAAGCCTTGGAAAATTGGAATGTAATGAAGCTGTTCCTATACTTATGAATTATATTAGGAATCCTAAATTTAAAAACACAAGAGGATCCTTTATCTATGCATTGTTGGATTTAGATTGTAGGGAATATTTCTTGGATTTTGCAAGGATGATATGTGAAGGCGATTTTGAAGTGTATAGCCATTCTTTTTCGATTTTTGAATCCATTGTTGATGATGTGAGTTACGAATTGAAATTCGAAGCAAAAAAAATTCTTGAAAGGCAGCAAAAAATAGAACTAACTAAAACTGAAAGTAAATATCCTCAGTATGAGCGGATTAATTATATAAATGAAGCATTGGAATTATTGAATTAGTTATTGGTAAAGATGAATGAATATAGGATGATCTATAGTTTTTTTCTCTCTTAAAGCTTCCACCATATATTTGAAGGTACTTTTTCCTGTTCATTTCATGGGATTGAAAAAGCTTGAGTTTTACCAATAGAGTTTATCTCCTAGGTTCACATCCTTGAAAAGGGAAAAATTTTATTATCTTCCCAAGCGGAAAACAAACATGAGAACCCGAACCATGGGTTCAGGATCGAAAAGGGTGGATTTATGGAAGCCCCTTCTGGGTGAAGTTTGGCGAAGATGCTAGGAGTTGTCCCGGACAGCTCTCGGGAGCATCTAAATCTCTTTATATAAGGCCTATCTGGGTGAAGATTGGCGAAGGTGCAAGGTGATGACCTGACCCAATTCAGGGCATATGACCCGGCCATGGGGAGATGGTGCCAGCTGGATCCGATGGCCAGCGAGATGTCAAGCTGCTGGACTCCTTACAACTACAGCTTCAACAATCCGGTCAGGTTCAATGTATAAACTACATCCGGAAGGGGATTACTATTTAGCCAAGAATACTGCTGAAATTTCTAAAGAACTTAACTTTTTAAAACACTCCTAAGTTTCTCCATATCCTTACTGATCTTGATATCCAGGATTTTTGCATAATGCTGAGTCTGTTTCAGGGATTTGTGTCCGAGCATTTTTGAGACAGTTTCAATGGGAACACCGTTTCCTAATGTTATCGTGGTCGCAAATGTATGCCTGGCGATATGAAAGGTCAGCTGTTTGTTGATTCCACATACATCGGCGATTTCCTTCAAATAAGAATTCATTTTCTGATTGCTCAAAACCGGTAATACATATCCTTTATTCTTACAATATGGATAGTCATTATATTTTTGGATAATAACCATTGCCTGAGAAAGTAATGGAAGTCTAGTTGGAGTTTCTGTTTTTTGTCTTTGGGTAAAAATCCATTGTTCACCATCTATTCCCAATTTGATATGATCCTTTTTCAGGTTTTTGACATCTATATAGGCAAGTCCTGTATAGCAGCAAAAAAGAAATATATCCCTGACCTGTGATAATCTTTCAATACCAAAATCCTTATTCCGGATACTGAGTAATTCTTCATTGCTCAATACCTCCCTTACAACTTCCTTTTTTACCATTTTGTATCCAAAGAATGGATCCCTGATCAGCCATCCTTTTTTGACACAGGAGAGGACAATCTTCTTAAAATTTGACAGATATTTTACAGTTGTATTGTGGCTGCAATTCCTGACAGTTTTCAACCAGAATTCATAGTCTGAAATAAATTCATAATTGAGTTGGTGGATTTCAATGTCATCTTTTTGGAATTTCCATTGAATGAAAGATCTGGTATGGTCCAAAGATGTCCTGTAACGCTGAAGGGTCCCTGCAGCGAATCCTTTTCCTACCAGTGCTTCGAGCTGTTCATTGTGCACCTGAAAGACCTCCAATATTTGTTTCCGATCCTCAGTTTTCCCAAGGAGAATATTTTTGATGTTTTCGGCTGTCACATCTTTGTTGTTGTCCATTAGGATTATTTTGGCTTGAAGGATTTTCATTTGAAACGAATCCAGGGAGGCATTCAGCTGTCTCACCTCTTCTTTGTTTCCCATTGCCCGTCCCAGCCCTTGATTCCACTTATGAACTTCACATACTCTTTTCGTGGAGATTTCCCTTGAATCACCGTCTACGGTCACCCTAGCGTAGATATACTTCTCCGATTTCTTACTGTTTTTGGTTGTTTTTAGAAAAAACATCAATCCAAAGCTTTTGTCTAACATAATGTTGTTTTTTTATTGGTTAAATAAATATCGAAAAACAGGCTAACCAATACAAGATGTTCAGCTATTGAACATGTTGTTATTCAGTAGTTTAAACCACCTAAAAAGCGTCTTTTTTTTGAAACCAAAGAACGCCACGAATGACGCTTTTGAATTTTGGGTATTTTTGAAAAATTTGGTGGATTTGGCACCAAAAACAAAAAGCCCACAGTTTGCGGACTGTAGGCTTTTTATAAATAAAATGATGTAAAATTGGTTGAAAATGTGCTTAAAATCGCTTTAAATCCACTTTTTCAATTTCTCAGCTCATTTCGATCAAATCTGGAAAATCTTTAATTCTTCAAATTTGAACGTTTTGTAAGCCATTTTCGCAGAGGAGGAGGGATTCGAACCCCCGGTACCTCACGGTACAACGGTTTTCAAGACCGCCGCGATCGACCACTCTGCCACTCCTCTATTTAATCCTAAAACGAATTGCTCGATTACGGATTGCAAATGTAGCCCTTAACTTTGATTTTGCAAATCGAGATCAGCCAAAAATGTTTTCGTTTGCTTTAAATCATTGATTTCCTGAAATATTGAATTGAAAGTTTCTGAGGATAGGATTTTTTTAGATCGATGTCGGATGTCCGATGACCGATGTTGGGAAGTTGGGGAGTGGGAAGTTTGGAAGTAGTGTTCAGTAGGCAGTCTCAGTAGGCAGTCTCAGTAGGCAGTCTTAGTAGGCAGTCTCAGTAGGCAGTCTCAGTAGGCAGTCTCAGTAAGCAGTCTCAGTAAGCAGTCTCAGTAAGCAGTCTCAGTTGGCAGTCTCAGTTGGCAGTCGCATTAAGCAGTGGGTAGGCATACCTCACAGTGGGGAAGTTTAAAGGTGGCAGTAGGTACTAAAGACTGAAAATTTTCTTCAATTTGAGGATTTAATGAGGATATGAAAATTAGATAATGTATCGAAAAATCCCGTATTTTAAAGGTTTATTAATTCAACCAAAAATGACTAAAACCACCACTTACCTGACCTTCGTATTGATATGTTCTTTATTGATTGCTTGCAGCCAACAAGATGATTCTGGAGATAATTCCGATTCGCTTCCCCGGATTGCTATTGCGGGGATAGCCATTGAATCGAGTACTTTTTCTCCGGCAGTGAGTGAAATGGATGCCTTCAGGGTCAGTAGGGGTGAGGAGATTTTTAACCTCTATCCGTTTTTCTCTACGGATTCGACAAATAGAAACCGGGCCAACTGGTTTCCGGCTTTGTATGCACGATCCTTACCTGGCGGGGCGGTGACAAGGGAAACCTATGAATCACTGGTTATCGAAATGCTCGAAAAACTTCAGGAGAATACTCCTTATGATGGGATGTTTTTGGATATACATGGTGCGATGAGTGTGGTGGGATTGGATGATCCTGAAGGGGATCTGATCACCAGAATCCGTGGGGTTATTGGTTCGGAAACAATGATATCTACCTCTATGGACCTGCATGGCAGTGTATCTTGGCGCTTGGCCGAAAATACTGACCTGATTACCTGCTACCGAATGGCACCCCATGAAGATGCCATGGAATCAAAGAAAAGAACTGTGGATAATCTCTTGAATAGGCTTGAATTGGGATTGGCAAAACCAAAATTTAAGGCTTGGATTGCAGTGCCAATTTTATTGCCTGGTGAAAAAACCAGCACAAGGGTTGAGCCTGCTAAGAGTCTGTATGATAAAGTTGCTCCGATAGCAGATCAGGAAGGGGTAGTGGATGCCGGGATCTGGATTGGCTATGCTTGGGCCGATGAACCAAGAAATCAGGCCTACGTCATGGTCACAGGTGATGATCAACAAAAAGTTAAAGAAGGTGCAGAGTATCTGGCCAAAAGTTTTTGGGAGGTAAGAAAGGAATTTGATTTTATTGCCCCCACAGCCACCTTGAAGGAAAGCCTTGAAAAAGCCATTGTAAGTGACATGAGGCCATTTATCATCAGCGATATGGGAGATAACCCTACAGCTGGAGGGGCAGGGGATGTAACCTGGACGCTGCGGGAAATTCTTTCCCGTCCTGAATTTAAAACAGATAAGGGACCTTCTGTGATTTATGCTTCCATTCCAGGACCTGATTTTGTGGAAATGGCTGTCAAAGCCGGGGTAGGGGCAGAGGTGGAAGGTGATGCAGGTGCAATGGTGGATGACCGATATGCTCCCCCGATTCGATTAAAAGGGACGATCACGGCCATCGAACACGGTGACCAACATGCACAGACTGAGGTTGTGGTCAAAGTGGGTAGTGTATCAGTGATTGTAACAAAAAGGCGCAAACCCTATCACCATGAAGCGGATTTTACAAATTTGGGGCTGAACCCAAGAGAAGCAGATATTGTGGTCGTAAAGATTGGCTATTTGGTGCCGGAGTTATATGATATGCGGGCCGATTGGATCATGGCTTTGACCCCGGGAGGCGTAGATCAGGATTTGGATCGATTAGAGTTCAAACGTATCAACCGTCCCATGTTTCCTTTCGACAAGGATATGAAGGATCCTGATCTTAAGGCAAAGTTGGTCCCGGTGAAGTGATCATTCTTTCAGTGCCGCCCATGTGAGAGTCTTCACTCATATCCTTGAGTCGAAAGAGAAACCATGAAAAAATTTCAGCCGTCAAACTAATTTTAATCGGGAATAAGGACTTTTTTATATCGTCCGTACCTACGGTACTTTTGGGCCCTTGTTTTCTTTTTTAACCCGGCAATAAATTACCGAGCTATTATATGGGTCATGCCGATGGCATTTTCTCTTTACTAAAATGAGAGCCCTGTTTTTGTCGCAAATGTGAGTGTCTCCACTCACATCCCATCCCACTTGATGTATTGCGAAATTATGGAATCAGACTTTACCTAAAATAAAATCGGGACAAAAGGCTTCTAGTTCCTACTTCGAAAATCTGACCATAGATTTTGCTTTTTTTTATTTCAGTTTGGAAAGTGCCTCCTCCAATGCATTGATTTTAGCTTCTGCATCGACCAGTTTTTTCTTTTCGTTTTCAACTACTGCGGCAGGAGCACCTGCTACAAAGCGTTCGTTACTGAGTTTTTTCAAAACCGAATTCAGGAATCCTTTGGTATATTCCAGGTCTTTGCGGATGTTTTCTATTTCTTCCTCCACATTGACTTGTCCTTCCATTGGAATAAAACATTCATCAGACTTCACTATAAAGCTTACTGCATTTTCCAAAGCATCGCCAAAGGAAACCTCCGTTAAATTGGATAGTTTCTTCAACACTGCTTCAAAACGCTGATAAAGCATTGGCTGATTTGTTTTGATCGTTAGAGAGAAAGCTTCTTTTGGAGAGATTCCTTTAGATGCCCGGATGTTTCTTATCTGTGAAACCAGCTCAAATACCTGATTGGCCTCTTCAATCTGAATTTTGTTGAATACATTGGCTTTTGGCCATTCCGCTACAATCAACGCCTCATGGGTATTTCGATCTTTAATCTGATGCCAAAGTTCTTCTGTCAGGAATGGCATAAAAGGATGCAGGATTTTTAGTATTTCCTCAAAGAATATGATGGTTTTATTGTAGGTCTCTGCATCTATTGGCTGCTGGTAGGCTGGCTTGATCATTTCCAAATACCAAGAACAGAAATCATCCCACACCAATTTGTAGGTTGCCATCAGGGCATCCGAAATTCGGAACTTGTTGAAGTGGTCTTCTATTTCGGTCAGAGCCTCATTGAAGCGATTATCAAACCATTCAATGGATGCCTTGTTGCTTTCACCGGATAGCTTATCATCAATTTCCCAACCCTTGACCAATCTGAAAGCATTCCAGATTTTGTTGGCAAAGTTCCTTCCCTGTTCAACCAATTTCTCATCATATGGCAAATCATTGCCGGCAGGAGAACTGAACAACATTCCTGTTCTGACACCATCGGCACCAAAGTTTTTGATCAGTTCGAGTGGATCGGGTGAGTTCCCTAAAGATTTGGACATCTTTCTACCAAGCTTGTCCCTTACAATCCCTGTAAGGTATACATTTCTGAATGGCTTGTCATCCATGTATTCATACCCAGATATGATCATTCTAGCTACCCAAAAGAAAAGGATTTCAGGAGCTGTGACTAGGTCATTGGTAGGGTAATAGTATTTGAGTTCTTCGTTTTTATTTCCTGAAGAGAAAACTTCAGTGTCAAACACAGAGATAGGCCATAACCATGAAGAAAACCAGGTGTCGAGGACATCATCGTCCTGCTTGAGGTCTTCCAATTTGTAGCTGGTATTGAATTTTTTGTTTGCAATTTGTACCGCTTCTTTATTTGTCTTGGCTACAACAAATTCCCCGTTTGGGAGATAGTATGCTGGTATCTGATGTCCCCACCACAATTGTCTTGATATACACCAATCCCTTACATTCTCCATCCAAGATCGGTACATGTTTTTGAACTTGGGTGGATGTAGTTGGATGATGTCATCCATGACCGAACTCAAAGCCGGCATGGTAATATCCTCCATTTTCAGAAACCATTGCAAAGAAAGCTTTGGTTCTACCACTGCATCAGTTCTCTCGGAATGCCCGACATTGGATTTATAGTCTTCAATCTTTTCGAGTTGACCTGCTTCATCCAATAATTTACTGATCTTCTTTCTAGCAATGAAACGGTCTTCACCTATCAGAATTTTGGCTTTTTCATTCAAAGTCCCATCATCATTTAAGATGTCGATGACTTCAAGTTTATGCTTTACTCCCAGCTCATAATCATTGACATCATGGGCTGGGGTGACCTTTAGACATCCTGTACCAAATTCCATGTCCACATACTCATCTTCAATGATCGGTATGGCTCTGTTGATCAATGGAATAATGGCCTGTTTTCCTTTGAGATGGTTAAAGCGTGGGTCATTTGGATTGATACAGATGGCCACATCCGCCATGATGGTTTCAGGACGGGTTGTCGCTATGGTCAAGTGATCATTTTCAGTCCCTTCAATTTTATATTGGATATAATACAGCTTGGAGGATATTTCTTTGGTAACCACCTCATCGTCTGAAAGCGCAGTTTTTCCCTGTGGATCCCAATTGACCATTCGGATTCCCCTATAGATTTTACCTTTGTGGTATAAGTCGATAAAAACAGAAATGACAGCATCACTGAGATCGGCATCCATGGTAAATTTGGTCCGGTCCCAATCGCAGGAGGCACCTAGTTTTTTTAGCTGTTCAAGGATGATTCCACCATATTTTTCTTTCCATTCCCAGGCGTATTTCAAAAATTCCTCTCGGGTCAAAGATTTTTTATCAATACCTCTTTCTTTAAGCATTGCCACTACCTTGGCCTCCGTCGCGATGGATGCATGGTCGGTTCCGGGAACCCAACAGGCATTTTTTCCTTCCATTCTTGCTTTACGAATCAATACATCCTGAATCGTATTATTGAGCATATGGCCCATGTGCAATACTCCAGTGACATTTGGTGGAGGAATGACGATGGTATAAGGTTCTTTGCTATGATCTACTTTGGAGGAGAAAAATCTGTTTTCCATCCAGTAGGCATACCATTTTGCTTCAACGGATTCAGGGCTGTATTTGGTAGCTAATGACATATGTTATTTTGTAATGAAAACTTCAAGGCGCAAAATTAAGATAAAATACTTTTAGACCTAGTTGTTTTTAGTAGGCAAAGTTCAGTTTCAGTAATCAGTGTAACTTGTCAAACTGCTATTGCCTCCTGAAAACTGCAACTGCTTACTACCTACCGAAAACTGCGACTGCCTACTGAACACTGCCTACTAAATACAGGGACTGCCTACAGCAAACTGCGACTGCATACTAGTAAAAGTTGGAATAAAAAAAACCGGAAAATATTCTCCGGCTTTGATTTGAGTGTTATAAAGTTATGTACATACGCAATGATGCCAATAAAATGATAATTCAATATTTCTTGCTAGGAAACTGAATTGTCCAGCACATCGGACATCCGACTTCGGACATCCAACCTGTTTGAAGTAGAATATTGGGTTACTGGCAAAGAAGCGGATATATACATACGCAATGATGCCAATAAAATGATAATTCAATATTTCTTGCTAGGAAACTGAATTGTCCAGCACATCGGACATCCGACTTCGGACATCCGACCTGTTTGAAGTAGAATATTGGGTTACTGGCAAAGAAGCGGATAACCATTTATAAAGTTTCTAAATCTTACTTTTTGATCTTTGAGAAATCAAAAGTCTCCAGAAATTTAGTGGTAAAATTACCTGCTCTGAACTCGGGGTCGTCCAATAAGGCAATATGGAAAGGAATGGTTGTCTTTATACCATCAATTACAAATTCTTCCAATGCTCTCTTCATTCTGACAATGACTTCTTCTCTGGATTGACCACTGACTATCAGTTTGGCGATCATGGAATCATAATTTGGTGGGATGACATATCCTGCATAAACATGGCTGTCAACTCTCACGCCTCTGCCCCCTGGCATATGCAGATTTAGAATTTTTCCCGGACTTGGTCGGAAACCATTGATGGGATCTTCTGCATTGATCCGGCATTCCATGGCAAACAATTTCGGATAATAGTTTTTGCCAGTAATTTTTTCTCCGGCAGCTACCTTAATCTGTTCTTTGATCAGGTCAAAATCAGTTACTTCTTCGGTAATGGGATGCTCTACCTGGATTCGTGTATTCATTTCCATAAAATAGAAATTCCTGTCTTTATCCACCAAGAACTCGATTGTTCCTGCACCCTCGTATTTGATGGCCTCAGCGCCTTTAATGGCAGCATTTCCCATAGCTTCTCTAAGTTCATCAGTCATAAATGGTGAAGGAGTTTCTTCTACCAGTTTTTGATGTCTCCGTTGTATAGAGCAATCTCTTTCAGAAAGGTGGCAGGCGTTTCCGTCGCTGTCCCCAACTATCTGAATCTCGATATGCCTTGGTTCTTCTACATATTTTTCAAGATATAGACCGTCATTTCCGAAAGCAGCACTGGATTCCTGTCTGGCATCATCCCATGCTTTTTTGAATTCACTTTCCTGACGGACTATTCTCATTCCTTTTCCTCCACCACCTGCAGTGGCTTTAAGAATCACAGGATAGCCCATTTCTGTGGCTATTTTAATTCCATGAGCCATATTTTCCATCAGCCCTTCTGATCCTGGAATAGTAGGAACACCTGCTATCTTCATGGTTGCTTTGGCAGTAGCTTTGTCACCCATTTTATTGATCATCTCAGGACTAGCACCTATAAACTTGATACCATATTCCTCACAAATTCTTGAAAACTCAGCGTTTTCAGAAAGAAATCCATAACCTGGATGTATGGCATCTGCATTTGTAATTTCCGCGGCAGCGATAATTCTAGGAATATTAAGATAAGATTCTCTGCTTGGGGCAGGGCCAATGCAAACAGCTTCGTCTGCAAATCGTACATGCAGGCTGTCTTTATCAGCTGTAGAATAGACTGCCACAGTTTTGATTCCCATCTCCTTACAGGTGCGGATTACTCTTAAGGCAATTTCTCCTCGGTTGGCTATTAATATTTTTTTAAACACGGTAAATCGGGTTAGTGAAACAAAATTATCCAGCTGGATCTACTAAGAATAATGGTTGGTCATATTCCACAGGAGTGGCATTATCAACCAATACTTTTACTATTTTCCCTGAAACTTCGGATTCTATTTCATTAAAAAGTTTCATGGCTTCAATAATACACACTGTTTGGCCGGCTGAAACTGAATCTCCAACCCCAACAAAAGGATCAGAATCAGGATTTGAAGTACGGTAAAATGTCCCGATCATAGGGGATTTGATTTCAATCAACTTGGAGTTCTCTTCTTTGGCCACGACGGGGGCAGAGGCTGCCTGAGCTGGAGCTACGGGTGCTGCTGCTACTGGAGCAGCGATTGGGTTGGGCTCAAGTTTTACTGTGGGTGCTTCTGAATATTTTTTTATAGAAAGTTTGAATTCGTCTGTTTCTATTTTCACTTCAGCAAGCCCTGAGTTTGAAATGAAGTCTATTAAATCCTGTATTTCTTTTGCTTTCATGATGCGTTTAGTTTATGAAAATCCTATTAGTAAATTGGTCTTGATTGGAATTAAAATAAAGAAGCTGTTTAAATTAAAGAATTTAAACAGCTTTTTAAAGTTATTTTACTCTTTCGGAGTAAGATCCATCCCTTGTATCCACCTTGATCATGATATCCTGATCAACAAACAATGGGACCATGACAACAGCACCTGTTTCCAAAGTTGCTTGTTTCATTGCATTTGTCGCAGTATCACCCTTGATGCCAGGCTCTGTGTAAGTGATCATTAGTTCCACGAAAGGTGGAAGTTCGACGGAAAGTGGTGTTTCTGTTTCTGCATGGACCAGAATATCCACTATTTGCCCTTCTTTTAGAAGATTTGATCTTTCTATTAATTTTTCAGGTATTGGGATTTGCTCGAATGTGTCAGTATCCATAAAATTGTAGCCAAAGTCATCCGCATAAATGAATTGGTGGGGTCTTTTCTCTACTCTAGCGGTGGTCACTTTTTCTCCTGCATTAAATGTCTTGTCCAGAACCTTTCCTGTATTGAGGCTTTTTAATTTGGTTCTGACAAATGCAGCACCTTTCCCAGGTTTGACGTGCTGAAATTCTACTATGGAATAAATGTCGTTGTTCATTTCCAGACACAGTCCATTTTTGAAGTCTGCGGTACTTGCCATTTTAAGTATTTAGGTTAATTGTTTATTTTATTTTGGGTCATAGCCCCATTTGAGGTAAATCGCACCCCAAGTAAATCCTCCTCCAAAAGCGGCTAGAATAATGTTATCGCCTTTTTTGAGCTGAGGTTCATAATCCCACAGGCATAGAGGTAAAGTTCCCGCGGTGGTATTTCCATATTTTTCTATATTCAGCATGACCTTATCAGGACCTATCCCCATTCGGTTAGCCGTTGCATCAATAATCCTTTTATTGGCTTGATGAGGCACCAGCCAAGCGACATCTGCCGCAGTCAGGTTATTTTTCGCCATTATATTGGCACTTACTTCTGCCATGTTGGTAACAGCAAATTTAAATACCGATGAACCTTCTTGAAATGCATAATGCTCTCTATTGGCAATCGTTTCGGTGGTTGCAGGTTTTCTGCTACCGCCTGCTTTCATATGAAGATATGGCGCACCGGATCCATCTGAATGTAATAATGAATCCAAGACTCCAACTTCTTCCGTCGTGGGCTCAAGAAGGACAGCCCCGCCACCATCGCCAAAAATGATACAAGTAGCTCTATCTTGATAGTCAATAATAGATGACATTTTATCTGCACCAACGATAATCACTTTTTTGTGCATTCCAGTTTCTATAAACTGGCTTCCCATAGTCAAGGCATATAAAAATCCTGAACAGGCAGCGGAAATATCAAAACTATAGCTTTTGGTTGCCCCAACACCGTCGGCTATGATGTTAGCAGTTGCAGGAAAAGGCATGTCAGGGGTTACCGTTGCACAAATGATTAGATCAATTTCTTCAGGATCTGTATTTGTCTTTTTCAGTAGACCTTTAATTGCGTTGATTCCGATGATGGAAGTGCCTTTGTTATCTCCTTTGAGAATTCTTCTTTCTTTGATTCCCGTTCTGGTAATGATCCATTCATCATTGGTGTCCACCATGGTTTCAAGCTCTCGGTTGGTCAAAATATATTCGGGTACCCATCCATGAACTCCGGTAATAACTGCTCTGGTTTTTTTCATTCAATGATTATTTAAGGCTTATTTTAGAATCGACGACCCTGCAATATATAACTTTGATTTAATTAGGGGAGGTACCTTGATCAGTCTGATTGCTTTTTAATCAAGGTCCAAAATTATCTAAAAAGCACTTTTTCACCAAAGAATTTTGGTTTTTGAATGCTTTTAAACAAAGATAGCTTTTTGAAATTAATGATTTGGGAAGAAATCAGGAAAATAAAAATCCATCCCGGAACTTCCCGGGATGGATTTTGTCAAAATGAATTTGGTGCTATTATTAAGCAAGAACTTCTTTCTCTATAACAACCTGCCCTTTGAAATACAGTTTGCCATCAAGCCAATATGCTCTATGTGGTAAATGATATTCACCTGTGGTGGGACATTGTGTAAGACCTGGAGCAGTTAACTTATAATGAGTTCTTCTTTTGTCTCTTCTGGTTTTCGAAATTTTGCGTTTAGGATGTGCCATCTCTATGCTATTTTAGATTAATCTTTTTTCTTTAACTTATTTAATATTTCCCATCTGGGATCTGCGGGTTTCTCCGGGATATCTTGATCTCCAGATTCGTCCGAATCATATTCATCTGAAAGATAAACCAAGCTACCATCTTCTTCAAATTCATCTTTATCCATTTCTCCTATATAATCTGGATGGATTTTCTTGGCAGGAATGGCCAATAAAATGAATTCATAGATCAACTGGGCTACATTGATGCTTTGGGTATCTTTGGTTATCATATACACATCCTCACTTATTTCCTCTTCGACCAGCCCGTACTTGTAAATGACTTTTTCGGCCACATCCATGGGATGATCAAATTCTTCTAAGCTTCTGTCACATGTCAATCTAATGGTTCCGACAATATCAAAATCTGCTTCCATTAATGAAGCGGTCTTTGTAACTGTCACATTTGCAGTAAGATCGGATCCGTTGACCCAGTCATTGGCTTCGTAAAATTTAAAGAACTCATCTTTCACTTCAAAAGAAAAGGTATGCTTACCTTCCCTTAGTTTAATGACATCAATATCGTAGGCTCTTAAGAATTTCACGGCTCCTCCTGCTTTTCAAGACCGCAAATTTAGGGAAATGCTTGGTAAAATAAAATTTGGCTGAAAAATAATTTGAACCAAATCAAAACCTGACCCCATATTCGGGATTCGGTTTTGAAGCTCATAAAAATTTACTTTTTACAACCATCAGTTTAACTCTGGTCATTTCGTGCATGGAGTAGGGGATACCTCCCAATCCTTCTCCTGAAGCATCTCTACCTCCAAAGGGCATCCAATCCACTCTAAAGGCAGTATGGTCATTGACCATTACCGCTGTAGCATTGAGCTTTTGAACTGTATCAAATGCAACATCAAGGTCTTTGGTAAATACTGCGGCTTGAAAATGATAATCAAGACTATTTGCTTCTTGAATAGCCTTTTCTCTGTCAGTATATGGGTAAATACAAACCACTGGTCCAAATATTTCCGCTGTTGATACCTTGGAATCTTTGGAGGGGTTCCAAATAACTGTTGGTGAATAACAGGTGTCCGAAATTTTCTTTCCTCCACAAAGTATTTCCCCACCACTTTTTTCTGCTTCCAATACCCATTCATGAACCCGATCAACTTCCTTTTCACCAATCAAAGGACCTACTTCCGTATTTTTATCCATAGGATCACCCACTATCAACTGCTCAGCTGCTTTGGAGATTTCATCGGCAAGGTTCTTTGCGATAGATTCATGGACAAAAACTTTCTGAACAGATACACAGACCTGACCAGCATGATAAAAACCACCTTTGACAAGGGCAGGAACCATAGATTTGAATTCTGCATCAGGCTCTACAATTACTGGAGCTGCTCCACCATGCTCCAATGCACACCTTGTTCCGGGAGCTAATTTTGATTTCAGATACCAACCGACATTAGCTGAACCAATAAATGAAAGATATCCGATACGTTTATCTGTTGCAAGGACTTCGGAAGATTCATTGTCGATGATCAATACCTGAACCCAATCCTTTGGTATACCCGCTTTGTAAAGTATTTCAACGAAAGCCAAACAAGAAAGTGGTGTGGTGGAAGCAGGTTTTACGATAACCGGACAACCTGCGGCAAAGGCTGTTATTGTCTGATGGACTATGAGGTTCAAAGGATGGTTGAAAGCCGAAATTGAAGCGACCACTCCAATAGGTTCTCTTGTAGTGAATGCTATTCTATTTGCAGAGGCTTGTGTTAATCCCATGGGGATTTGTTTTCCATTCAGTCGGCCGATTTCTTCTGCTGCAATTTTCACCCCGTTGATGGCGCGTAGGACTTCCACTTTGGAATCCTGATAAGGTTTACCTCCTTCGGAAGCTGCGGTATTGGTCAGTTCTTCTAGTTCGGATTTCATCAACTCCGCTACTTTTTCAAGCATAGCAATCCTATCATAAGGAGGAATCCATTTGGACCTATCCAAAAATAACTCATGTGCTTTCCTCAAAGCTTTTTCCACATCTTTTTTCCCGTCCATTGGAATTTCATGGATCAACGTCTTGTCGAATGGAGAGAAGACTTTCAAGGTTTGGGTATTGCTCATAGTTTTTTTGTTTTTTCTTTTAACATGACATTCAATATTGGGTGGTTAAGGGAATAATCGACCGGTAAGTCGATGATATGAACAGCTTTATTTTCAAGACAATGATTGAGGATTTCCTGAAAGTCAGTATCATTTTTGGGTCTATGGCCTTTTGCACCATAACTCTCAGCATACATCACAAAATCAGGATTTTTGTAATCAAGACCAAAATCATCAAATCCCATATCTTGCTGCTTCCATTTGATCATTCCGTAAGCATTGTCCCTTAGAATAATGACCGTCAAATGCAGATCCAATCGTACAGCAGTCTCTATTTCCTGAGAGTTCATCATAAACCCACCATCACCTACCACAGCAACTACATTTCTATCAGGGTATAGCATTTTGACCATCATGGCTGATGGAAGGCCTGCACCCATAGATGCCAAAGCATTGTCAAGCAAGAGGGTATTGGGTTGATGGCAGGTGTAATTTCGGGCAAACCAAAGTTTATAAATCCCATTATCTAATGTGATGATGTCTTTAGACTCTAGTTTTTTTCTCAATAGGTTGACAAGTCTTTGTGGCAACATCGGAAACCTTTCATCTAGAAAATATTTTGAAAGGTGTTCTGAAACTTCCTTTTTCACTTTTTTGTAAAAGTCAAAATCCCAGTCTTCTTGAACCATGATATGTGCTGTCAATTTTTTGACGGAACTAGTGATGTCACCTACCACATTTAATTGGGGAAAATAAACCGGATCTACCTCGGCAGGAGAGAAATTGACATGAATGACTTTTTTGCCATTGTTTTTCATGAAAAACGGAGGCTTTTCGATGACATCATGTCCAACATTAATAATGAGGTCAGCTTCTTCAATGGCAGCATGGAGGAAATCATTACTTGACAAAGCCGCAGTTCCCAAATATTGAGGGTGCCTTTCATCAATTACTCCCTTCCCCATTTGGGTGGTAAAAAAGTAAATACCTGTATGGTCCACAAATTCATGTAACGCCTCACAGGTTACTTTTCTATTGGCCCCTGCACCGATCAATAGCAAAGGCATTTTTGAATCATGTATCATTTCTACCGCTTTTTCAATTGCGATGTCATCCGGATTTGGAATGATGTGGCCCACAACCTCAAAAACACTGTCCTCACAGTCTTCCTGTGCGATGTCCTCCGGAAATTCCAAATGAACTGCTCCGGGCTTCTCTTCTATGGCCAATCTAAATGCTTCTCTAATATGGGAAGAAATAATATTGCTGTCCACGATTTGTTTGGTGTACTTGGTGATAGACTTCATCATGTCGACAACATCAATAATCTGAAATCTGGCCTGCTTACTTTTTTTGATCGGTTTTTGCCCTGTGATCATCAACATAGGCATTCCACCCAATTGGGCATAGGCAGCAGGTGTAACTAGATTTGTTGCACCGGGTCCTAAGGTTGCCATACAAACACCAGGCTTACCTGTCAGTCTGCCGTAGGTGGCTGCCATAAATCCAGCCCCTTGTTCGTGCCGATTGATAATTAATTTGATTTTTGAATTCTTGAGGGATTGGAGAAAATCAAGATTTTCCTCCCCGGGAACCGCAAATATGTACTCTACACCCTCATTTTCTAAGGCTTTGACAAAAAGGTCTGAAGCTTTCATGGTTGGTTTTTAGTTGTTTTAAAAACTTACTTTTACATACAACCACAAGTTAGTGAGATTGATTGCCTGAAAAATGGATTTTATTTGTTTTTATTAGAAAATAAAAATATTTTTTTCTTTAAGGTTTAGTCTATAATTTGTAGTTTTAAAAGAATATTTTGATTTTAACTATTAACTCCTCTAACCATCAACCACATTTAATATGTTGTCATTTGTCATCACCGCACTTGTTATAGCATTGATCGCGGCAGTTCTGGGATTTACCGGAGTAGCAAAAGGACTTGCTGCAATCGCTAAATTTGTTTTCTATATCTTCCTTGTGATTTTCTTGATCTCCCTGATTATAGGGTTGGTCAGCGGATTTTAATCCCCATAAAGAATATTTATAATTACCCGAAATGAACACATTCGCCTAATTCCGATTGCTTCCTTGAAGTCTTGTAATCTCAGTGAGAGATTTGGGATTTCAATAGCTAATTGGTCAATTCAGGCAAGAATCGATATGGGTTAATCACTGCTTAAAGAAAATCAAATCCCTGTCAATTCCCTGAATTTCACACTTTGTCGCTGACTGAGGTCTATCTTCTGTCCGTTTTGCATTTCTACCAACAAAGTACTGTTAAAGTAAGGCTCTATGTTTTTAACAAAATTCAGGTTGATGATAAATTGTCTATTTGCCCTAAAAAAAACCTCCTCAGGAAGTCTACTGTCCATATAGGTAAGGGATTTGTGCAGTAAGGGTTTTTTGTTTTCAAAATAAACCTTGACATAATTTCCCTCGCTTTCAATAAGAAAAATATCCTTTACCGGAACAAAGAAGCATTTCTCACCATCTTTAATAAAAATCTTTTTTTCAAGACCTAGTTTATCCTGGGAACTATTAGTGTAATCCTTAAACCTTTTCTCCACCTTTGAAATGGCGTCTTTGAGCCTTTCAGGGTTGATGGGTTTTAGAATATAATCCAATGCATTGACTTCAAAGGCTTTAATTGCATATTCATCATATGCGGTTACAAATATGACCTCGGGAACTTCATCCAACTTACCCAGTAATTCAAATCCGTCCATTCCTGGCATGTTTATATCCAAAAATATCAAATCCGGTTTGAGCGTATTGATGTCGGATATTGCTTTGGAAACTCTTTCACTTTTTCCTATCAATTCCAGTTTGGGGTAGGGAAGCAATAAAGTTTCAAGCTCCCGGATTGCCAGAATTTCATCATCAACGATGTAATATTTCTTTGTCATGGCTTGCATAGGTTAATGGATACAAAATGGTAACTGTAATTTGATCAGGTAATTTATTGCTGAGGTTGATTTCGGCATTTTCCCCAAAAAGGCTTTTCAGTCTTTTCCTGATATTGTTAAGCCCAATTCCTTTATTTTCTCCGATTTTGAGTTCACCAGGATTGGTTACTTCAATTTTGAACATTTTGGAAGATATGGATGACTTAATTCCGATGACTCCTCCATCTGGTAAATGGTTGATGCCATGTTTGATGGCATTCTCAGCAAGTGTCAGGACCATAGCAGGTGGGACTTTTGCATCCAAAGATTCTGCATCAAGGTCAATGGTCACATCCAAACGGTCTCCAAATCTTATCTTTTCCAGTTCAAGGTATTTAACAACTTCATTGATTTCATCAGAAAGATTGATAAAAGGAGTTTTTTCATAATTAAGGGTAAATCTTAAAAGTTCACTGAGTTTGATAATAGCCTCTCGCGCTTTATCGGCATCTATGAGGACTAGGGCTTTTATACTGTTTAGTGCATTAAATAGGAAATGAGGATTTAATTGGGATTTTAACAGTTCAAGCTCAGCCGTTTTTACCAAGGTTTCCATCAAGAGTTTTTGCTCTGAAATCTCTTTGTTTCTGTTCAGAATGTGGTACAGGTAATAAATGATGATCCACACAACTACATACCTGGCCACATTCATGATCTGTCCAAGAAATTGTATCAAAAACACATCTAACGTATTATACTCAGTTTCCTGAAAAAGCATTGGTGAGTAAAAGATAACCACCATGGACAGTGTGATAAAAAAAGTATCCAATAATGCCCTGAACCAAATTCGGGATAGACTCTTTTCAAATAAAGAAGGCTTGATAAAGAATGTTTTGTATTTATGAGAAGCAATCAATCCGGATAAGGACAATATGCCAAACTGAAATACAAAATCCCAATCAAACCTCTGAATTATAAAGAAGGTATAATTGATGGTTTCTACAAATACAATAGAACTCCATCCAAGGATTTGCAACAACCAATATTTCTGAGGCTTGGTCAGGTTTATTTTTTGCATAACTCATTCGAAACGGACAGGTTTTGAAGCTATCTTTGACAAAGTTGAGATAAACAGCAATTATATCTGCAGTAGAATACAGGGTTGCATGTTTCTGGGGATGAATGTTGGGTAGCGTGAATTTTATCTTATTGCTACTGTATTTTTCAAAATGCCAATTGCTTCGATTTCTATACTTACAATATCGCCTGGTTGAAGTGTGAAAGTATCATCCGGAACCAAGCAGGTTCCTGTCATCAGATATACCCCATCTGGAAAACTCATTTCTCTAAAAAGAAACTCGGCCAATTCCTCATGCCCTCTTTTCATTTGGTTGATAGAAATATCCCCTTCAAAAACTATTTTTGAATCCCTTTCTATTTTCATTACAATTTTGCTGTTAGGATCTATTGGCTCTTCGGGAACAAAAAGACAAGGCCCAATAGCGGCTGCGAGATCATAGCATTTTGCTTGAGGAAGGTATAATGGGTTTTCACCTTCTATATCTCTAGAACTCATATCATTCCCAATGGTATAACCAACAATTTTCCCAGATGAATTGATAAGAAGGGTCAGTTCTGGTTCTGGCACATTCCATTTTGAATCTTTACGGATATTGACTTTTCCTCCGGGATTAGCTACACGGTAATGAGTGGATTTGAAAAACAATTCAGGCCTTTCTGCTTCATATACTTTGGAATAGAATACATCGGCACCGCTATCCTTGGATTCTTCCATCCTTGCTTCCCTGCTCCTAAAATAAGTTACACCCGCAGCCCAAATTTCTTGGGTGCCGATGGGTGCTTGAAGCATATCAGCTGTCCAATTGATTTCATTCGAAGCGTTTGCATGGTCTTTGAGTTTGCCGTAAAGATTTTCTTGGTTGACAAGAGCGTTCCAATCCTTAGTGTCTGCGAGGTAATGCTTGCCCGCTGATTCGATGATGATGTTGTTTGAAGATTTGTAAATTTTCATAGAAATAGGGTTAATGGTTTATTGGTACTGTTTTTAGAAATGTAATTATGACAATTCATTTCATGAAGATTATATTTTTAGATGAAGGAATCAAGCATTATTTTATTTTCATCACTTCATCTTCAAACTTGAACTCTTGTCCATCACTGAGTTTGATCAGGATATCAAAGTTCAACTCAGTCTCGTTTGCAATGGACTCATTCCATCTAAGGTAAAATGGTTCACCCATAAATATCCGATGGTCATTTTCAAGGAAGGAGGGAATGGTTTGACCTGCAATCGTTGGATAATTTGAAATTAAAAATCTATCTGTTATTTCCTCTTCTTTCAAAATCATATTATTAGATAGATAGATTTCCTTTTTGTTGATAATCTTCAAATCATCGATTTTCTGAATTGAAGATGGAGGAATCGGTGAGCAGGCATAAGCTCCGTTTATAAAGAAAAAATGTAATTTGGATTCTTGGATTTGGGATAAATATTCAAAGCCTGAAATTTCAATTACTTTAAATAATTGGTCTTTTTCATAGAAAAAGTTAGGGTTGAAATCTGAAGTCCCAATTAACAAATCGCCAATAGCAAAATCTTTAATGGAAAATTCCTTGAATTGGGAAGATGGACCACATCCGCAGGAGTCAGGGCAAAACAAGTCGCATGACACAGGGATAATACCCATGGAAAGCATTACAGCCCAGATCACAATCATTTTCTTTTTCATATTCAATAATCAAGTTTATCTATCATCCTGACGATCCTTTCTACTTGGGTGTCCTGTTTTTTGGCATCCAAAACTGATTCAATATATAGTTTTTGTTCCCAATCGGGAAGGCTCAAAAATCTGTTCAACGCTTTGGGGGCATCTTTAAGACAATCCATGATTTCATCAGGAATTCCCTGAGGTCTTACATATTCGAAAAGTTGGATATGTACTTGATCCCCAGCTTCTTTTTTTATGGATTTTCTGATTTTTGCATTCACAGGTAAAAATAGGAGTCCATTTCCAAATGGCATCAGTTTATAATTATCCAGTTGAAAATTGTCGATAAATCCCCTGACTTTCATCCATCCAAATGGAAATCGTTTTTCCATAAGTACTTCGGGAATAAGTGCATAGGTCCAGCCACCTTTTCCGGGGAATTTTTCTAAAAGATAGTTTTTGTCAGTTAGCGGGATTTTTTTCATTACAGCAAGGACTCAATTTCCTTTTCCTAAATTTATAAAATTAAATATTTTATTCTATGTGGTTAGGAGTTGAAATTAATGCACTTGGAGAATTCTGATAAAAAGATTTGACCAATAAAAAAGATACCAGAACCTAAACCAAAGGTTTTGACCTTGACCCAAATCAAAAAGCTTCCCCAAAAGTAAGATAAAACCTGAATTCTTCTCCAGGAGAATGGGCAAGATCTAACCTGAGATTGAGCTTTTCCCGCTTGCTCAACTTGAATCTTCCGCCAAGACCATAAGTTGCCATGGTATTTTGGATTTGGAAGGGACGATCGTTGGAATATACATTTCCCAATCCAGCAAAGCCAACTAATCCCCACCTAGGTAGGAATTTCCACCGGTATTCCCCCTGAATTGCGGCCATGTTATTATCCCTGAACTTTCCTTCAAATAGTCCCCTCATCAAACGGTTTCCTCCCATTTGGGATAATAAAAAAAATGGTGGGTCGCCGGCCTGGATTTCAGAATAGGCCTGCCAGGCAAAATGTTGGTTTTCTTTGATTTGATGGACTTTTCTAAAATCTACCACCCATCTCCAATAACGGAAATCACTGCCTATGGCTGAATTGAAATACTGAAGACTGCTTTCCGCAAAGGTACCCGAGGTGGGGTAGAGCTGACTATCCCTGCTGTCATAGTACAACATGGGGCCAAAACCACTGACTGTCCCGCCTTCCAAGCCATGGTATAATCCGGACTCCAATAGGCCGGATGGTTCGACCCTTCTGATATCAAAATTGTCAAAATGATACCGGAACCCTGCATATAAATTGGCAGAGACTTTTCTCAGATAATCAAAGCGTAGTCTCGGTAATCTGGCATCAAAAGATTCTCTGTCTTGTTCCCTGATTTCATTACCTACTCCATAGAAGAAATAAACATAATCATACCAGCCCAACTCCCCGGCAAACAGGTTTTTGTTTTCCTTTGTAAACAATCTCCAACTGCTAAAGGATAACACCTGGTCAAAAAGGGTATAGGCAAATCCTACTGCTACCTGACTTTCAAAGGTATTTTCGCTGCTGCCTCCCATTTTGAAATTGGTGACTGCACCTACTCCAAAGGCCCAACTTGTCTCCGGTGTAAAATACACGAGGGGTAAGACGGCAAAAGTTGGCTTTTGGAAAGTACTGTCATTCTGTGCCTGAATTTGTTCAGCCGAAATAAACACAAAAACAAATACCAATAAAGTCTGTTTAAGATTAGTTGAATTTATTACCATAGCCGCTCTTTTTAAGAAACTTTCGGAAATTATTGGTTTTGAGAATTTCATTCAGTGCTTTTTCTTTGTCAGCTGCTTTGTTATAATAAGACTCACAGATTCTGTAACCTACAAAATAGCCCAAGTCAGCGGGGCGATCTTTGGAGTTATTTCCGTTATACAACCAATTGCTGTAGTCCATGCCGTACATTTCTTGGGAAAATTCTTTCCAGATTTGTTTCTCATTTTCGTATGCGTAAGCGTACATACTTTCGTTGATGGAAGTTCCGGTAATCTTCTTGGCAATAAAATCTGCGGCCCCCTCCATGATAGTCATTGTCAACAAGCGATGGTTAAAGTGGCCCCAAACCACTCCCGGACCAATTCGTTGTTGGGTATGTACCATTTCATGTGCTGTAAATTCCAGAATCATGGGTTTTTTGGGCAGGGTATGTTTTAGCCACCCGTTCATGCCCTCCCTAACAGTAGTACTGTCTGAGGCCACCATTTCCGTACCGATCAGTAGCCAACCACCTCTCACAGTGCCACCTGTGGACAAAATGCCTATGGCAAAACATATATCTGGGGCTTTGAAGTTTTTTAAGGATTGCCCGTACAAATTAATTTGGTTCTTTATTTCCGACCGGTATCCAGCAACTGAAAGTGTATTTTTTCTCACCGATTTCCAATATTCAGGGTATCGACCGATCTGAGAGATGTATTTTTCTGCAGTAAGGTCCCTTGCTTTGATCAGTTTTTTGAATCCCTCACTTGCTCTTTTCAGATATAATACATCCATAATCATGATGCTATCCTTTTTGGACTTTGCATTATATAACCTGTCAAATGCATCCCAGAAGTTATCAATATCTGATGTGATTATTGTAGGAGCTTGCCCCTTCGTATTAAAAGCAAAAAGAAAAAGTAAGAAATATGTCAGTAGTAAATTTTTCAAAATTGTTAAGAATTTAGATTTTATAAAACTAATAGATTTGGTTCTGAAAATTCAAACAATCATTAAGCTTCTTACTATTGCATATGGAGAATTTTGTATCTTTTACCTTCATTTTGCAGCGGTATGAATAAAGTATGCTTTCTTGTTATTCTGCTTTTAGGGGTAAACTTCCCAATTTATTCCCAGAATTCGGATTCTTTGTTATTGGCGAAAGCCACAAAAGCATTTGATTTAGCTGCTGTAAATTCAGATTCCGCCTACAATTTGGCCAATGAAGCACTTCATGATGCCCGAAGAAATACTTTTAATAAGGGTATAGCCAATTCCTATAATGCATTAGGATGGGTGTTTATGCACAAGGGAAATCTAGATTCTTCCGTCTATTATCTTAATTTATCACGGGATGTTTTTGCCAAGGAAAACTTCCTATATGATGTGGCAAGGGTGGATATCAATCTGACAGAAGTCATGACCAAACAGTCCCGCTTTGGTGAAGCATTGGTTTTTGCCCTTGAGGCGGATTCCCTTTCCCTTGCTCTGAAAGATGTTCCTTTACAAACAGATACCAAAAGGCTTCTTGGTATTTTGTATAGAGAACAGGGAGACAATAAAAAATCCGTAGAATATTTCAATGAGGCTATTAAAGGCTTTGAATTTCAGGGAGATTTGAGAAGATCTGTCAATACCGCAATTAGCCTCAGTATCCTATTGAGGAAAATCAATATGGTGGACAGTAGTCTGACTGTTTTGGAAAAATGCCTTAAAATCATTGAAGGTAAAGAGAATAATGAATATCAGTTGGCTATGGTAAGGGAACATTTAGGGGATACTTTTTATATGAAGCAGCTGTTTGAGGAGTCGCTTAGCCAATATATTATGGCTTATGAGCTTTTTGATAAACTGGGAAATAAAGCGGATATGGCTTATGAGGCTTTGGTAATTGGAAAGGCACAAATAGCCCTTGAAAAATATAAGGAGGCGGAATATTTTTTGAACCAGGCATTCTTCATCAGTGATACCCTTGATTTCTTGAATTACCAATTTGACGCTGCTTCCGAGTTGGCCAATTTGTACAAAGAAACAGGGCAATGGCAAAAGGCATTTGTATATCTGAACATGGCAGGCATAATGAAAGACAGTCTTGATCAACAAAAACAACTTGAAAATATGATTGGGCTGAAAGAAAAATATGAATCAGAAAAGCAAGATCAGGAAATAGCGCTGCTCAAATCAAACATGGAACTTGAAAACTCCCGCACCAGGAGAAGAATGCAATTTCAGATTTTCGCAATCTTTTTGTTTTTGGCAAGCTTGGGTATTGCTTACCTGATTTTTAATAGATACAGGTTAAAGCAGGAACTTAACGAACAAATGCTCAGAAATCAGATATCCAGTGATCTTCATGATGAAATAGGGTCAACACTGTCAAGCATAGATGTCAATAGTCGAATTGCACTTCTGAAGATGGAGGATAAAGAGACTGTTATTGGTCAGTTGCAAAAAATCCAACAAAATGCCCGTTCTATCATGGACAACCTGACCCAAATCGTTTGGTCGATCAATCCCAATAATGACAGTCTAGAAAAGCTGATTTTTAGGATGAAAGATTTTGCTGCTGAAATTTTGGAGCCTTTGGGAATACAATATGCATTTCATCAGGGAGGTAACCTTTCAGAACTCAATTTGAATCCTGTTTTCAGAAAGAATATCTACCTGATATTCAAGGAGGCAGTGAATAACTGTGCGAAATACAGTTCGGCGACAGAAGTTTTGATTTCTCTTGAAGTGAAAAATAATCTTCTATTCATTGAAATCGCTGATAATGGTGTAGGCTTTAATTATCAGAGAGAATTGAATAAAAGCAATGGCTTACTAAACATGGAGAACCGGGCAAAACAAATTCAAGCCAAATTTGAATTAAAAACTGAACCGGAAAGAGGTACTATGATAAAACTTGAAGCGCCTGTCACCTGATTGAGGTATTGGTTAATCCGATACTACATCTTAACTTGTTATCAATGCAATCAAAAAACTATGCCTGTAAAAATTTTAATTTTTGAAGATAATACCAATTTGAGGGAAGGGCTTTGTCAACTTCTCATGCTTAGGGATGAGTTTGAGATTGTTGGAAATTTTGGTGATGCCAAACAAGCTAGAGAGATTGTGATAAACTGCAGGCCTGATGTAGTTTTGATGGATATAGACATGCCGGGTATTAATGGAGTAGAGGCAGTTAAGCAAATCCGGGAATATGACTTGACCACCCAAATCATCATGTTAACTGTATTTGATGATAATAGCCACGTGTTTGATGCCTTGATGGCCGGAGCGAATGGTTACTTGTTGAAAAGAAATGTTTCAGATAGATTGGTTTTGGCTATTCAGGAAGTATTGGAAGGAGGAGCACCCATGAGTCCATCTATTGCAAGGCTCGTAATCGATCAGCTACATGTTCAAAAACCTGCCAATAAATACATGCTTTCTGAAAGAGAAAAAGAAATACTCAGATCACTTTCAAAAGGTAATAGTTTTAAACTGATTGCTGCCGAATTGGGGATAAGCTTTGAGACAGTTCGTACCCATATTAAGCGGATTTACGACAAACTCCATGTCCATTCCCAAGGTGAAGCTATCAGTAAAGCTTTACATGAAAAGTTGGTCTGACTTTTTGATATATTTTTTTAATATCCCCCTATTATGGTATTGATGGTGCAATTTATAATTCTGAATTTTAGCTCAGGCAAACATTATGAAGATTGTTTTAAAATTAGGGGCTTTGCTTAGTATGGTATTTTATTGTCACTTAATTATAACAAGATGAAAACTTTCAGTGCTTCTTCAAAATTTGAGGATTCCTTCGCAATAGTAAAGTATGGGAAAAATAAATTTTTTAATTTATTGGTTTTAGGGATTTCCCTAGTCGGATTGCTTGGATGTGCAGAAGAGCAAGACCCTAACAATCCAAATATAAATAACCCCAACAACCCAAATAATCCTAATCCAACAGTAAGTGTTGAGGTTACCGCTACATCTCCCGAATTCACTTTCTGGGGCGATGAGTTGACATTAACAGGTAAAGGGTTTTCTACCAAACTTGAGGACAATTTTGTTTGGCTCAAAAATGAGACAGCTGCATTTGGGAGTTGTTCATCTGATAACAGGACTGACTCTACAGGCTGGCGAAAAGCAACTGTTTTAAGGGCAACAGCCACATCTCTCACCATAAAGATTCCATATAAAACTGCTTCAGAAAACTCAAACAATAGAGCCTGCGGGGTAATCAATCCAAATATCAGCGTTACTGTAAATGGGAAAACAGCTGTTTCAGAAAAGGTTAAGCTTTTGGGAATACCCCATATCGCCGAAATTTGTTACACCAATTCGGGAACTAAAGGAGGAGGGATGATTCCTGGGAAAGAGCTTGAAAACCAAATCAGCATTCCTGGTGTGGGTCTTTATGGTGCAAGTTCAGGAATCGATGAAAAAATGAAACTGCTCGTTAATGGTGTTTACTTACCGTTGACAAAAGTGGAATCTACCGGTCCTACCAATTGTGCTAGTAGTTATAAATTTGTAATTCCTCTGGATTTTGCCAATGGCAATTGCTCCACACCTGACCCGGTCCTGACAGGTCGCTTTGCCAATATGATGGATTTTGTTGCTGTTATTGATGGTACCACCAAATCCTCTGAAAAATTAACTTATCCAGTATCTTCATTCCCTGATCGTTCTTACAGCACATTTACCCAAAGGACGTTTTCTTACAGCGCAGCGGGCAACCCCGAAATTGTTTTGACTGGAAATGGCCTCAATTGGTATCAAGAAGCCCGATTTTCCCCACAGGGAGGTACCGGTTGCACTTTGGCTACCATTGGTCCTGTGTCTTCTGAAAGTGGCACCAAGCTGACAATATTGGTTCCTTTGGCACAAATGCAGCCTGGTTGTCGCTATATACTTACGCTGGTTGATGTCTGTGGGCGTGTCAGTAATCAGGTCGGTCAGGTTACGATCGGGGCTTGATTAAGCGATTTCTTAAAAAGTTTGTTTAATATGTACCCTCAGATCACGGTATTTTAAAAGCTTATCAAGAAACGATAGAGAGTTCACAAAATCAATTTCACTCATTTGGATTTTCGAACAAGAGAAAATTTCGTAATATGAATATCCGGAATTATACAAGTAAAAAGCAATATTTATAAGATACTTTGGAGCAGCCTGAATTATCTGAAACTATAGACTTCCTGTTTCGGACTTCTACCCATTTGTTCCGGAAAGAGCTGGCTAATTGTATTTAGCCGGATATTCATATTTCGTAAATAAAACTTCCCTTTATTCCGTGATTAAGTTAAAAAATACATCTTAAAAGAGCCTCCGTTTTTGACCTGAATTTCGCCACGAAACTCACAGGGAAAATGATCTTTTATTTCCTGATAGGTGGTTTCGGATATGTTGATTTTGCCCGGTTTTGAAGCAGACTCCATTCTTGAAGCAATGTTTACGGTATTTCCCCAAATGTCATACTGCCATTTTTTGATGCCTACTATTCCAGCTATGACTGGCCCGGAATGTATACCTAGCCTCATTTCAAAATGCGGTAGTTGATTGTTTAATTTTTTTACCCTTTCAACAAAAGCCACCATTTCTTTGGCAGCCTTGACCATATTCAGGGCATGATCTTTATTGGGTGTAGGCAATCCGCTTGCACACATGTATGAATCCCCAATGGTTTTGATTTTTTCCAATCCATGTTTGGTGATGATTTCATCAAAGGCTTTAAAATAAAAATCAATTCCTTTTACCAACTTTTCAGGTTCTATCAGTTCTGATTGTTTGGAAAAATTCACAAAATCAGTAAACATAACTGTCACAAAGTTGGATTTGACAGCTTCTACCTTTCCATTTAATTTCAATTCCTTAGCCGTTTCAGATGGGAGAATATTTAAAAGAAGGGTCTCGGATCGCTTTTTTTCTTTTTGTATTTTTTTGTAGTACCAAAATAAAATCCCCAAGATGATGGCACCTAATGCCATGATAATTATCAGGGAGAACAAGACATTTCTTTGGTTACGTTTTTCCTGATTGAGCAGGTCTACCTCTATCTGTTTTCGGGAAACCTCAAAATCTGTCCTCAGATTGGCCATATTTTGGACTGTCGTCACATTGCTTACACTATCTCTATAAGCGATATGATCTTTATAATACCTGAAGGATTCCTCAATATTTCCTGACTTTTCATAGAGTTCAGATAATTTTAGGTTAGCATCACTTATCTGTTCTTTCAGTCCGTGAACTTTGCCCAGGTCCAAACTTCGTTTTGCGTACGTTAATGCAGTGGTTTGATCGCCCTTTTCCATGTATATATCTGCCATATAGATCAGGTAGATACTGATTGGGTAAAAATCTTCCATTTCTTCCAGGATTCTGATAGCCTCATTGATATTGGATTCGGCAAGTTCATTTTTTCCAATATTGGCATATACCATTCCGATATTTCCGAGATTATATGCCTTGCCGATCAGATAATCTGCCTTTTCAAAAATAAATCCTGACTCTTCAAAATAAACCAACGCAGAATCAAAGTATTGTCTGTGAAGGAATTCATCACCTGCATTCATTAAGGCTGCAGCTAGGGAAACTGAATCTTTGGCGGCTCTGAGTATGTCTATGGATTTGTGGTAATACAGCATCGCATTGACATGATTTTCCGAAATGGAATAAATGTCTGCTATAGCACCAAAAGCAGTACCTTCTCCTTCAGGAAATTCAGCTATCCTTGCTGCATCAGAACTTTTGAAAAACGCGGCCATGGCTTCTTCAAGATTTCCAAGAAGTCTTTTTTTATAACCTTGTTGTAAATACCCCCGATATAGGTAAAGATGATTATTCTGCTCCTGAGAAAGTCTGATAAGCTCTTCAGCATATCCCAATGCCTTTTGAAGATCCCTACTTTCGTTAAATGCCAGATTTCTGAGTAATTCAAGCTTTAGCGTATCCTTGAGGATATCCTGTTCATAGATTCTTGTCAGGCTATCAGCGACTTTCTGATCCTGTCCGAAAGTACTACCAACGACAAAGCAAAAAAAGCCTATCCCAAATAGAGAGGCTTTTGAATTACTATTCATAATAATATTTAGTTGTTTACAGAAATTTTTGGATCGTATCTGTGAATTTCCTTACTGCCTTTAGGTGTAAAATGAATGGTGTATAATTCATTAGATGGCACAGTGATATCCGGATCAACAGTGCCTTTCCAACTGCTTGAGTCTTTTATTTCTTTGGGACCTTTGCTGAAAACATTTTTAGAGGATTCGTTTTTGGTGATGGAAATAGAAGCTACACCTGATTTTTTTTTAATTTCCCAACTCACTTTATCTCCTGGCTTGACATTGAGATTGTTGGTGATTTTATCCTTTACTGACAAGATGAGCTGATTGGGATTTTCCGGATTGATTCCCAATATCCATATTTTATGATTTGACATAAATTAAAATTTTGTTAGATTATCTTTTAGAAAAATAAGTTTGATACAATCTAAAAAAAAATAATTATAAATAAATGACATTGTTGTTTTTTGTTATACAGACAACCAATCCTTCAATCTTTTTTGGAGTTTAATTGATTGGATTTCATTGATAGGTTTTTCCCAAAAATCAATTACCGAAGGAAACTCATTTGATTTCTCCTTATCTTCTTTGCTCAGGGAGGAGGTTACCATGATTACTTTTATATCAGCTTTATGGATCTTTTTTTTAAGGACTTCCAAAAAATCCCACCCTGACATTTTAGGCATGTTGATATCCAGAAATATCAATAGTTTAGAACAATCCTCATCAATATTGAAAATATAGCCTAAGGCTTCTCTGGCATCACTGAAACATTCAGGATGATCTGTTAATTTACTTTCTTTGAGAATGATCTCGTGGAGAAAAATCACGCCAGGATCATCATCAATTATAAAAATTTTCGGTCCAACAGCTGCCACTATTTTCTTAATTTTTCAGATTTAGAATGAATATCTCTTACTATCTCATCAAGTTGTTTCAATGTATCCATTAACTCGCTTTCAAGCTGCTCTCGACTTTTACCTACATTAGAATATTTAAGATAGTTGATCAATAATTGATTGATGCCCATTGCTTTGGTCAGTGGAGCTCGCACCAAATGTGACTGGTTCCAAGTGATTTCTTTTAGGGTTAAATTTTGAGCTTCTATTTCTGAAATCGCAATTTTCAATTTTTCATTAGTATCGCTTAGTTCTGTTGTCCTTTTATTAACCAAGGTTCCCAGATCATTCTTCATTTTAATATTGAAGAAGTATTTGATGATAAAATAAACTAAAAGAAAGAGGCAGATTATTGCAAAAACCTTGAATATTATAGTTTCAAAGAAATAAGCCTCAATCTCTATTGGCAAGGATTTTACCACATCCGTTTTGCCATATCTAAGAACTTTAACTTCAAGATTATATTTGCCTGGTTTCAGGCCATTGAAAATAAGATGTCTTTGGTCTTTGATGGGCAACCATTCAGTATTTCCCCCTTCAATCCTGTAAAAAAGCGAATATTGGCTGGGGTTTTCAAAGTCTATATTGGTAAATGAAATCTGAAACATATTCTCTCCTGGAGGTATGTCAATTTTATCCTCAAAAGGAACCTTATGATCTCCAACAATCAGTTCATCCCATTGGAAATTAGCTGCATTTTGCTCAAAGCTTCTTACTTCGGAAGGATCAATAATTCCGATACCTTCCACTGTAGGAATCCATATTTTTTCCGAAAAGTCTTTTATAGCCGCTGGGAAAATCAGTCCATTTGCCTCAGAATTGGGCATCCCGAGATTTTTGTTGTACAATGTGGAACTGATGAAAAAATCCTGGTCCTTGTTTTCCTTAAACCTCTTCAATTCTGAATTTGGTATATATTGTACACCAAAATTATTACTTAACCAAATTCCTTCTGTTTGATCCTCTGTGATACTGTAGACACTCTGTGATTTCAAACCGTGAGACTTTCGAAGAGATTTATATTTTCTGTTGGAATAAAGCAACATGCCACCATGTGTACCTATCCATAAGTCTTCGTTATTATCCTCATACATACAGTAAATAATATGCTCTCCTGGGGTTAAAGGCAAAGTTTGGTTTTCTATAAAATTACCATCCTTAATTCTAAATATACCTTGATTCATAGATCCAATAAGAATTTCTTTATTCTTCAATTCTAGGATACTGATAAAATTGGTATTTGAGAAATTTTCGGGAAGCTCAACTTTGTGAAGCAGATCGTTTTCATCGAAATAATGCATACCCCCATATCTGGTCAAAATCCATAACCAATTATTGGAGTCTTTGTAAATTGCGTAGGTATAATTACTTTTCAGCCCATCTTCTTGAGTAATTTTTTCAATGACTTTGCCTGATTTAATATCAATAACTGAAACCCCTCCAATGGATCCAACAAAAACTTTTTCTTCTCTGGCGCCAATGGTAATCACACCATTTTGTAGTAAACCATCGCTCACATTTACCGAAACTATTTCTCCGGATTTTATCTTAAAAATACCATCTGATCTTGTCCCAACCCAAATACTGCTATCTGGTGCCTGATAAATGGCTTTGATATTTTTTTCTTGGAGAACCTCAAAACTCACTTGATTTACTTTTGCCGGTCTGACCAATGCAAGTCCTTTTCCAAGGGTGCCTAAATAGAGGTTGTTTTTTTCTTTAATAATTTTTCTTACGGGATAATTTTTAAGTTCAGGATAGGAGAAGCGAGTAACCTTTTTATTTTCAATCATCATGACACCCTTTTCCAATGATCCTGCCCAAATTCGGTTTTCGGAATCGGAGGTAAGGCTAATGGGGTTGATGTCATGGAAATCTTCATAAGAAATAATCTTTTCCATTTCATAATTTTCTTTCAGACTGAAAATCCCTGATTCTGGGACCGAAATATAAATTGCAGCTAAGTTTCCAAAGATTTTTTGTGCAGAAAAACTAATGGATGAAATAAGTTTGGCTTCCTTTAATTTTAAATCAATTTCATAAAGCCCGCGGTTTGTACCCACCAACATTTTGGAATTTTCAAGGTTGAAAAAACTTTGGATTTCGAGTTTTGATTCTGGATTCCAAAAATCAAGAACACTAAATCGGCCATTTTTCCAATTGTAGATTTTACCATTTTGCATTCCAACCAACAAACCATTTTCCGATTCTGATATCGCTCTGATCCACGTATTTTCTGTAATTTGGGAACAATCGATTACTTGTAGGATATTTTTATCAAGTAGGGCAATACTTTTGTCGGCCGAAGCCCAAATTCCACTCTTTGTTTTAAAAAATGAATAGTAAGTCTGTTCCAGCATTTCCGGGTAGCTTTCTTTGTCAAATACCTTCGTATAAGTTCCATCCAAACGGACTAAACCTTCTTCAGTGGACATCCACAAAAATCCCGTATTGTCTTTTTCTAGCGCATAAATGGCATTTTGGGGCAATCCATTGGTATTGTCCCATATTTCCATCACATAGCCTTTCCCCATAGTTGGTGTATGTTGCTGGAGACTGTCAAAATTGGAAAGGGTTAACCTTTCTTTTGAAACCAAGAACAATGATGGGAATAATAGTAAGAAAGATATCTTTAGTAGAATTTTACCGGTCAAAATCGTTAAACTAGGCGTGATAATTGTTTTACTCTCAAATTAAATTTGCTCCAATTTTTATTCCGTTTGTTCAAAATCAACCTATCAGGAAGGCTTACAAAACTGGTGGAATTGTAAAATGACACGACTTTTAGGAATAATAATTCACGCTGAAAAGTAATACATTTTAAGGGCTTTTTTTTCACCTAAGTAGTATAAATCCAACAGTATTTTTTTTAACAGCAAAAAAACAAAAATAAATGAACTACAGAATATCTTCAAGTTTCAGATTATATAGTTTTAAATACATGTACTTGTATAGAAACTTCATACTACACTTATTTGTCTAATTTCCTCATGTTTTAATTTAATTTATATTTTCGGATTGCTTCCAAATTTTTATGACTTCGGTCATGAAAAGAAAAAAAACACAACATCGCAAATCCTTGATAAATCTATTCCTTTTTGAAAAAAATCATTTTCTTTTTTGAAGGAAATGCTATCCACCGTTAATCTTCATTGTCTCATTGTTGAATACAAACATATTACCATTGTCAAGTTCGATTTCAATGTCGATCATGATTTCCAAATTATCTTCTGGAACGCCGGTGAATTTTAGGTAAAGTCTTTCATCCTTCAAAAATTTATGATCTCTTTTTAAAAATTCTTCAATGCTGTATTCCATTTGAAAAGTTAATGTCATCCTGTATTGGTCATTAATTTCTTGTCCGATTTCCAAGATCTCATTTTGATTGACTTGAACTCTTTTTTTATTGATAATTCGGATAGCCTTTAAAGTTTCAATAGAAAATGAATCAGGAGGACTGCAAGCCCAAGCTTTGTTTGAAAAAAGCGAACCAAAATCAGACGAGGGCTTCATGGAAATTTCGCGTAGTCCGGAAACCCAAAATGCTTTATATAAAGTCTGATGATTTTAAGGAAAATTATAATTATCGAATATTTAACTCAATTATAGTTAACAAGTTTGAAGCCTTGATAGAAATAAAAAATAAAAATACCTGAAAATGAGAGTTTCATACTCCGTACTTTTAAAAAAAATCTAAAATTAAATTTCAGCCAAATATCTATGCACCATACTGATACTCATGGAACCTTCGCCAACGGCCGACGCCACCCTGTTCATAGCCCCTGACCTGACATCCCCTGCGGCAAAAACACCGGGAACACTGGTCTCCAATAAATAAGGATCTCTTTTAAGCTTCCAGATTTTTTTGAATTCATGATTCAGTTTCAGATCGTTGCCTGTGACCACAAAGTTCTTGTTGTCTTGCACGATCAATTTGGGCAGCCATTGCGTAACCGCCTGTGCACCGATAAAAATAAACAAGGCTGCGGCTTCTTGTTCTTTATCCTCATGGTTTTTGAATTTGACTGAAATACTTTCCAATTGATTTTCACCCTTGACTTCTGAGATTTCCCCTTCCGTCCAAAGGTCGATGTTTTCGACAGAGGCTATCTGATCGATAAGGTATGAGGACATGCTTGCTTCCAGTCCGATGCCCCTTATAAGGATAATTACTTTTTCTGCAAACTTGCTCAAATACATGGCGGCCTGTCCCGCGGAATTTCCTCCTCCAACTACCATGACTGTTTTGTTTTGGCAAAAGGATGCCTCCGTATTTGCCGCACCGTAATATATTCCCGCCCCCAACAATTTTCCCATTCCCGGGGCATTTAGGGTCCGGTAATTGACCCCTGTGGTGATGACCACACTTTTTGCATTGATTTTTACGCCAGATTTTAGCAATATGGTTTTATATGGATCATTGAATTCCAATCCGTCGACTTCCTGTGGGGACAAAAATTCAGTACCAAATCTAGTGGCTTGGGTGATGGCTCTTCTGGTAAGGTCAGAGCCACTGAGTCCTTTGGGAAATCCCAGATAATTTTCAATTCTGGAACTTGTGCCCGCCTGCCCTCCCGGAGCTCGTTTGTCAATCAATAGGGTTTTCAGTCCTTCAGATGCAGCATATACTGCAGCAGCAAGTCCTGAGGGGCCGGCTCCAATAATGACCGTATCATATAAATCTGCCGATGCTTCTACTTTCAAACCCAAGGCTTTGGCCAAGTCTACCACACTTGGATTGGTAAGGTTAGAACCGTCTTCCAAAAAGATTATGGGAAGATCTTTTTCACTGAGTTGATTGAGTTCCAAAAGAGATTTGGCTTCTTGGTTGTTTTTGAAATCATACCATTTGAAGTGGAACAGGTTTCCTGAAAGGAAATCTTTGAGCTGATGTGATTTGGGGGAAAATTGATATCCAACTAACTTTAGTCCTTTGAATTCGGGCACATAAGATTGTTCCCATTCCTCCAATAGGTCATTGAGAACCGGATAAAGTCTTTCCTCGGGCGGATCCCAAGGTTTGAGCAGGTAATAATCCAACTGCACATCATTGATGGCCTTAATGGCGGCTTCAGTATCAGAATATGCTGTCAGTAAGACCCGCTTAGCTTCAGGAAAAACTTCCTTTGCTTTTTCTAAAAACTCCACACCCTGCATTTCAGGCATACGGTTGTCGGAGAGAAACAGCGCCACGGTGTCGCCTTGGTTTTTAAGTGCAATCAAGCTTTCCAATGCTTCCTTGGCGGAAATGGTATTTAGAATCCTGTAATCACCTCTAAATCGGTTTCTAAGATCTCTGGTGATTGCTCTGAGGACCTGAGGATCATCATCAATGGAAAAAATTATAGGCTGTGACATATCTTATTGAATTGGAAAGCATATTTCAAAGGTTGTGCTTCCCGGTTGTGATTTCATTTTGATGTTTCCCTGATGTCTTTCGACGATATTCAAAACCAGCTCAAGCCCCAATCCGGTTCCATTGCCCATTGATTTGGTGGTGAAAAAAGGCTCCCAGATCCTTGATGCAATTTCCGGTGATATGCCTTTGCCATTATCAATGATGCATATTTTCACCTCATGGTTTTGTTGCCAAGTTTTGATGGTGATTTTGGGGTTTTCTACCTCTGATACAGCGTCTAATGCATTGTCAATCAAATTGGTCCAGACTTGGTTTATTTCGGAAACATACAATAGGAGGGGAGGGATTGAATGATCAAAATCCTGTATTACTTTAGTATTGTTGCTTTTAATTTTGTGGTTTAGGATATTGAGTGTGTTGATAATACCTTCATGAATATCATTCCTTTTTTTCTCAGGAGATTGGTCCATGTGGGTATATACTTTGACAGATTTTACAAGTTTGGAAATCCTCTCCGAAGATTCCTGAATGTCATTAACCATCTTTTCTATCATCAAATTATCGCCCATCCAATGTAATACAGGACCAAAATCTTCTTTGGCGACCATACTTGCCAGCTGATGAAGGTCTTTTTCCTCAAATCCAAAATCGGCAAGATCTTCAGCAAGTTCAAATGCACTTTCTACTTCAAAGTCTTCCAATAAATGGCTGAGATTATCCTCAAGTTCTTTTCTCTGGAGAAGGGTTTTGTGACCGGAATGATTGTTTATTTTTTCAAAAAGCAAATCATTGATCTGGTCTATAATTTCATCTGTCAATTTTATTTTAATCACTTTTTTAAACTTTTCGGGCTGATGCCTTAAATGCTTTTTTAGTTCAAGAGAACTCCTTAAAATTGCGGAAGCGGGATTGTTTAGCTCGTGGGCCAGTCCGGCGGATAGTTTTCCCAGAGCAGCCATTTTCTCAGTCTGCTTCTGAAAGTTGGTAAACTCCCTGACACGAGAAGTCATTTCATGGACCAATGCCTGACTGAGTTCGTAATGCTCCCTGAGCATTTCTTTTTCATATGATCTGTGCAAAAAAAGAATGGTGGCTTCCTCAATGACTTTTCCTTTACCGGAAGCAATCTTTCCTCTAGAAAATGGCAGAAACCCCGATACCTCACCAAAAACTTTTGTTCCAATCTCTCTCTCAAGCTCTCCAGAAATGGCAAATAACCGAAATTGTCCTTTGAGAATGATCAGGGTATTGTCAATGGGGTCACCGGGAAGGAAGATAGAATGACCAACTTCCAATGTTTTAACTTCTCCTTTGTCGATAAGCCAAAGAAGTTGATGGTCAGGAATGTCTTTAAAAATCTCGAAGGATTTGAGTGAATTAAAAATCTCTGTAATTTTCATGATACAGTAAGTTAATGAAAATTCAGGAAAGTGGTAATGATGATTTTCTCTTAACTATCATTTTGTTTTAAACCTTACTTCAAGACATCCTGGATCTCAGGTTGTTTCTTAAAAACTGATTTTGCAAAAGGACACAAGGGAAGTATTTTTTTGTTTTGAGATCTGGCAAGTTCTACAGCTGCCAATACAAGTTTATTGCCCGAACCAGTTCCACGGAGTTCATCCGATACTTCCGTATGTTCGATGATTAACAAATTTGCACCTGCTTTGGAGTATACCATTTCAGCTTTTCTTTTACCTTCTATTTCAATATAAAAGTAACCCTTTTTATCATCTTCTTCGTGTTGAATTTTCATGGATTCTGAGTATTTAGTTAAGTGATTGTAATCAATTCCAAGAATCAACCTTGTCACCCCGAGTTTTCAACATTATGTTAATGTTCAAAATAGGTAATGACATCAGGTTATCCCTACCTACCGCAGATAGGCGTCATCCCGAGGCACGAGGGATCTCCAGAGGTTCTATTTCTTTTAATATCTATCATTTACTGATCCTCATGAGACCCTTCCTGCGTCAGGGTGACGGCTGCTCCGATTCATGTCATTGGTAACCTTCATGGTTTTGAAAACCCCAAAGATTAATCGTAACCCATCTTCTATCTCCCGTCTTCTGTCTCCCGTCTTTTATCCCAAAACCTTCATTTGAACAGGGTCCCACATTATTGGTTTGTTCAGGTCAATACTGAGGTTACAGGCCAAGGATGGCGCGGCAGATCTTAATCCAAATGATGCATCTTCAGGAATTGGACTTCCCGACCGGATTCCATTGAAAAAGACAATCATATGATCCAAGCGGTCATCATATCCTTTTGGAGCATTGAATTGGGTTTCTTTGCCCATTTCATATCCTGCCTTGGTGTCACCATAAGTTGATTGGTACCATTTTTTGAATTCTTCTTTTTGGTCTTTTGAAAAGCTGGTATAGGAATCATATCCACCGAATCCTGGGGCGACACTTCGTTTTAAAGTTGTTACTTTGAAATCATTCCAACCAATATCTATCAATCCATCCGTTCCATAAATTTTCAGACCAAATCCTCCTTTGCCACTTCCATCACACAAATTCACTCTTGTATAAACCTGGAAAGAATCATGTTGATCTGATTTGGGATAGCTCATCATGGCATTGATCAAATCATAGGCATCCCTGCCATCTTTCCAATACTTCAATTCCCCAATACTGTAAATCTTATTTGGGCCATAAGAATCCGTGATGGTATGGATACTGGTCAACAAATGAACGATCAAATCCCCCGCTGCCCCGGTACCATAATCTGTGAAGTTTCTCCACCTAAAAAATCGTGTGGCATCAAATGGCACCTTTGGGGCATTTCCCAGAAAAGTATCAAAGTCTACCGTAGATGGTGAAGCATTTGTTGGTATTGAATAGTTCCAGGCACCCATGGTATCAGTCCTGTCACAAAATGCCTGCATATAAGTCAGATCACCTATGATACCGGATTCAAGAACCTTTTTAGCTTCCAAAATACCAACAGAACTCGCCCTTTGGCTTCCAACCTGAAACACCTTTCCGGTTTCTTTTTGGGTCTGGATGATGGCATGTCCCTGATTGATGTTCTGGATCATGGGTTTTTCGCAATAAACATGTTTTCCTGCCTTCATGGCATCGATGGCCATTTTCTCATGCCAATGGTCCGGAGTGCAAATCAATACTGCGTCAATATCTTGTCTTGCCAGCAGTTCTCGATAATCGCGTGTGGTATAGAAATCTTTTCCCCATTTTTCTTTGGCATATTCTAATCGACCTGTGTAGAGATCACAAGCTCCGACCAATTCAACCCCATCTACCTTCAAAGCGGTATCGGTATCGTAATGTCCAATTATCCCGGCACCGATCAGACCGATTCTGATCCGGTCGTTAGCACTTACTTTTGTGTTTGATATTAATGGAACGGTATTTCCATAAGCCTTGCTTTCCAAACTTGTTCCCAATCCAGCCAAAGCCAAGCTTCCACCAACTTTTTTTAGAAATTTTCTTCTATTGTTACCCATAATATTTGTCTATTTTTTGGTTCACCTTTTTTAATAGTAGATAGATATATGCTGGTTATCTGATATTTGTTGATACTAGATATTCATGGATATCTGATCAGCAAAAGGATGATTGGTTCATCATCAAAGTGGTAATGAGCATATAAGCTACTGGTATTTTTCCAAATTTTCATATTATTTATTTTGTATGCAATAATACCAGTAAAATGGCAATTCAATAATTCTTGTCATGAGACTGAGAGGTCCGTTACATCGGTCATCCGACTTCTGTCTTCCGTCTTTTTGCAATAGAATATTGAGTTTCTGGCAAAGAAGTGGTTATCCATAATTACTAATTGTTCATTGTTATCTTTTCAATTATCTCTTTGGATACTTTGTGTTTAATGATCATTTTCTTATCCTGATTGGGTAATATCTCTTCTTTGATTAACCAATGGTCAGCATCATATTCCTGATAAACAGATGGTTTTGTCAGTCCTCTTTTTCCCCGCCAAATGGGAAGCTGAACAGGTTCCCATAATTTTGTTTTTGCTGATTTGTATGCGGCATCGATGATTGAATTCACCACATAACCATCATAGAATGTTTCCCGCGGCTGGGTTCCATTTTCAAAGGACTCGAACATATCAATGAACATATTGGGATAGCCCAGTTCATGGGCCTCATCTCCCACAGGAAATTGCCACCCGGAAGAGGACTCCGCTTTTTCTGCTACATAATCGGTTCCGGCACCACTAGTAAACATTTCAAAACCGGTACGCAAAAAGGAATTGATCCAAATAGTTCCTTCGGTGCCCATGACCTCGTCTCGAAGATCCATGCCACCACGGAATGTCCAAGAAACTTCAAATTGGCCTATGGCACCATTTTCATATTTGACCAAGCCAATAGCATGGTCTTCAGCATCAATCGGCTTGACCTGTGTATCCGCCCAGCACATGACTTCCATAGGCAAGACATCTTTTCCTATGAAGTTTCGGGCAATTTCTATACAATGGCAACCTAAATCTACAATGGCCCCACCTCCTGCTTTCTCCATATCCCAAAACCAATCTGAGTGTGGACCGGGATGGGTTTCCCTTGATTTCGCCCATAATATCCGGCCTATAGCGCCTGATTCCACACTTTTTATCGATTTCAGGAATTTTGGAGTATAGCATAAATCTTCCAGATATCCCGCAAAAATCCCGGCTTCCTCACAGGCCAAAGTCATCCGCAATGCCTCTTCAGCAGTTCTCCCAAGAGGTTTGGTACACAATACAGGTTTCTTATGTTTAACACAAAGCATCACTGCTGCCTCATGAACATAATTGGGAAGTGCTATGACTACCATATCAGTATCAGGATTGCTTACGGCGGCTTCCATATCAGTGGTGTAGTGGTCTACATGATAATCTTTAGCAAACCTTTTGGCAGTCTCTTCTTTTCGGGCATATACCACTTTTACCTGATCTTTGCCACGTCTCCCAATAAGGGATTCAGCATAAAACCTTCCAATAAAACCTCCGCCGAGGATACATATATTCACCATATTTTAGCTGTTAAATAAATTTTCGACTTCTTTCAAATTAATCTGATGCGCTTTGACCACATCATATTTTTGGATTGTCTTTTCTTCCAAACACTGTTCAATGACCAAATGGGCTTTGATCCCCATTTTTTTCACTTCCTCAGCAAATCGGACATAATCAATGTCTCCTTTTGGATTAAATGTATCCGTCCAAATTCCATTTTCGGATTGTCTTAAATGAAAAGATACAATTCTATCACCATACATTTTGAGGGTGTCAAAAACGGCTAATTGGGAATTTTCAGAACCACGATAAATCCAATGGACATCCATGCAGAAATACAGGTGTTTTGGATCAGTGTTTTGGAGTACATGATGAAATTCCCTAGCACCTGCTCTAAGCTCGACATCATGGGTATGGTAAGCCAGTTTCATTCCCATACTGCTGATTTCTTTCCCCAATTGATCCAAATGCGAGCTTTGGCAAAATAGCTGTTCATCGTTTTTCAAAGGGCCACCACCCCATTGAATAGGGTTGGGATTGGTTACAATGATTTTTGTCCCTATTCTTTTTGCGTTTTCTGCAATTTCCAAGATGTTTTCGATGGATTTATTTGCATCATCTTCTTCATGCATCAAGCTTCCAACATAGAAGGAAGGCAACTGGATTTTGTATTTTTCGAGATAGGGGAGCAACTCCTTCAATTGGGCCGCATTCTTGAGAGAAGGTTCAAAACCCTGAATCCCGGTCTTTGCAAATTCCCCCAAACATGTATCCCAATTCTCGCCCCAACCTTTGCCAGATCGATTATAAAAAGTGATCCAATTGTATTCATTGGCAGAAATCGGTAACGAATTGTTTTGGCTACACTTCAATTTATTGCTTGAAGTTAACATTATGGTTAAGGGTAAAAGCCCTATGAAATTCCTTCTTTTCATGGCCATTACTTAACTTTCAGGGTAATCTCTTCCTCTTTTTTAAGGAAGTCAGCTTTCGTCACTTCTTTTTTCCCACTTTCCAAAATAGCTTCATCAGAGACTACTTGAACAGGTGTTATGCATGAAAGATTTTTTTCTCTAAATGGGATATTATAAGATAGGTTATAGGCAGAGATTACAGACCATCGGGCATTTTCAGATAAATTGGCCTCAGACCTATGCAAAAGGTTGGGGTGAAAGAACAAAACATCTCCAGGTTTCAATTCACAATAGACCAATTCTGAATATTTCTCAACCTCTCTTACAAAATCCGGATCAGCCCCTTGTTGTTCTCCTATGAAACGGTGCTCAAAACGTTGCATTTTATGGGAACCTTTAAGTACCTGAATACAGCCGTTTTCTTTGTTTGCTTCTGTTAAAGCCAACATCACTGAAATCATGGCTTCGGGATATAAAAAGCCGTTTTTGTACCAATAGCCATAATCCTGATGCCATTCCCAGGCACCTCCGACCTTAGGCTGTTTTTGCATGACTTTGGAATGGAAATGACAAACTTTACCTGGGCCTAATAAAACCTGGACTGATTTAACCATTCTCTTACACCTTGACATCAATCCAAAGGAATCATCACCTGCAGTAAACCATAAGGTTAGTTTGGTGTTTTTTCCATCCTGATCAGTGAGATCAAAAGAATTTTTGGTGACAGTATCGTCTGATGCTGCCTCATAAAGCAGTTTAATTTCTTCTTTGGTAAAAAGTTGTCTTATTATGATATATCCATCTTTTTTATAGGAATCAATTTCATCTTCGGTCATGTTGGTTTGGGTTGATCGTTAAGTTCAATATAGCCTACCTTGGTAACTACCTGATTGATATTAAGTAATAATTCTTAATTTATCTACAATTTTGGAAATAGTAAAGTGTTTTTATTTCGTGGTAAAAATATGAGTAGTCTCAATTCAGAAAAAAATGAGTTTAATTCAAAAAATTAATCTCTACATAACCTCTTCATTTATTGACGGGTTATCTTTTTTAAAGAGCAAGGTGATTAATTTCAATGTATATCCCAAAAAAAATTGGAATAGTTTGGGGCAATACCAATTACAAGAATGTAACTTAAAATTTAAAAAAAATTACCTTAACCGAATTTTATAATATTTTTTTTTGATGAGTAAATTTTTCAATACATATTTTTTGAATCATACTTTTTTTATATCAAATTAAATTCTAAATTTCAAACAAATAAAAAATTTAAGTGGTTGGTAAATCGTTTTATCTAAAGAGAATCTTAGGTTTATCAGTATTTTTTACAAATTAATTTACTTTATTTTTTGATGGTGTGGGAATTAAAAACAGCTTTAAAATTACATCCTCAAAAGGGATTGATTGCATATAATTAATTGATCAATAAACCAAAACCAAATTATTTATGAGAAACCTATTACTAATAATTTGTGGTCTTGTGCTGATGAGTTGGACGATAAGTCCGGCTATTGCACAGACAGTGAGGGGTACTGTCACCAGCGCAGCTGATGGAAGTTCACTCCCGGGAGTTTCTGTCATCATCAAGGGTACGTCAACAGGCGTTGCAACGGATCTAGATGGAAACTATTCTTTAAATGTATCTGGTCCTGAGACGACCTTGGTGTATTCCTATATTGGGTTTGCAGCACGGGAAATCAGAGTCGGAAATCAGTCTGTAATTAACGTTACACTTACCGAGGATGCTTCTGAACTCGGGGAAGTAGTTGTAACAGCTCTTGGTATCGAAAGAAATGTCAGGGCGCTGCAGTATTCAATCACTACAGTTAGCGGTGAAGAGTTTACAGATGCAAGGGAAAACAACATCGCCAATCAACTTGCAGGAAGAGTCGCTGGTGTAAACGTAACCAATGTAGCATCAGGCCCAGCAGGTTCTTCTAGGGTAATCATCCGAGGAAACACTTCCCTTCAGGGAAATAACCAGCCATTATATGTGGTAGATGGTATTCCAATGGATAACACCAACTTTGGACAGGCAGGTGTTTGGGGCGGTTCCGATGGTGGAGATGGTATGACATCTGTCAACCCTGATGATATCGAATCCATGACAGTTTTGAAAGGTGCAAGTGCGGCTGCATTGTATGGTGCAAGGGCTGCTAATGGTGTGATTTTGATCACTACTAAAAGAGGTACAAAAAGAAAAGGTATTGGGGTTGAATTCAATACGAATACCGTATTTGAAAGGATCAATAACCAAACTGACCTACAGACTACTTTTGGCTCCGGTCGTTTTCAAGGAGATCAAATCACCGGTGCGGCTGTTAGACCAACGACAGTGCAACAGGGTTATAATTGGGGAACTCAAGCCTGGGGTGAAAGATTGGGAAGTGGTACATCCATGCATTTTGACGGGGTGCAAAGACCCTATGTCCATGCAGGTGATAACTGGGATAGATTTTACCAGACAGGTACCGCTATAACAAATAGCCTTTCCTTGGCCGGTGGTGGAGAAAACCAAACCTTTAGGTTTAATATGACTGACCTTAGAAGTACCTCAGTGGTACCAAATGCAGGTTTCGATAGGTTGAACTTATCCATGTCCACCAACGGTAAATTTGGAAAAAGATTGACATTTGATGCCAAGATTTTGTATTCCAATGAAAGGACCAAAAACAGGCCTAGGTTATCTGATTCACCTGGAAATGCATTCCAATCTATTTTTGCATTGCCACCAAATGTGAATGTGGAATGGGGTAAAGGTGATCCAAACCGATTGGGAACAATTCCTGTTGGAACTGATCCTGCATTATTGAATACATGGGGTTTTGCTGAAAGAGAAGAATACCTGATGGTGAACAATCCATGGGGACAGAATCCTTATTTCTCAGCATATCAATTATCTATTAATGACGTGAGGGACAGGATTCTGACCACAGGTAGTCTTAGATATGATATCACCGACCATTTGTATATATCCGGAAGGGCCGGTATGGATTGGTTTACCAGAAGGGGATCCAATTTAACTCCTCAAGGTACTGGTTACCAAAGGGGTGGAGCTATGAATGAGAATACCAGAAATGTAAGTGAAATCAATTTGGAAACAATGCTGGGATATAACAGAACATTTGGTGACTTTGGTGTCAATGCATTTATTGGAGCCAACAGGATGCGTAGAGAGGATGAAACGATTTCCGCAAATGGGCAGGGATTCAATGTTCCCTTTTTCCATGCCATCAATAACACTGTTACCAGAAATTTCGGCTATGGTTATTCTGGATGGGGTATCAATTCATTATTTGCATCAGCAGAATTCAGTTATAAAAACATCCTGTTCTTAACTGCTACAGGAAGGAAAGACTGGTTCTCAGTTTTGGATCCAGAATTCAATAATATTACATATCCTTCCGTAGGGGGAAGTTTTGTTTTCTCGGATGCCATGAGTGAATTGCCTCGCTGGTTTAGTTTTGGAAAGGTAAGGGCTTCTTGGGCACAAGTAGGTAACGTAACTGTGGGGCCTTATCAGATAGCCAATGTTTACTCTTTACTTGGTGCTCCGGCAATTGGATTCGATGGCAATCAGGTAGCCATGGCTTCTTTTGCCACAGCACAGGGAAATGGAGGTACCATTCCGAACAAATTCCTAAGGCCGCTCCTTTCAACAGAAATTGAAGCTGGTTTTGATGTGAGGTTTTTCCAAAACAGATTGGGACTTGATTTTACCATGTACCGTCAGAGAAGTACGGATGACCAATTGAATGCACAGGTTTCAAGATCATCCGGATTTGGATCTACTTTGGTTAACCTAGGTGAAATGGAAAACAGGGGTGTTGAAATCCTTTTAACAGGAACTCCTGTTCAAAGAGGTGATTTTAGGTGGGATGTTTCACTCAACTTGGCAAGAAACAGGAATGAAGTAAAGGCGCTTATTCCGGGGAATGATATCCTTAATGTGGACGAGCCTAGGACAAGGACCGTATTTGTACAGCACAGGACTGGTTATCCTTTCGGTGTATTGGCAGGATGGGTGCAAAAACGTTCACCTAATGGACAGCTAGTCTTTGAACCAAATGGTGCTCCGGTACAATCCGATAGGATGGAAGTTATCGGTAACGGTATTCCTGACTGGACCGGAGGTATCAACAACAGCATAACCTGGAAAGGATTTAACATCTCTGCCTTGGTGGATTTCAGGTTAGGCGGAGATATTTATTCAGGTACCAATGTAAGATTGACACAATGGGGACTTCATAAACAATCACTTCAGGGAAGGGCAGGGGAAGCACCTTTGACAGTTTCAGGTGTGACGCAGGCTGGTACTGATTCAAATGGAGCTCCTATTTATGAGGCCTTTAACAAAACACTTTCTGCAGGAGAGGCCAATAATTATTGGAACCAAATGGGAAACAGGGTGCAGGATCACTTTATCTATGACGGTTCATTCGCCAAGCTGAGACAGATTACTTTGGGATACAATTTTCCAAGAAGAATCCTGGACAAAACGCCTCTGACAACGCTGAACCTTTCATTTGTAGGTAGAAATCTTTCGATTCTGTGGAAAAATGTGGACAACATTGATCCTGAATCCGCATATTCTTCCGGAAACGGACAAGGTCTTGATTACTTTGGTATGCCACAGACTAGAACTTTCGGATTTAACCTAAGGGCAGGATTTTAACCAAAAACCGATATCATACTATGAAACTTATAAATAAAATAATGATAACGATCATGGCTATGAGTATAGCGATGATGGGATGCGATACACAAGAGTTACATGACCTGAATATCAATCCTCAGGCTGTCAACCAAATAGACTTGAATTTCATGTTTACAGCAGGCCAAATTGGCACTGCCTCCGGTGGATCTGCAGGTGATAACAGATTTATAGATTGGCGGACCAATATCGGTATGACTGCCTACTTGATACAGCAGCTTGCCAATGCGGGCGGAGGGATAGCTCCAGGTGATAAGTACACAGAAAACTTCGAATCCAACTCAGCTCCATTTGAATTCTTCTATGGAGATGCACTGAAAAATTTCTCAGAAGTGATCAAGCAAACAGGTCCAGGTGGATATGATGAAGGAAAAAAACTCAATACCAGACATGCAGCAAGAATAATGACTGTCTTGAATTTCCACAGGCTAACAGATTTCTACGGCAATATTCCTTATTTCAATGCTTTGCAGGGAATGAATGGTGTGTTTTTTCCTGAATATGATAAGCAGGCTGAGATTTATCCGGCAATGTTAAAGGAACTGGAAGAGGCTACCGCAGCACTGAGTACCTCCAATCCAGATGATGGATTTGCCAGAGCGGATTTGGTTTTTAGAGGAGATATCGCCAAATGGAAAAAATTCGGATATTCACTGATGTTGCGTCTTGCCATGCGGGTTTCCAATGTGGCCCCGCAATTGGCTGGGGAGTATGTTACGAAGGCAATTGCTGGGGGTGTTATGCAAACCAATGCAGACAATTTCTGGGTACCTATGTCAGAAGGACCAAGTCTTTGGATAAATCAAAACGGAATTTCCAGAGCTTTCTTTCCAGGTGATGGAGGACAGCCTGGTTACCTTAGCAAAACTTTCATAGACTGGTTGAAAGCTGGAGCTACTGCACCTAATGAGGTGGATCCAAGACTGATGATTATCAGTGGTGGAATAGCTACTTGGTCAGCAGTAGCTTGGAATCCCATTAATATCAATCCTTTGGAACAAAGAGGTATGCCTAATGGCTTTGATGAAGCGGGTTTAGAATTAATGGCAGGAGGGCCAGTTGATCAGCAGACAACTTTCTCAAGAATAAATTATCTTATGTTGGAAAGAGGTTCTCCTTACATCATGATGAATGCTGCAGAATCTCATTTTCTAATGGCGGAAGCCTTGGTAAGAGGTATTGGATCTGGAATCACAGGTACACCTGCTGCCCATTACAATGCAGGTGTTCGGGCTGCTATGCAGATGTACACCCCGTTTGATGAATCATTTGTAGTTTCAGATGCTCAGGTTGATGCTTATTTAGCGAGACACCCTTATGGTGTGGAAAAACCGGCTTTGGAAATGATCGGAGATCAAATGTGGGCAAGCAAGTTCTTGAATTGGTGGGAAGCTTGGTCTGATTGGAGAAGAACAGGTTATCCGATTTTAACTCCAACCAACCATCCTGCAAATGTTACCCAAGGTCAGATCATGAGAAAGTTAAGATATCCGGCTGCTGAAGTAGCATCCAATGCCAACTTCCAGACTGGGGCTACACTTCCTGATTTCTTTATGACCAGGGTATGGTGGGATGGCGGAAATTAAGTTAAAACAAATCAGAACTATAGATTAAAAATAAAACCGGGAATTTTCCTGGTTTTATTTTTTGCCCTGAAATATCCCATTTCCATCAGTTCCCATATAAGCTCCCCAAAGAGGAGGTTTTTTAATTTTGATATGTGTGTCAATCCTTCTGACCCGCATTCCTAAAAATGATAGGATATCAGAATGGTTGTAATATTGGCAATAAACAATATCTAAATATCCATCCTGATCCATATCACCGATCCAAGGGGTAGAGAACACATTTTTATAATATTGGGTTTGATCGATTATCCATTTCTTCTGATCATTAAAATCAATGGCCAATAATTTATTTTCAATTTGAAAAGAAGATTGATCTCCGATATCCCTATTGCAATCATATTCATTGATGCTGATGATTACTTCATCAATGCCATCTCTGTTTAAATCATAGACTACAGGTGAAGAAAATCCTGTACATCCCAAGGAATCCAAATAGGTAATTTCACCACTTTTTCCATCCAACATGACCTGAAGTGAACCGGTGTTTTGTGGCCATTGTCCTTTGCTGACAAATGTGAAAAAATCCGGAATGTCATCTTTGTTGAAGTAACCGACAGCAAAACTGTTACTGCATTCTGTACCATCAATTTTGTTTTGCCATATAAGATCCAAGTTTTTACCGTCAATAGCAAAAACAGAACTTGCATGGGAAATGGCTATGATATCCAAAAAACCATCTTTATTGATATCTGCAAGGACAGGCGGAGCAATAAATCCCTGTCCAATTTCCGAAGCTATGATTTTGGAATCTGATAGTTTTTGACTGGTTAAATCGGAAAGTTTTCCCAAGAATAGATTTCCACTGAAAGTTTCACCACCTGATCCGAATAAAATATAGTGCTCATCACTTCCGGGTTGGGAAAACGTCAAAGGAGACATATATGATTCCATGCCATCCGGCATGGAATCAGCAGCCAAAATTTCACCTGATCTGGAATCCATCAGCATCAAAACACCAGGAAACCGGTTTTCCATCTGATATGGTTCTGCCTCGGCATTGCCTCCGTTAACGGTCAATAAATCAGGCAACCCATCTCCGTTTTGGTCAGGAACCAAGACACTGTTATTGAAGTTGAACCTGGCATATTGAAGGATTGGATGGTCTTCATATTGGTATTTATATTCCCAAATCAAATGTCCATTTTTTCCATCAATTGCCCTAAAATGTGGAGATCGGCCCCCTATAAAAACATCAGGAACGCCATCATCATTGACATCCAAAAATGTAGCAGAACCATAAACCTGATCCTCGGCCTCATGTTGCCAAATAATTTCCCCGGTCAACCCATCAATGGCAAGAATACCCTGATTACTGTATTGAAACTCATTTTTACCTGCACCCATCACAATGTCCAAAATACCATCACCGTTTAAATCAACTGCTCTTGGTGATGATTGGGAACCAATTACCGGAAGATCTGTGCTCCATTTCAGTTCAGTGGTTTTTTTGGGTTGGCATCCTGAAAATGCCAACAATTCAATGAATAAGAATAATTGGATATTTCTTTTGAGAAAGGGAATGGTTTTAAAATCACTCATCACAGTTGAAGGTTTGAACTTGGTCACAATAAATGTATCAGATTTTGATAAATTATAATTAAAAATAAAGTGTTTAATGGTTATCTGCTTCTTTGCCAGTAACCCAATATTCTACCTCAAACAGGTTGGAAGTCCGAAGTTGACGGACATTTCATTTTCCTGGCGAGAATTATATTAAATAACCATTTTACTTGCATCATTGCGTTCATACATGAATTGTTTACTAAAATTTAGAAAAGCAACTGACGCTTGAAAGACTTTGCAAATATTGTTGTAATACTTTAGATTTATGGCACCACGCCATGAAGATTGACACTCTATCCGTAAAGGGCTGTTAGTTAACCCAATTAGCCATGAAATTCATTTATTGTATCCTGTTTCTTCTATTACCTTTAAATATAATTAAATTAATTCCTGAATATAACCCTGAAATCCCGGGAATTTTTGAAAACATTGCTCCTAGAAAGTCCGGAATAAGATTCCAAAATACATTGACAGAAGGAAAGGGTACCAATATCCTTACATATGAATACTTTTATAATGGCGGGGGTGTTGCCATCGGGGACATCAACAATGATGGCCTTGAGGATATTTATTTTACAGGAAACATGGTCCCGAATAAGCTTTATTTGAATGAGGGGGATTTTAAATTTAATGACATCACCAAACAGGCTGGAGTTGAAGGTAAAAATGCCTGGACCACAGGTGTGACCATGGTGGATATCAACGCGGATGGTTGGTTGGATATTTATGTTTGCTATTCAGGTAAAGGAAGTCCAAACACCAGAAGGAACCAGTTATTTATAAATCATAAAGACGGGACTTTTGTTGATGAAGCAGCTTCTTATGGATTAGCGGATTCATCCAATAGTATTCAGGCTTTGTTTTTTGATTATGATCTTGACGGTGACCTTGATATGTATTTGTTGAATCACAATACCAAAGTGATCAATGAAATTGAGTTTGATAATGCCAGGCAGGATAGAAATCCCGATGCAGGGGACAAACTCTACAGAAATGATGGCGGAAAGTTTGTAGATGTAAGTCAGGAAGCGGGAATATTGGGAAATTCTATGGGTTTTGGACTTGGAGTGGCAGTCTCCGACCTGACAGGAAACGGTTTTCCAGACATCTATATATCCAATGATTACATCGAGCCCGATTATCTGTATATCAACAACGGTGACGGTACCTTTACTGAAAGCCTGACGGATTACCTGCAACACATTTCCTATTTTTCTATGGGTTCTGATATCAGTGATATTAACAATGACGGTCTTCCTGATATTTTCACTTTGGACATGCTGCCAGAGGATAACAAGAGACAAAAATTGCTTTATGGTCCGGAAAATTACGAACAATATGCCTTGATGGTCATGAAGGGTTTTTACCATCAGAACATGAGAAACATGCTCCAACTCAATAACGGCAATGGTACCTTTAGTGAAATCGGTCAGTTGGCGGGAATCTCGAATACAGATTGGAGTTGGACCACATTTTTTGTAGATGTAGATAATGATGGCTGGAAGGATCTTTTTGTCACCAATGGCTATTACAGGGATTATACCAATAGGGATTTCCTGAAATTTAAAGGAGATTATTATTTCAACAAGGCAAGGGAAAATGAACCAGCTGATACACTGTTTTTGGTGACGAGCATGAGTTCTACTCCGGTTCACAATTACATTTTTCAAAATAACAGAGACCTGACCTTTAATAACAAAAGTAAGGATTGGGGATTTTCCCAACCTAACTTCTCCAATGGGGCAGCATTTGCGGATTTGGACAATGATGGGAACATAGACTTGGTAGTCAATAATCTGAATGCTCCTGCAGGAATCTTTAAAAATGCACTTTCAGGAAACAGTAAGCCAAATAACTTTCTACAGTTTGACTTAAAAGGGGAGGGTAAAAATACCTTTGGATATGGGACTAAGATTTCTGTATATACCAATGGGGAAGTTCAGTTTTTTGAACAACAGCCCACCAGAGGATTCCAATCTTCTATGAGTCATCGGATCCATGTTGGATTGGGGGAAAATACAAAAGCAGATTCAGTTCTGATTCAGTGGCCAAGTGGGAAGAGGCAAAAATTAAATGAAGTGGAATCAAATCAGATTTTTGTCGCCCAAGAAAAAAATGCTGGCCATCACCATGTTGAAACCCAATTAGCTTCAAACCCTTATTTTACCAAGATACAGCCACCTTTAGAATTTACCCATGAAGAATACGGCTTCAATGATTTTAAAAGACAACCACTTCTATTGAATATGATGACTACTTGTGGACCTGTGATGTCGTTAGGAGATATCAACAATAATGGATTCACAGACTTATTTATAGGGGGTACCAAAGGTTCGCCCGGTAAATTGTTTTCACAAGTATCAACGGGACATTTCATAGAATCCCAAGGACTTGATCTTTCAAAAGAGAACGAATTCACAGATGCAGATGCAGTCTTTTTCGATGCTACCGGTAATGGTCATATGGATCTTTACATCGCCAGTGGGGGATACCATGATTACCTGTCCAATGATGAAAGCCTTCAGGACAGACTTTATATCAATCAGGGGGGCGGGAATTTTGTCAAATCAGAAGATGCACTCCCAAAAATAAGGTCCAGTGCTTCCTGTGTCAAAGTAGTGGATTTTGATGGAGATGGTCACATGGATTTGTTTGTAGGAGGAAGGGTTATCCCAGGACAGTTTCCCAAAAGCCCTAAAAGCTTGTTGTTGAAAAATGACGGAAATGGCAAATTTGTGGACGTGATTTCAGATATCATTCCTGAATTGGAATTTGGCGGCATGGTGACTGATGCTACTTGGACAGATTTGGATGGTGATGGTAAACAGGATTTGATTGTTGTTGGAGAATATATGCCCATTCGGATTTTTCTGAATAAAGGCGGGAAAAGATTTGAGGAGGCCACTTCACAATATTTTGAATCTCCTCTTGAGGGCCTTTGGTCAGCTATAGCGATGGACGATTTTGATGGAGATGGGGATATGGATTTTATTGTGGGCAATTTCGGATTAAACTCACAGCTTCGGGCTAGCAAATCCGAGCCAATGAAATTGGTCTTTTCTGATTTTGATGGAAACAGTTCCATTGATCCCATCCTTACCCAGTATACTCAGGGAATTGAATATCCATTTGCGAGCAGGGATGAGTTATTGGATCAGATGTACAACTTGAGAAGTAAATTCACAAATTATGAATCCTATTCGGATGCCAAACTTAGTAACATATTCAACAAAGATCAATTGTCCAAAGCTTCAACACTTCAGGTTACGGAACTGAGAACATTGTATTTGGAAAACAAAAATGGAAAATTGATTCCGAAGGCATTGCCCATGCAGGCACAGTTTACGCCCGTTTATGCCATCTCGGTATTGGATATCGATCAGGATGGGCATCTTGATTTTATCTTGGGTGGGAATCAGAATTCCAGCCGCTTAAGGATAGGGGTGATGGATTCTAACTTTGGTCATTTGTTCAAAGGAGATGGAAAGGGTAATTTCCAGTTTATTCCTCAAAAAGAATCCGGACTCAATTTTATGGGGGATATCAAATCCATGGAAATCATCAAAGCAGGAAGATTGGATCTGTTGTTCGTCGGGGTGAATAATCATGGATTGGATGCCTATTTGTGGAATAAAAAATGATAGGATTCGATTATCTGCGAAAATGCAAGCCATGATAATGCCCAATATATAGGGATGATATACAGGGGATTTTATCAAGATTAGGTTCGAAGGAAATTATTGAATTCAGAAATAATCCCATAGGGATGAACGATTTCTTAGCCACGGGTTTCAACCCGTGGACTATGAAATTCGGAACTAAGCCAAAGTCCCGTAGGGACGAACGATATTATCCGAACCCTTTGAAATCGTCCGTCCCTACAGGGCTTACGGGCTTGAATTGCACCTAAGACCCCCGGTTGAAACCGGGGGCTATTATATCTTTCGTGCCGATGGCACTTGGGGTTACCATAAGCCTAAGTAGTGTAGGTTAAAATATACCCCCCCCCCTTATTCAATAGTAGTAAAATCGAATTACTCATACTTAGCAGTTATTGAAGCTTAAAAATATCAACCAAATGTTCATCTCATTGAAAAGCTTAATTCCTCTCTGTTTTTTCTTATTAACACCCTTCATCGTTTTTTCCCAAGAAATAACCTCCGACTTTTCGGA